>NZ_QCZL01000003.1:0-313218 GCF_003634395.1 Yersinia sp. IP36721
TCAGAAGTGAAACGCCGTAGCGCCGATGGTAGTGTGGGGTCTCCCCATGCGAGAGTAGGACACTGCCAGGCATCAAATTTAGTTGTGCTGATATGGCTCAGTTGGTAGAGCGCACCCTTGGTAAGGGTGAGGTCCCCAGTTCGACTCTGGGTATCAGCACCAGTTATATGGGTTTAAGTTCGGCACTTAGAAAAGAATTTACCTGGCGGTAATAGCGCGGTGGTCCCACCTGACCCCATGCCGAACTCAGAAGTGAAACGCCGTAGCGCCGATGGTAGTGTGGGGTCTCCCCATGCGAGAGTAGGACACTGCCAGGTATCAAATAAACAAACGAGGCCATCCTAACGGATGGCCTTTTTTGTATCTGAAATTTGTCAAAATATCAGCAGTAATACGCACCTATTTTAACTTTCTCTAAATCTATATAGTACTCTCTGAGTAGTTTCCTCGATTTATCGGCGTCACTTGTCGCCACAATCTAGCAACCTTATAAATATAAACCTTTATAAAATAGAGCCATTGGTGAGATCTTAATACTTCCTTGGTTTTATAAGTAACGAGTCACTCTCTGGCGCCCAGAATAACTGCATTAATTATTTTAATTAATCCGGTGCTAGGATATTGAGTGGCTGTATCGCCTTTGATGATGCAATATTGCCAACATAATCACCATAACTCACTGATTTTGTCTATTTATTGTTGTTAATATGCATGATTAGTCAGTTTTATACGATGTTAACCAATTTCACTGGTGCGCCAATAGCTAAATAATATTTATGTTTTTTGGTTATTTGTTCCTATCATTGAGGGTGATTTTGCAATCAGGCTAAATGCGAGGCCGCGCTGCGGAAGTAAAGGACAGCAGCGCATTGGTTTAATACCGCAATGAAACATTTTCAGGTTGTTGTTGATCACTCGACTTTGTATTTGGAAAAAGTTATCTTCAGGTGTCTGGAAGTCTAAACGTATAAACGGATATATTGAGGATGTAGGCATGCCAATTCGGGTCCCTGATGAACTACCTGCGGTGAGTTTCTTGCGTAATGAGAATGTTTTTGTGATGACTTCATCAAGAGCTAAAACTCAGGAAATTCGACCGCTAAAAGTATTGGTGCTGAATCTAATGCCTAAGAAGATAGAAACGGAAAATCAGTTTTTACGTTTACTGTCGAACTCGCCCCTGCAAGTGGATATTCAATTGCTACGAGTGGATAGCCGCGAATCGAAAAATACGCCAGCGGAGCATCTGAATAACTTCTATTGCGATTTTGAAGAGATTAAAAATCAGAATTTTGATGGACTTATCGTAACCGGCGCTCCTCTTGGGTTAGTGGATTTCAGCGATGTTGCCTATTGGCCGCAGATAGAACGCATTATCACCTGGGCCAAGGATCATGTGACATCAACGCTATTTGTCTGCTGGGCAGTGCAGGCCGCCTTAAACATTCTCTATGGGATTCCCAAACTAACTCGTAAGGAAAAATTGTCTGGGATTTATCGCCATCAAACCCTGAAACCTTTGGCGTTATTGACCCGTGGTTTTGATGAAAGCTTCTTTGCCCCTCATTCCCGTTATGCAGATTTTCCGATTGAGATTTTGCAGCAATACACCGATCTGGATATTCTGGCGGCTTCCGATGAGGCCGGTGCTTATCTGTTTGCCAGTAAGGATAAAAGAGTCGCTTTCGTTACCGGCCATCCGGAATACGATGTGGATACGCTGGCAGGGGAATATGCGCGGGATCGGGCTGCGGGTCTGGAACCTGCTGTCCCACTGAATTACTTCCCACAGAATGATCCTACGCAGCGCCCATTAGCCTCATGGCGTAGCCATGGACACTTATTATTTGCCAATTGGCTCAATTATTATGTCTATCAGATTACGCCGTTCGATCTACGTCAAATGAACCCGACTCTCGACTGATTTCATCTTTATATGGCGGCTGAATCGATGCCGCCTAACCATTTCTTCTGCTATTCTGCATAAACAATCCCTTTCCAACTGGTCTAATCTCTATATTAAACAATATGTTACAACGGGATTTTGTCATTTATGGAATGCCTTTCCTGAAGTGTGTATTTTGTTATTTGTGTTAATCAATTGATAAATAAAGATTAAATAAATATTTAATATAAAAATGGAAATCGTTTTTGATTTTCATGATTAATTGATTATTCTTAAATCTGTTGGGGTGAAAAACGACCAGAAAATCTTGCCGCCAATGACTCATAAAATGCGTCTCAGGCGGTAAGTACGCCGCTTGTGCGTTGGTGTATATGCCGTCAGATTGGGATGAGGAAAGGGTAATGACACAACAGTTAGTAGGCACGGAGTTAGTCTTCACGCAGAAGTTTTCCACTGCGGAGCGTCAGGTATTGACCGCTCAGGCCATCGAGTTTTTAACGGAATTAGTTGCTGAATTCTCAGAACGTCGCTGTCAACTCCTTGCTGCACGCGAGAAATGGCAACATGGCATTGATAATGGCGGATTGCCGGACTTTATTTCGGAAACCACTTCCATTCGCAATGGTGACTGGAAAATTCAGAATATCCCTGCTGATTTACAGGATCGTCGGGTTGAGATAACCGGCCCGGTAGAGCGCAAAATGGTGATTAACGCGCTGAATGCTAATGTGAAAGTCTTCATGGCAGATTTTGAAGATTCGCTGGCACCGAGTTGGGATAAAGTGATTGAAGGTCAAATTAACCTGCATGATGCGGTGAAAGGAACTATTTCTTATACCAATGAATCAGGCAAGATTTACCAGCTAAAACCAAATCCGGCGGTTTTGATTGCGCGAGTGCGCGGCCTGCATTTACCTGAAAAACACGTGACTTATCAGGGAGAAGCTATCTCTGGTGGTCTGTTCGATTTCGCCCTTTATTTCTTACATAATTATGAACACCTGCTGGCGAATGGTAGTGGCCCTTATTTCTATCTGCCCAAAATGCAGTCCTACCAAGAAGCTGCCTGGTGGAGCGACGTCTTTACCTTTACGGAACAGCGCTTTGGTTTGCCGCAGGGAACCATTAAAGCCACGGTATTAATCGAAACATTGCCTGCAGTGTTTCAGATGGACGAAATCCTATATCACCTGCGTCACCACATTGTTGGCCTTAACTGCGGACGCTGGGATTACATTTTCAGCTATATCAAAACATTGAAGAATCATAGCGATCGCGTTTTGCCCGATCGTCAATCCGTCACCATGACTCAACCTTTCCTCAGCTCATACTCTCGCCTGCTGATAAAAACCTGCCATAAGCGCGGTGCGTTGGCTATGGGGGGAATGGCGGCCTTTATTCCGAGTAAAGACGCAGAGAAGAACGCTTGGGTGTTGGATAAAGTCCGAGCCGATAAAGAATTGGAAGCCACTAATGGCCACGATGGCACCTGGGTTGCGCATCCGGGGTTGGCAGATACGGTGATGGAAGTATTTAATCGCGTATTAGGGAATCGTCCGAATCAATTGGAAGTGAGTCGTGCACAGGATAAACCTATTACCGCCGCTGAATTGCTAGAGCCCTGTTCTGGTGAAAGAACCGAAGAAGGTATGCGCGCCAATATCCGCGTGGCGGTGCAATACATTGAAGCCTGGATCTCCGGTAACGGCTGCGTACCTATCTATGGACTGATGGAAGATGCTGCGACGGCTGAGATATCCCGTACCTCTATTTGGCAATGGATTCACCACCAAAAATCCCTGAGTAACGGGAAAAAAGTCACTAAAGAATTGTTCCGCACAATGTTGAGTGAAGAAATGCAGGTTGTTAAGCAAGAGCTTGGTTCCGAACGCTTTGATTCCGGCCGCTTTAAAGAAGCCGCTCAGTTGATGGAACGTATAACAACACAAGACGAGCTGATCGACTTCCTGACCCTGCCTGGCTACGCGCTGCTGGCATAACCCTACAAATTAATAATAAGGATAAGAACAATGACTACCTCTCGTGCTCAACAAATCAAGCAATTGGAACAAGACTGGAAATCAGCGCGCTGGGAAGGGATTACCCGTCCTTACAGCGCTGAAGAAGTGATTAAATTGCGCGGCTCGGTCAATCCAGAATGCACGCTGGCGCAGCACGGTGCGCAAAAACTGTGGGATTTATTGCATGGTGGCGCTCGTAAAGGCTACATCAACTGTTTGGGCGCATTAACCGGCGGTCAGGCTTTGCAGCAGGCTAAAGCCGGTGTGGAAGCTATTTATTTGTCCGGTTGGCAGGTCGCGGCAGATGCCAATACCGCATCCAGCATGTATCCGGACCAGTCTTTATATCCGGTAGATTCGGTTCCTGCCGTAGTTAAACGCATTAATAACAGTTTCCGCCGAGCTGACCAAATCCAATGGTCGAATAATATCGAGCCGGGTACTCAAGGTTATACCGATTATTTCCTGCCGATTGTGGCTGATGCGGAAGCTGGTTTTGGCGGTGTGTTAAATGCTTTTGAACTGATGAAAGCCATGATTGAAGCCGGTGCAGCGGGCGTTCACTTCGAAGATCAGCTGGCGGCAGTGAAGAAATGTGGGCACATGGGCGGCAAGGTATTGGTACCAACTCAGGAAGCTATTCAGAAACTGGTTGCTGCGCGCTTGGCGGCGGACGTATTGGGTGTACCGACCTTATTGATCGCTCGTACCGATGCTGATGCGGCGGATCTGTTGACTTCCGACTGCGATCCTTACGATCGTGAATTTATCAGCGGCGAACGTACCGCCGAAGGCTTCTTCCGCACTCACGCCGGTATTGAGCAGGCGATTAGCCGTGGTCTGGCTTATGCCCCTTATGCAGATTTGGTGTGGTGCGAAACTTCTACGCCGGACTTGGCGCTGGCGAAGCGTTTTGCCGATGCGGTTCACGCTAAATTCCCAGGTAAATTGCTGGCTTATAACTGCTCGCCGTCCTTTAACTGGAAAAAGAATCTTAGCGATAAGCAAATTGCCAGCTTCCAGGAAGATCTGGCTGCAATGGGCTACAAATATCAGTTTATTACGCTGGCCGGTATTCACAGCATGTGGTTCAACATGTTCGACCTGGCGCACGCCTATGCTCAGGGCGAAGGAATGAAGCATTACGTAGAGAAAGTGCAACAGCCTGAATTTGCCTCGGTGGATCGTGGCTATACCTTTGCTTCCCATCAGCAGGAAGTAGGGACCGGTTACTTTGATAAAGTGACCAATATCATTCAGGGTGGCGAATCTTCAGTAACGGCGCTGACCGGATCGACAGAAGAGCAGCAGTTCTAATCCTACTGCCGAACTAGCAATCATTGTTAACCGGAGCCTGCGTATGCAGGCTCTGTTCCGTGTAGCGGGAGGTGAGCATGGCAATAAGCTTAGAGCAGTTAATCGCCCAAACTATTTTGCAGGGTTTTGATGCACAGTATGGCCGCTTTCTGGAAGTGACCGCAGGCGCTCAGCAGCGCTTTGAGCAGGCCGACTGGCAAGCGATTCAGCAAGCCATGAAAAAGCGAATTCATCTCTATGATCACCACGTTGGACTGGTGGTGGAGCAACTAAAACGCATTACCGGTAGCGGAAGTTTTGACGCCGAATTTCTGGCGCGGGTAAAAGCTATCTATACCGATCTATTGCCGGATTATCCACGTTTCGAAATAGCCGAAAGCTTTTTTAACTCGGTTTATTGCCGCCTGTTTAAACACCGTGAGTTAACTCAGGACAAGCTCTTTGTTTTCAGCTCCCAGCCGGAACGACGTTTTCGCGATATTCCACGGCCATTGGCGCGGGATTTTACGCCAGAGCAGGGTTTATCTGCGATGTTGCAGACGATATTGAATGATTTACCCCTTCGTTTACCTTGGGAAAATCTGCCCAGAGACATTGAATATATCGTTGCTGCGCTCCAACAGGCATTTAGCCCGCAGCAACTGGCTACCGCTCGCTTCCAGATTGCCAACGAACTGTTTTATCGTAATAAAGCGGCGTGGCTAGTGGGAAAGCTCAGATTGTCTGACGGAGTACATCCGTTCTTGCTGCCGATTCATCACAATGAATCGGCAGCATTATTTATTGACACCTGCCTGACCAGCAAAGCCGAGGCCAGTATTGTGTTTGGTTTCGCTCGCTCCTATTTCATGGTTTATGCCCCGTTGCCAGCGGCGATGGTGGAATGGCTAAGGGAAATTTTACCGGGCAAATCTACCGCCGAATTGTATATGGCGATAGGCTGTCAAAAGCACGGAAAAACCGAAAGCTACCGCGAATATCTCACCTATGTGCATCAATCCGATGAGCAGTTTATTGTTGCTCCAGGGGTGAAAGGCATGGTCATGCTGGTATTTACTTTGCCGTCCTTCGATCGGGTATTCAAAGTGATTAAAGACCAGTTTGCTCCGCAAAAAGAGGTCAGCCAGGCGCGAGTGCAGGAGTGCTATCAGTTAGTTAAAGAGCATGACCGCGTTGGGCGCATGGCGGATACTCAGGAATTTGAAAATTTTGTTATCGATAAGAATCGTATCAGTCAGGAACTGCTGGCCGAGCTACGGCTGGAAGTGCCGGAAAAACTGGAAGATTTAGGCGACCAAATTGTGATTAAGCATCTGTATATGGAGCGGCGCATGATACCGCTGAATATCTATATGGAGCAGGCTAATGAGCGGCAGTTATGGGACGCGATTGAAGAATACGGCAATGCGATAAAACAGCTAGCCGCAGCAAATATTTTCCCCGGCGACATGCTGTTTAAAAACTTTGGCGTCACGCGCCACGGACGCGTCGTTTTCTACGATTACGATGAAATTTGTTATATGACCGAAGTGAATTTCCGTGATATTCCTCCGCCGCGCTATCCGGAGGACGAAATGGCTAGCGAGCCTTGGTACAGCGTTTCTCCAAATGATGTTTTTCCTGAAGAGTTCCGCCATTTTCTTTGCAGCGATCCGCAAGTCAGAGCCTGCTTTGAAGAGATGCACGAGGATTTATTCCACGCTGAATACTGGCGCGGTTTGCAACAGCGTATTCGTCATGGGCATGTGGAGGATGTTTTCGCCTATCGGCGTAAGCAGCGCTTCTCACAACGGATTATAGGGTGATTTTTGCCCCACTAGCGGCGCGCGAGTGAGGCATTTTACTTAGCGATTACCGCCGCCGTAGGATTGCGTAATTTCTTTGGCGGCGTGAATAACCAGCGCCCCTAGCTCGGTCACGCGGTCATCGGTGATGCGTGAAACCGGCCCAGAAATAGAGATAGCGGCGAAGGCTTCATGATGTTCGTCATACAGACAGGCAGCGATACAACGCAAGCCCAGCGCATGTTCTTCATCATCGAAGGAATAGCCCTGCTTGCGAATTTGCGCCAAATTCTCTTTTAAACTGACCGGATTCGTGCGGGTGTGTTGGGTGTAGGCGTGCAGACCTTTTTTATGGAGTAGCTGCACCAGCTTTTCATCTGACAGAGTCGACAAGAACGCTTTTCCTGCACCGGAAGCATGCATGGGAAGCTTACCGCCAATAGGAGCAGACATACGCATCAGCGCGGTACATTGCACCTGATCGATAATGATCGCCTGATAATCGCTGTGATCCAATACCGCCAGATTGACGGTTTCGCCGGATTCATCCATCAAACGCCGCAGAATCGGATGTACCATGGCCAGTAGATTGCGGCTTTGTAAAAAGCTGCTGCCAACGACAAACGCTTGCGCGCCCATGGTCCACAGCCCTAAATCTCCCACCTGACGTACGAAGCCCTGCTGTTGCATAGTAGTCAGCAAGCGGTGAGTCGTTGAATTAGGTAAACCGGCCTGTTGTGCCAGATCCGTCAGAGCAACCTGACCTTGGGATTCGGAAATATATTCCAGTAATTTAAGGCCGCGAGTCAATGATTGAACCTGACCGGTAGCCGCTGCTGATGTAGCTCCACTAGCCTTTGTTTTCTTTCCCCGTTTAATGGGAATCGGTATCGTCATAAATCAGCTCCCTGGAAATATAATGGAATTCATTTTCGTTTTATAATTATGCATGCTAATGGGCCAAAACGCTCATCCGATGTGTGCAGATTTCTACCTGAAAAAGTCTCAACTTCCCGTCGACTCATTAGCCTTATAACTTGTGCTAGGATGGCTTGCTGGCTTTTGCAGCAGTTCCGATAGGTTAAACGGCTCTGAAATATGGGCTGGGATGATATTTGGCAGGGCATCGAGGCGAAGAGGCGACAGTGACAAATCGAGTAGAAAAACTGCACCAGCAGCTGGCAAAACGTATTTTAGTATTAGATGGCGGCATGGGCACCATGATCCAGAGCTATCGTCTGGAAGAAGCCGATTATCGCGGAGAACGTTTTGCGGATTGGCCGAGCGATCTGAAAGGAAATAACGATCTATTGGTTCTCTCCAAGCCCGAAGTGATTACCGCCATTCACAATGCTTATCTTGAAGCCGGTGCGGATATTCTTGAAACCAATACCTTTAACTCCACCACCATTGCTATGGCGGATTATCAAATGGAGTCGCTCTCGGCAGAGATTAACTACGAGGCCGCCCGACTAGCCCGACTCTGCGCCGATGAATGGACCGCCCGAACGCCGGATAAACCGCGCTACGTTGCCGGTGTGCTTGGCCCGACTAACCGAACTGCCTCTATTTCTCCCAAGGTTAACGATCCGGCTTTCCGTAACGTTAGCTTCGATCAATTGGTGGAAGCCTACCGCGAATCCACCCGAGCGCTGGTGGAGGGCGGCGTCGATATTATTATGATTGAAACGGTGTTCGATACCCTGAACGCCAAAGCCGCAACTTTTGCGGTAGAAACCGAATTTGAAGCCTTGGGCGTGGTGCTGCCGGTAATGGTATCTGGCACCATCACCGATGCCTCTGGCCGCACGCTTTCCGGGCAAACCACCGAAGCTTTTTATAATTCATTGCGCCACGTAAAACCGCTGTCATTCGGCCTGAACTGCGCTTTGGGGCCGGATGAGTTACGCCAGTATGTGGCTGAGTTATCCAGAATTTCAGAGTGTTACGTTAGTGCTCATCCCAACGCTGGCTTACCGAATGCTTTTGGTGAATACGATCTGGACGCCAAAGAAATGGCTGAGCATATCGCTGAATGGGCGCGATCAGGCTTTCTGAATATCGTTGGTGGCTGCTGTGGGACTACGCCGCGTCATATTGCCGCGATGGTAAAAGCCGTCGCTGGCATGCCGCCGCGCGCATTACCGCAGATTCCGGTCGCCTGCCGTCTGGCTGGGTTGGAACCCTTAACCATTGATGCCAATACGTTATTTGTCAACGTGGGCGAACGAACCAACGTGACCGGCTCTGCTCGTTTCAAACGGCTGATTAAGGAAGAGAAATACGCTGAAGCTTTAGATGTGGCTCGCCAGCAGGTAGAAAGCGGTGCGCAAATCATTGATATCAATATGGATGAAGGCATGTTGGATGCGGAAGCGGCGATGGTGCGTTTTCTGAATCTGATTGCCGGTGAACCGGATATTGCCCGCGTACCTATCATGATCGATTCCTCGAAATGGGACGTGATCGAAAAGGGGCTTAAGTGCATTCAGGGCAAAGGAATTGTTAACTCGATTTCGATGAAGGAAGGCGAGGCAGCCTTTATTCATCACGCTAAATTGGTACGTCGTTACGGTGCGGCCATGGTAGTGATGGCTTTTGATGAAGCTGGGCAGGCCGATACTCGCGCGCGCAAAATCGAGATTTGTCGTCGCGCCTATAAGCTGCTGACGGAAACCGTCGGCTTCCCGCCGGAAGATATTATTTTTGACCCAAATATCTTTGCTGTTGCTACTGGTATTGAAGAACATAATAACTATGCCGTTGATTTTATTGAGGCCTGTGCGGATATTAAAGGCGAGCTGCCTCACGCCCTCATTTCAGGCGGCGTTTCCAACGTTTCTTTCTCGTTCCGTGGCAACGACCCGGTACGTGAAGCGATCCATGCGGTTTTCCTGTATTACGCCATTCGCAGCGGCATGGATATGGGGATAGTCAACGCAGGTCAATTGGCAATTTACGACGATTTATCCGATGAATTGCGTGATGCGGTTGAAGATGTGATTCTGAACCGCCGTAATGACAGCACCGAGCGACTGCTGGATATCGCCGAAAAGTTTCGTGGCAGCAAAAGTGATGAAGTTGCGGTGCAGCAGGCGGAATGGCGAGGCTGGCCGGTGGTGAAACGGTTGGAATATTCGTTGGTGAAAGGCATTACCGAATTTATCGAACTGGATACCGAAGAGGCTCGTCAGGAAGCCGACAGACCGATTGAAGTGATTGAAGGCCCGTTAATGGCCGGCATGAACGTGGTGGGTGATTTGTTTGGCGAGGGCAAAATGTTTCTGCCACAGGTGGTGAAATCCGCCCGGGTGATGAAACAGGCCGTGGCCTATTTGGAACCTTATATTGAGGCCAGTAAGCAGAAAGGCACCACCGCCGGCAAGATCCTGCTGGCGACGGTTAAAGGCGATGTGCATGACATCGGTAAAAACATTGTTGGCGTGGTTCTACAGTGTAATAACTACGAAATTATCGATTTGGGTGTCATGGTGCCAACCGAGAAAATCCTGCGCACTGCGCGAGAGGAAAAAGTCGATATTATCGGTTTATCCGGTCTGATTACCCCGTCGCTGGATGAAATGGTTAACGTAGCCAAAGAGATGGAACGCCAGGGCTTTACCTTGCCGTTGCTCATTGGTGGCGCAACCACGTCCAAAGCGCATACGGCGGTTAAGATTGAGCAAAACTACAGCGGCTCAACCACTTACGTTTCTAATGCTTCTCGTAGTGTTGGGGTGGTATCGGCGTTGCTTTCGGACGCGCAACGGGACGAATTTATTGCTAAAACTCGCAAAGAGTATGAAACCGTCCGTATTCAGCATGCGCGTAAAAAACCGCGGACGCCGCCGGTCAGCCTGCAAGCTGCGCGGGATAACGCTACGGTGATTGACTGGGAAAATTATACGCCGCCGGTAGTCCATAAGCTTGGGGTTCAGCAGGTCGAAGCCAGCATTGAAATACTGCGAAATTATATCGATTGGACACCATTCTTTATGACCTGGTCGTTGGCCGGCAAGTATCCGCGCATTTTGGAAGATGAAGTGGTGGGAGAAGAGGCTAAGCGTCTGTTTGCTGATGCAAATCAGATGCTGGATAAGCTCTCATCAGAAGGATCATTGCATCCTAAAGGCGTGGTGGGTCTGTTCCCTGCCAATCGGGTGGGTGATGATATTGAGATTTATCGGGATGAACGTCGCGATGACGTGCTGCTGGTGAGCCACCATTTGCGGCAGCAAACGGAAAAAAATGACTTCCCTAATTATTGTCTGGCGGATTACGTTGCGCCAAAAACCAGCGGTAAAGCTGACTACATCGGCGCTTTTGCCGTGACCGGTGGACTGGAGGAAGATGCTCTGGCGGAGGCTTACGATGCTCAGCATGATGATTACAATAAAATCATGATTAAAGCCTTATCCGATCGTTTGGCGGAGGCTTTTGCCGAATATCTGCATGAGCGGGTGCGCAAGGTGTACTGGGGCTTTGCGCCAAATGAAAACCTGAGTAATGAAGAATTGGTGCGGGAAAACTATCAGGGGATTCGTCCGGCTCCGGGTTATCCGGCCTGTCCGGAACACACGGAAAAAGGGCAAATCTGGAAGCTGCTGGACGTGGAGACTCACACCGGAATGAAACTGACTGAATCCTACGCCATGTGGCCAGGAGCCTCGGTTTCAGGCTGGTATTTCAGCCATCCAGAAAGCAAATACTTTGCCGTAGCGCAGATTCAGCGAGATCAGGTAGAAGACTACGCGGCGCGAAAAGGGATGCCGATAGCCGAAGTCGAGCGCTGGCTGGCCCCTAATCTGGGTTACGATGCAGATTGATAAATGAGTGTGAGTGCTAAAAGAAACCGGCGTGCCAGATAGGCAGCGCCGGTTTTTCATGTTCAGGTGGGGTTTTAGGCGCAGATAATGTCCCTAAAACCCCTTTGATTCAGCTTTGATTACTCGGTTTCTTCAGCCTTATCATCCTTTTTGCCTTCTTCAATTCCACCCTTTACATCACGGTTTTCAGACTTGGTATGGGCCTGAATAAACGGAGTGTTGCCACTCAATACATCTTTCGCACCGCCGGTGAGCAAACCAGAAACGGTTGGCGCAAGGTTAAAGCCGCCGCCGCCCTGATAGTTGTTACCTTTGACTTCCTGTAACTCAAGAGCTTTGGTTTTCAGTTCAACTTTGCCTTGATCACTGCTCAGTTTTCCGCCGTTTAACAAGGTGTTACCTTTCACGTTCAGCGTTACGCCTTCTTTACCGCTGATCGCTGAGGTTTCGTTAATGGCATCGTTATTTACCACGTTAGCGTTAACTTTGAAGTGACCATCCAGACCAATTTCTTCTGCCGGGCCAACGACTTTGTTTTTCACTTTGTTACCCGCCCAACGAGCGCCTTTATCCCAAACCGCGCTGTCAGTTTTTTCCTCAACCAATTTCTCTGGCAAGGTCACTTTATCGTTGGCTTTACTAAAGCTCACGGCATTGGTGGTGTCTTGCTTAGGGTCGTTTTTGTGAGCGAACTTATTGTACTTATCTTCAACCTTATCAAAGGCTTTGTTAGCTTTGGTTTCCAAGGCGTTTTTGATTTTTTCCTTCCCTACCGGGCTGGCATCAGAAACGCGAGTTACCAGATTATCTTCTTTTTTATTGGTGTGGCTTAAACCTAAATCCACGCCAACGTTGACACCGGTTTCACGATCTTTGCGGCTTTCGACACGCAGATCGCCACCTACATCCCCGCTCACTTTATCCGCAGTCACTGTGGCACCAGCCAGCGTGGTGTCTTTTCCGCTGTTCAACGTCAGATTACCGGTATTAATCTTGGTATTCTGTTGTTTAACCGCATCTTTTTTCTCAACGCCGACGTTGATACCCGCGCTAACGTTATGAGAGTCTTTGCCAGATTCGCTGTCGACTACGCCTTTGTCATTCTTATCATAAGATTGAGAAATGCCTGCGCTGCCTTTCAGACCCAAATTCCAGTTGTTTTTCTTCTCTTCGTTTTGCGCTGACTCCAGCACTATGCCACCTTTTTTAGCATCCAGAACCGTTGCTTTACTGGTGACTTCGGTGCCTTGCAAATGGATAGCCTGTTTGTCATCGCTGCCGGATTCAATCTTCAGCGTCCCTTTGCTGTCGATTTTACTACCCTGACGAGTCGTGGCTGATTCATCAACTTTATCGAAGTTAACGTCGCCGCCCAGATTGAAACCACCGCCGCTCTTGGTTTCAGAATCGGTACTGCTGGTGCCGACATTGATGTTGCCAGACAGCTTGGTATTTTCCTTGCTGCTGGTGGATTCAGCTGCTTGCAAATCAACCTTGCCCGCGGCTTTCAGCGTGACATTGCCGGTTGGCTGCTCTTTGCTACCAATCTGGCTGCCTTTCAGCGTTAAATCACGGCCGGAATCCAGTTCTACGCCTTGTTTACCCGCCAACTGACTCACTTTGGCATCGGAAGTGCTGCTGCTGCCGTTGTCTATACCGCCGCCCAAACCAATGCCGAAGTTGTTGCTCTCTGGCGTGCTGCCGCCTTTGGCAGAAAGCTTAACGTTAAAGCCTTTATGGTTCTCGCTGCTGGTATCCGTGGCCTGATCGAATTTGATGTCCCCGCCGGCTTTGACGCTGGTTTTACCCGCGCCTGCGTCCAGAGAGGTGCCCTGATAAGTCGCGTCCTCTTTGACCTTGATACTAATGCCATCGGCCGCTTTAATCTTGCCGGTGACCGCGTTGCTGGCGTCTTTTTCGCTACGGGTAGTACCGCCTTCGCCTTTAGCATCGGCACTGATATCGCTGCCAGTGGAGGTATAAACACGTAGATCTGCGTTACCTTTGGTCTCACGGCTATTAACGGTTTCCGTATTGGCTGCCGCTTCGCTGGTGTGGCTTTGGGCTTCAATGGTTACGCCGCCTTTAGTGGCTTCGTATTGCGTGCCCTGATCTTTCACTGTGCCTGTGGTTTTCGTGGCAACGCTGCCAGCCTGAACGGAAGTAACGAGCGCTTTTGAGCTGTTTTTAGTGACATCGCTGCTGCTGCCGTTGGCTCCGACATCGATACCAAGGTTCGGCAGGCCAATATCACCCAAATCGTTAGCGGCACCGAGAATGTCCAGTTTAGCAATCTTATCAATCGCTTTTTCTGCCGGACGAGTAATGCCGCTGTAATCAACGTTAGCGCCGACTTCAGCACCGATTGTTAACGTTTCAGTTTTGCTGTTTTTGGTATTTTTAGCTGCGAGGTTATTCACATTCGCTGCTTCCTGCGTCAGTTTCTCCCCCACTTTATGCTGAGTGCCTTGGTTGGTCAGATCGCCTTTTGCCTCAACGGTAAAGTTTCCCGCTACGTTGGAGCTGGATGCCGCGGCTTTGTTCGCGTCAGTGTGAGTTTTGCTATTTTCATAGCCAACTTCTACACCGCTGCCCGCTTTATCAATACCGCCAGTGTAGTAAACGCCGCCGCCAACTTTTGTGCTGGTTTTGTCGCTGGTGGTTTTGTCTTCTGCAGCCAGAAAAGCAACGTTATTACCGCTGATTTTAGCGTCGTCTTTGGTCGTTTCCAGTTTCGAGCCAGTAAAGGTAACGTCTTTATCGGATTCGATTTTTACGCTGCCGCCGCTGAGGGTTGCCGCTTTATTCTTGGTGCTGTCGGTTTTTTCTGTTTCGCTGGTATGCTCAATGCGCAGGCCGGCACGATATTGTTTATCGCTATGTTCTTTGGCATAGGCATCGACTTTCAGCGATGTGGTTTTTTCGTCAATCTTTTGCTGTTCAACGGCTGATTTAACATTCAGATTGCCCAGCGTTTTAATCCCTAACTCATCGGCGCTATTGACCAGACTGCCAACGATAGTCGTATCTTGCTGACTAAACAGTTTTAAATCTGCATCAGATTTCAGTTCGCTACCGGTAGATTGCTCGGTAGAGTTATTCGCTTTCTTCGAATCTTTAGTGATATTGAAAACGGTACCGGTGCGTTGATCCACTTTCTCGGTGGTTAAGCTAATGGCGTTATCAATGACCAGACCGCCATTCTTGGTTTCAACGAATGCGCCTTCTTTGGCGGTGACTTTACTACCAGTAACCTTAACGCCTTGATTACCGGATACCAGAAGTTTCCCATTGCTAGAAAAATCAGAGGCATGGCTGACTTCTTTCTTATTGCCATTATCCTTATCATCTCCGCCGCCGATACCGCCCCAAACCACGATATCGTTCTTCACGGTTTTCTGGTTGGCTGTTTTCTGTACATCGATATTGATTTGTTTGTCTGCGGTGACAATCAGGTCTTTTTTAGCTCGAACTTCCGCGCCTTTACTGGTGATATTACCGCCCGCGGAGAGGCCTAAATTACCGGTTACGGCGTTGAGTTTTGCGGTTTTAAGATTTTCCGTCGTAGTGCTATTGGACCAGCTACCCGTCAGTAATTTGCTGGTGTCATTTTTACGTTTGCCATTTTCGCGGACGGTTTGTGATTCAGTTAAACCCGATAGATGCAGATCGTTTTTTGCATTGATGCTGAGATCGTTGTTGGCATAGACCTGGCTACCGCTGATCACGATATCGCCTTCGTCAGCCATTAATTTTGCATTTCGATGTGCATGAATCTCAGTGCCAACTTGTTCAACTTTCTCGTTTTCTTTATTGGTATTGCGACGCCAGGCACCACGATCCCGATTATCAGTATGGCCGTCGGTTTGTGTGAGTTTTTGCCCATCTAGCTTGAGGTTAGCGCCTTGCAGAGTGACATCGCGGCCTTGGACATATGCGCCGGTCAGCGTATTGTTTTGCTTGGCAACAATCGAAATATCATTACCTGAAATGCTGGTTTCCTGAAGGCGCTGGCTGCTATCGCGGTTGTTAACGTATTTGCCGCTCCACCAGGTATCGTAGTTATCGCTATCATTACGGCTGTGACTATCGGAGATGATTTTGCCTTTGGATACGATGTTTTTACCCGTTAATCTGATATCGGCGCCTTTTAATTTGGCTGCCTCTAACTCGAGATTGCCTTTCGATGCAACATCGATATCCCCAACGGTGACCTGACCGTTAGCTAAACGAAAGGTATCGATTTCATTGCCGATTTTGACACCGCTTCCTTCGGCTGTGCTGATCAGGCGAATACGGCCAGCTTGCATACTACCAAGGTAGTAGCTGTCTAATGCGCCCGCTTTTTGAGTGTTTCTGCTTTCGAGAATCTCGCCTTTGGCTGAGACACGGTTTTCGCCGGTCAGAGCATAAACCTGCTCCGGTGAGGAAATATGGCCTTCGGCGCTGATGCGTGGTGCAATCAGATCCAGAGCGCTATCCGCATCCAGTCCGCCTTTGCCTATTGAGAGCGCATGGGTATTGTTGAAGGTGTTAAAGCCATTCAGCTCCCCTTTTTCAACCAGCGGATTCCCTACCACCAACGAAGAGCGGTTGGTATTGATAAAACCGCAGCCATCACAGGTGATACCGTTCGGGTTAGCAAGCACATAATCAGCGGCCATGCCGAAGATTTCCTGTTTCCCTAATAGTAAAGAAGGATTACGGCTAATCACTTCATTCAGAATGATTTTTGCAGCGTTACTGCCCAGATTGGCGTTGGCATTAAGCTGACCGGCCAGTTGAGAGGTGCCGTCGGTTAAGGAGTTATTTAGCACTGCGCCGGGTTTATTGACGTTAAAGCTATCGTATTGGTTATGAGACAAACCTGATGCTGAAGGAGCAACAATGTCGACTACCGCAGCGCCGTTGGCAGCGCTGCTGATGGTTGGGTTATGGGCTGCGTCACCGGCCCCGACGATATCGGCGGCGTAGGCTGCACCCAATGAGGCGAAAATAATCGCCAAAGAGGCAACCAGTTTTCCTGCGGGTGACAGTTTGAATTTTTTAGTTTTCATCCGTGTATCTCCTAGATATTTCCGTTTTTATAACGTTAACTACTGGTGTTATTAATCAATAAAAGGATCGTTAAAAGGTGTACGAGAAACGGGCCAGAACCTGTACCGGATCAACGGGGGTTTTATGCTCGGAAAGAATCCAGCCACGGCTGGCTTCCACATCAATTAATGACCGTTGATAACGGAAGGTCACTCCGGCGCTGAGGCCTGCGCTGCTTTGCCAGCTTTGCTGACTAAGACGTGCCTGTACTCGCCCTACATCTGCCCCTAAACGTGGAGTAAAAGTGGTATTGCCCACTGGAACTGTGCGAGACAGCGTATTTTGCAGATACCAACCGTTATCGCCGGAAAGGGTGCTATGACTAAAGCCGCGTACTGCGCTGCGGTCAGTCAGGCTGATCCATTCCACGCCCGGTAGAGAGTTTTTGCTGTGCTGGCCGTAGAACGAGTTGGTCAATTGGTACGGGTTATCAAACAGGGTAAAGCGCTGGCTTAAACTGGCGAAAACCTTGGCTTTGGTAAACTGTGCGTCCGGATAACCGGCAGGTTTGCGGCCACTACTCCGCTCTGAGCCAAACCACGGCATGCCTTGCTCTACCGTGGCATTCAGGCTAAGCAGGCCGCGCGGTAGAATTTGCATATGACTGGCACCCAATTCCAGCACCGTCAGCGTTGGGCTGCTGATATGTAGCTTGGATGACTCAAAATAGTTATTAACGTTTTTGTAGGTAAGTTGTGCGCTCAGTGAGTCAATTTGGTCTTGATCCCGGTGAAACACATAATCCGTACGCAGGCCGTATTGTTTTGTATTTCCGTCTAATTTAACGGTATTAATCGCTAGTTTCTGATGATTTAAATAATCAGAGAAACTGGCAAATCCGCTAAATGTCCAGGCACCGTAAGGTATGGAATACAGCATGGTGTAGGCACGGCTATAGCGCTGCTGCGGATCTTTTAATGTGCTACTGACATTTAAGCTAACGAAGTCAGATAAACCCAATGGGCTATCATAACTGGCAGAAGTCCGAGCCAGCCATTTTCCGGTATTTTTCTGGCCGTAATTATCCATACTTCCAGATAAAAGCCATGATTTGGTATGTACATTGTTCAATCGAACAATAGAACCACCGTCTTTTTTACCGGGTAAAATATCTAATTTAGTTGTATTGGATTGCAGCCTGTTCGCCTGATCTAATCCTTGATCAAGCTGTGTCAGATTAAGCGGTTTTCCGACTAAATCAGGAAATAATAAATCACTATTAACCCAGTGGTCACCACCGATAATTTTCTCGATAAAACCTTCGGTGACATTAATACCCAGTTCACCATCCTGATTAGGCTGGATAAATTGAACTCTGGCAGTAACGTAACCTTTGCTTATATATAAGTGCGTGATTTCACGGGTAAGTTGATTAATATCGTTACTACTGATGCAATTTTCAGGTAAAGTAGCGATCGATTCTAAGTCACTGTTTTTTAATAGAGTCACGCCGCGTAAATAAACGCCATTGATCGGTAAACATTGCGCCGACATAGGTAAAGCCATGTGATGCATTTCAGCTTCGGAATCCAACAGGTTTTGTTTCTTTAACTGTTGGTAGCGACGTTCATCCATTATTTCGTGAACGGTACGCGAGCTATCCTGCAATGCACGACGAGATTCGCTCATAGGGGAGAAGTCACCCATATTAGGCAAAGTATTCCCCTGAGCGCTGGCGCTCAAAAGCAATAAAAATGCGGAGTATCTTTTAATCATTTAATCCTATTATGAGAGACAGTCTGTCACGCCATATAAAGACGTTGGTACTGTTTCTGTCCTTTATTTAATGCGTCGGGGCAAGACTACCTCTTGCTCGAAAAGGTTAAATAGCAAATAACAGAGAAGCCTCAAATGGCTTGAAGCGTCAGTTCACCTTTTTCAGGTAGCCTTTATCTGCGATGTTGGCGCAGATAATTAATGACTTATTAAATGCGTAGAATGACTAAATGGAATGACTCTTTTTAGAAGGGTTAATTCCATGGTGTTTGTAAAATTTATAAAAATTGAAAAGTAAGTATTATTTTTTCTTATAAAGATTAATTTTGTTTTTACTATTAATCTTATTCTTTGTAGTCAGAAGAATCCTAACTCATTTCTATGGGGTGGATAATAGGGGAAATGGTAATAGCTGACAACCCGTGCAGATGGGAATGTGAAATTTCGTAGAGGACATTTAAGGTAAACGCGCGTAAGTCTTTGTATTTAGATCGAGAACGCACCTGAAATTTATCGGGTACGACAACTTTATTTAGTTAATTTATCATTTGATGCTGCTTTTTTGATTGCTCGTCCTGACCAATAACCGGCGAGGAGATAACCGGAAAGAGTGTGCCAGACGGAGAAAAGAGCCCCCGGAAACGCAGCTAATGGAGAGAAGTAGATTTTGCCTAATGTGGCCGCTAGCCCAGAGTTTTGCATACCAACTTCAATAGCTAATGTGCGGCAGGTTGATTCGTCAAAGCCGAATAGTTTTCCGCCCCAATAGCCACTGAGCAAGCCGATACCGTTATGCAGAATAACGGCCATAATCACCACGAATCCAACAGATGCAATATGTCCCTGACTACCCGCAACTACAGCGCTGATGATGGTCAGAATGCATACCATCGAGAGAGCGGGCAGGTAGGGTTCGATACGTTTAACTGTCTTGGTAAAACAGTGATGGATAACCAATCCGGCAGTTATCGGAATGACTACGATTTGCAGGATGCTTTTCAGCATACCCATTACGTCTACGCTGATTGTGGCATCGACGTATAAACGGGTGAGCAGCGGCGTAGCGAATACGCCAACCAACGTTGAAACCGCAGAGATAGTGACAGATAAAGCCACATCACCTTTGGCCAGATAAATCATAACGTTAGATGCTGTTCCGCTAACCTACCAAAACCATTCCAGCGGAAAGATCCGGCGGCATGCGGAATAGCATTGCCAGTATCTAGGCTGCCAGCGGCATAATCAGATAATGCAAAAAAGTTGCCGCAGCCACCGGGGCAGGCCGCGAAAGCACTTGTTTGAAGTCTTCTAACCGCAGCGTTACGCCCATGGCAAACATGATTAGCATAAGTCATGGCCCGATATAGGGGCCGATCGGCGTAAAGGTGCTGGGAGTGTAATAGGCAGCGATAGACAGTAAAACCGGCCAGAGCGGGAACAAGCGAGTGACTTTGGCAAGCATGCGATGTCCTGTTATCTGGTGATGTTGTGCAGAGAAGGTGCCGGGCGGTATCCACCCGGCTGATTGTTATTATCTATTCGAACAGATTATGGTGCAGGGTTTTGACTACTTGTTCGGCATCGTCGCCAGGAACCAGGAAGCACAGATTGTTGCTGCTGGCACCGTAGCAAATCATACGAATATTGAATGGATCTAATACGCCAAATACTTCTTTCCCAACGCCGTAAGCCTGAGAAAGCTGATTGCCGATAATCGCCACCAGAGCCAGATTTTCCTCGACTTCCACCCGACAGAGGGAGGATAGCTCGGTCAGTAAAGACGTGGTCAGCAGACTTTCGCCGGTTGACGTGGAGCCAGTGGTATCCAGCGTTAGCGCCACGCTGACCTCCGAGGTCGTGATCAAATCAACGGAAATATTATGGCGCGCCAGAATATTGAAAACCTCCGCCAGAAAACCGCGAGCGTGAAGCATATTCAGGCTGTGTAGGGTCACCAGCGTTTGTTTACGACGTAATGCCAGCGCGCGGAACAGCGGCGGATTTTCGGTTTTATTGCAGACTAAGGTGCCACCGGCGGCCGGATCTTTGCTCGAACCAACAAACACGGGAATATCGCTGCGAACGGCGGGCAATAAGGTGGCGGGATGCAAGACTTTAGCGCCAAAAGTTGCCATTTCAGCGGCTTCTTCAAAAGCGATTTTATCGATGCGCTGAGCTTGAGGCACCACGCGCGGATCCGTAGTGTAAATGCCTGGAACGTCAGTCCAGATATCAACGCGGCTGAGGCTCAAAGCTTCACCTAGCAATGCGGCGGTATAGTCACTGCCGCCCCGGCCAAGAGTGGTGGTGCGGCCTTTAGCTTCGCTGCCGATAAAGCCTTGGGTGACAATAATAGCTTCGGCCAGACGCGGCGCCAGCTGGGCTCGAGCCAGTTCGGCCAATGCCTGAGTATCGGGTTCTGCTCGACCAAAGCGATCATTGGTGCGCATCACTTTACGCACGTCGAACCATTCCACGGCAACGTCGCGTTGGCGAATGATTTCAACGAACAGCAGCGTAGACATCAGTTCGCCGTGGCTAACCAATTCGTCCGTCAGCGCCGTGGATGTCGCCAGGCTGGCGGCCTCGGACAACATGGCGATATTGTCCAGCATACGGTCAATTTCATCACGTACTACGCTGGATTCTTTCAGGTTATCGAGAATGGCATATTGAATATGGCGAATTTCATCCAGATGAAAGGCGCGCTGTTCTGGCTCGCAACCTTCGGCAAGGGCGACCAACAGATTAGTAACACCGGCGGAGGCCGAGAGAACGACCAGGCGAACATCGGTATGAGACAGAACCACGTCAGCGCTGCGGCTCATGGCGGTAAAATCGGCGACGCTGGTTCCACCAAATTTGGCGACGACGGTAGCCTGTTGGGATGCTGCATGAATCATCTAAAAAACCTCGTGTCAGGGATGCACCGCGCAGGGTGGTCATCTAAATACATAAGCCTTGGCACAAGGGAAGAGCGGGAGACAGGGGGCACAAGCATAAGAGTTACGCTAGGGTACACCCAGAAGCGCTCCACCTTGCTAACCATTCTAAATGAACGGTTTCCGGTGACAACCCAGGGGATTCAGCCCCTGTAGTCGACGTGGTGATAGCCGAAGTCATCACGTCTCGGCGTCGCTCCCCCTCAAATGTCTTCAGCGGATTACGGCTCCTCCGACACTCTACCTGGGCGACGCACCTCTTCTGGCTTACGCAATGCTGCGTAAGTAGGTGTTTAGGAATAACGGGTTCTCGGGCCGCTGTCAACGGCGGCACAATGAGGTTTTTTCACCTTCATACTGCCGGTTTTCAGCCTAGTGGGGGAATCTGTGGCGTGGCGAGGGCAATGTATTGGGATTATCTGCAAAATAGCGGTTTTTCCAACGATGTCACCAATTGTTAACAATAAAAATTTTTTCTGACCGAGCGCTTATTCGTCAATTTTATAATAAAAAGGGAAGACGCCTGGCCTTCCCTCTGGTTGAAGTGATTTCTTGGGTAATCAGCGGCTTGCCGATGAATTATCGTCCTGTACCAAGGCTATCAAAGTGCAGGGCACAGCGGGAGCCACGCCGGCACTAATTGGCTGCAAAGTGCCGTCTTCCCGCTGATAAAATAGTGGAATAATGCCCTGATGTTTCTCCAGATATTCCAGCCAGCCAAAGTTTTCACTGAGTTTGGTCGCTTTGATGGTGGCACCTTTGGCAATCTGGCTGCTTAAGCGGCCATAAGTGGCTTCTGGCGCGAACAGCACTTCGTGGCGGCGGAATCGGCTACTTTCCGCATTGGTTCGCCCTTTTTGTAGCGTGCCGGAACGAATGGCGAACACATGGCTATCGCCAAAGATATGGCCAAAATGGTACACCGCTAGCGCATTCTGGTGGCGATTGGGAGATAGCGCCAAAACCTGCGCGGTTTCGCTCAGATCGAGATAGTTTTCAGCATGTTCTGAGTAAGCGTGACCATAATAGGCCGGAATGCCTTCCATACGCGCCAGGCGGTAATATTCCCAACTGCTATCCGTGACCAGCACTGGAATATTCAGTTTAAGCAACGCCTGCGCCAGCATGCGCGCCACGCTATTGGCCCCGACAATCAGTACGCCGCGCGGCTTCTGCTGCTGAACCCGCAGCCAGCGCGCCATTATTCCGCTGGTCAGGCTTTGCAGCACGACGGTGCCGATAATAATCGCAAAAACCACCGTAACCAGCTTATCCGCTCCTTCGTAGCCATTACGCTGTAAAGTTAGGGCAAATAATGAGCTGACCGCCGCCGCGACAATACCTCGCGGAGCGATCCAGCACAACAGCAGACGATCGCGCCAATGGAGACTGGATCGCCAGGTCGAAACGGCGATACACAGCGGACGGGCAATAAACTGCACTACCGCCAGTAAAATCAGTAGCGGCCAACCCATGTTCCATAGAGCATGAATATCCAACCGCGCCGCCAGAATAATAAACAGAGCGGAAATCAGAATCGCAGATAATTCTTCCTTGAAAGCCAGAATATCGCTGGTATCGACATCGCGCATATTTGCCAGCCAGATGCCCATTACCGTGACGGTAAGCAGGCCGGACTCATCGGCAATGGCGTTAGAAATACCAAACGCGGCCAACATAATTGCCAGTACCGCCAGGTTTTGCAAATAGCGAGGTAGCCAGACGCGGCGCAGCGCCAATCCTAATAAATAGCCAAATAGCGCGCCGGCGATCAAACCCACCGCGGCGGTAATACCCAGCGTCCAGAACAGGTGAGTGTAAGATTCTGCATTCTGTTTCAGGACAATAAATTCAAAAACCAGCAGAGTGAATATCGCCCCAACCGGATCGATGACAATCCCTTCCCAGCGTAGCACCTGATTAATCGTAGATTTTGGGCGCACCACTCGCATTAACGGAGCAATAACCGTCGGGCCGGTCACCACTGTGACGGCTCCGATTAGCGCGGCCAATTCTGGAGGGAAATTCAGTAGCCACCAACAGGCCACGCTGATAACCGAAAATGTCACCAACATTCCCACGGTAACCAGATTGCGTACCACGCCGCCCAAACCGCGAATCTCTTCCACTCGCAGAGTTAACGCGCCTTCAAATAAAATGATGGCAACGGACAGGGAAACAAGCGGGAACAGCAAATCGCCAAACAGCAAATCGGGCTGCACCCAGTGCACCAGCGGGCCAAGTACAATACCCATCAATAACAGCGGAAGAATCGCCGGTAAGCGTAATAACCAGGCGACCCACTGCGCCAATAATGAACTCAGACCAATCACCACCAACATTAGCGGGGGAGATAATTCCATAGCGACAACCTTTTTAATCTTAAGCAAAAGTGGGTATGTTTTAATCTGCCACATACCTGTGACAGTTACACAACCTCAGTAACAGGTTGTTATCCTGAAGTATAGGAATTTTGCCCTTAAAAAGGGAATGGGGATCTTTTCTGATCGAGAGTTATTACCTATCGCAAGAAAAGAGATCTCAATCACAGGTTAACAGGATACAATTAACGCATTCGTTTCATTATCCTTAAGCCTAGAAGAGCGTCGCTATGAAAAATGTAAATCCTAGTCAAACCGCTGCCTGGAAAGCGTTAGAACAACACTTTGAACAGATGAAAGATGTGCAAATCCGCGATCTGTTTGCCGAGGACAAGCAGCGTTTTGAGAAATTTTCTGCCACTTTTGACGACCAGATGCTGGTAGATTTTTCAAAAAACCGCATCACCACTGAAACTATGGAAAAACTCCAGGCACTGGCAAAAGAAACCGATCTGGCCGGTGCGATTAACTCCATGTTCTCCGGTGAAAAAATTAACCGTACCGAAGATCGCGCCGTACTGCACGTTGCCCTGCGTAACCGCAGCAACACCCCGATTCTGGTCGATGGTAAAGACGTAATGCCAGAAGTGAACGCGGTGCTGGCTAAAATGAAACAGTTCTGTGACCGCGTGATCGGCGGCGAATGGAAAGGTTACACCGGTAAAGCGATTACCGACGTAGTGAACATCGGTATCGGTGGCTCAGACCTTGGCCCTTACATGGTGACCGAAGCGCTACGGCCGTACAAAAATCATCTGAATATGCATTTTGTTTCCAACGTTGACGGCACCCATATGGCCGAAGCGTTGAAACCGCTGAACCCGGAAACCACGCTGTTCCTGGTCGCATCTAAAACCTTCACCACTCAGGAAACCATGACCAATGCGCACAGCGCTCGCGACTGGTTCCTGGCTGCTGCACAGGACGAAGCGCATGTGGCAAAACACTTTGCTGCGCTGTCTACTAATGGTAAAGCCGTAGCCGAGTTTGGTATTGATACCGACAATATGTTTGAGTTCTGGGACTGGGTAGGCGGCCGTTATTCACTATGGTCTGCTATCGGCCTGTCTATTGCTCTGTCCGTTGGATTCGAGAATTTCGAGCAGTTGCTGAGCGGTGCCCATGCTATGGACCGTCATTTTGCCGAAACTCCAGCAGAGAAAAACCTTCCGGTTCTATTGGCACTGATCGGCATCTGGTACAACAATTTCTTCGGCGCAGAAACCGAAGCGATTCTGCCGTATGACCAGTATATGCATCGTTTCCCGGCTTACTTCCAGCAGGGCAACATGGAATCTAACGGTAAGTATGTGGATCGTAATGGCAATCCGGTTGATTACCAAACGGGCCCAATCATCTGGGGCGAGCCGGGCACCAACGGTCAGCATGCGTTCTACCAGTTGATTCATCAGGGCACTAAATTGGTTCCTTGCGATTTCATCGCGCCAGCTATCAGTCATAATCCGCTGAGCGACCATCACGCTAAGCTGCTGTCTAATTTCTTCGCGCAAACCGAAGCTTTGGCTTTCGGTAAATCGCGGGCAGAAGTGGAAGCCGAATTTGCCGCCGCAGGTAAAACGCCGGAGCAAGTGGCGCACGTTGCACCGTTCAAAGTCTTTGAAGGCAACCGTCCAACCAACTCCATCTTGCTGCGCGAGATTACTCCGTTCAGCCTGGGGATGTTGATTGCTCTGTACGAGCACAAAATCTTTACTCAAGGCGCAATCCTGAATATCTTCACCTTCGACCAATGGGGTGTAGAACTGGGCAAACAGCTGGCTAACCGCATTCTGCCTGAGCTGGCGGATGATGCGCCGGTGACCAGCCACGATAGCTCAACCAATGCGTTGATTAACCGTTTCAAGAACTGGCGTTAAGCTAGAGAGCTAAAGCTCTTTGATCCGTGCTTATTATTGGCCTCTTACTGATGTAAGGGGCCTTTTTTCGGTCTGAGGCTTGGCCTTGTGTTAGCCTCAGACTGTTTCCCCCTCTTTCTCTGGGTGTATCTATGGCGAAAAATTCGCGTTCTCAATGGGTAGCTAAAAATCTACAGCGTTTATTAAACGTTGGCTTGATCGCGTTGGCCGCTATTTTGGTGGTCTTTCTGATTAAAGAGACGTTTCATCTTGGGCAGGTTTTGTTTACCAATAATCAGGAAACCTCATCCTATAAGTTGATCGAAGGAATAGTGATCTACTTCCTGTACTTCGAGTTTATCGCATTGATAGTGAAGTACTTTGAGTCAGGTTATCACTTCCCTCTACGCTATTTTATCTATATCGGAATAACTGCCATTATCCGGCTGATTATTGTCGATCACGAGAACCCTATTGATACGCTGGTGTATTCGGCGTCGATTCTGCTGCTGGTGGTGACGTTATATCTGGCCAATACCGAGCGACTAAAACGCGAGTAAACAATAATAGGCATAAAAAATGGCGGCCATATAGGCCGCCATAAAGACACAGTACCAGGGTAAATTACAGCAAAGTAAGCAGTGGCATGCTTTGTAACCAACTGGTGCAGTCACCCGACACAGACACCTGTACCAGCAAAACGATTCTGACTAACCTTTCACCCCGCCAGCGGTTAATCCGCCCACCAGCCAGCGCTGTGCCAGTAGGAACACCGCGGTAATTGGAATGGCAGACAGGACTGCCGCCGCGGCGAAGTCACCCCACAGGTAGTTTTGTGGATTGAGGTATTGCTGCATACCGACCGCCAGCGTGTAACTGTTCACATCTCGCAGCAATAGAGAGGCCACCGGTACTTCGGTAATGGCGGCAATAAACGACAGGATAAACACCACCGCCAGAATCGGTACCGACAGCGGCAACAGCACCAATCGGAATGCTTGCCAGGGCGTCGCACCATCCAGCGCGGCTGCTTCTTCCAGCGAGTTATCGATAGTTTCAAAATAGCCTTTAATGGTCCAAACGTGCAGCGCGATACCGCCCATGTAGGCGAAAATCACGCCGCCGTGGGTATTCAGCCCAATAAACGGTAAATATTGGCCGAGTCGGTCAAACAACGCATACAGCGCTACCAGTGACAACACTGCAGGGAACATCTGAAAAATCAGCATTCCTTTCAATAGGCTACTTTTTCCTTTGAAACGCATACGCGCAAAGGCATAGGCGCAGGTGGTGGAAAGGGTGACAATACCGGCGGCGGTAATCACCGCGATCTTAATCGAGTTCCACAACCACAGCATCACGGGGAACGGCGGCGGCGTCACGCTGCCATCGGCGTGAGTCACGCTCATCCCCAATGCCAGCTTCCAGTGCTCCCAGGAAATCTGGTCTGGAATCAGGCTACCGGTAGCAAAGTTGCCGGGTCGCAGTGAAATGGCAATAACCATCAATAACGGGAACATAATCAGCGCGATAAAGCAGAGCATCAGAAAATGGGTACCCAATAGACGCAAACGCTGGGATTTAGGTTGAACCATGGCCATCTGCCTCTCCTCCTTAATCAAAATTCATTTTGCTGGCTTTCAGATTCAGTATCGCTAACGCGCCTACCAATATGAAAATCAGGGTGGCAATTGCCGCCGCGAGGCCGAAGTCCTGCCCGCCGCCGCCTTCAAAAGCGATTCGGTAGGTGTAGTTGACCAGCAAGTCGGTGTACCCTGCCGGCGTTGTGGTGCCGATCATATCCGGGCCGCCGTTAGTCAATAACTGAATCAATACGAAATTGTTAAAGTTAAAGGCAAAACTGGCGATCATCAGCGGCGTGAGCGGTTTGATCAGCAGCGGGAAGGTGATTTTGGTGAAGTTCTGCCACGGCCCGGCACCGTCCATTGCGGAAGCCTCGTATAAATCGTCAGGGATGGCTTTCAATAATCCCATGCACAGAATCATCATGTAGGGATAACCCAGCCAGGTATTGACGATTAAAATCATGCTCTTGGCGGTCAGAGGATCGTTAAACCACGCCGGTTTGATACCAAACAGGTGGCTCAGCATCAGGTTAATTTCACCGAAGCTTTGGTTGAATAACCCTTTGAAAATCAAAATGGAGATAAAGGACGGCACCGCATAGGGCAGAATCAGCATCACTCGGTAAATAGCTTTGCCTTTCAATGCGTCCCATTGTACTGCGCACGCCAGCACCATGCCCACGGCGACAGTAAAGGTCACGCTCAGAACCGAGAAAATAATGGTCCAGACAAAGATTGAGATAAACGGTTTTTGGATGCCTTCATCGTGCAGCACGCGCAGGAAGTTTTTCCAGCCAATAGTGACGGTAAAGCCGGGGCTGAGTTTTTCATTTTCCCACTGTCCATCGGCGTTGACGGCCTGATAAAAGCCTTCTGCAATATTGGGCCGATAAATAACGCCTGTTTGCTTATTAATCAGCTCCCTGCCGTCTGCACCAAGCGCATACAGCGGGCTGGTTCCGGCAAATTGGCGCAGTGAACTCATGCGCAGTTCGCCGCCATCAGGCAATACCGCGACCAATTGGTTTAGCGCCTGACGGTTTTGAGTAATCACTCGCAAAGAGGCGCGTTCACCCTGTGCTTCAGTGTTGGCCGGAGCGACGTTAACTCGCTGCTCGCTCAGCCCATCGAGGCTGAAAGGCTCAGATATCAAAAGTTGATCGCTATCCGGCGTGGTGAGCTGTAAACGCCATTGATTGCCCGCAGGATAGAGGCCGAAGCCGTAGGTTTTTCCGGTCTGGAACTGACGATCCATCAATACGGATTGCGCCCGCTCAAAGGTTAACTGGTTGGTGCTGCTGTAGTTGGTAAAGGCGATGGCGATGGTACAAATCAGCGGGAACAGGACGAATAGCCCCATACCGGCCACGCCGGGGTAAACATAGCGCCAGGCATAGGCGCGACGGTTGGCAAACACGTACAGCCCAAGGCTAACCAGAATCAGCGTCACTATGGCAAAAAGATATTCACCTTGCGCATACATTAATATGATCAGATAGCAGGTAAACAGGCTGATAAGGCCAATAGCCAGCCACTTCAGCGCATCACTCTGCCACCAGGCGACTTTCTTTTTGCGTCCATAACTTTCGGTTTGGGATAACTGCATAACGGGTCCCTTTTGTGACTATTTGGCCATTCTGTAGCGACTACAGCACTGCGATCTGACGTGAAGAATTTATCAGGGCACGGAATCCGTGCCCCTTTAACGAGCAGAGCCGTTACTTGGTAATACGAGCCGCGGCATCGTTCAATGCGGCTTCTACAGTTTGTCGACCATTGATTGCGTTCAATACCGCGCTGCGCGTGGCGTACCAGAATGCGCTCATCTGCGGGATATTCGGCATGATTTCGCCTTTGGTGGCGTTATCCATGGTGGCGGCAATCTTCGGATCTTTCGCCAACTGCTCTTGGAAGGATTTCAGCGCCACGGCGCCCAGCGGCTTGTCTTTATTTACTTCAGCCAGGCCTTGGTCGGTCAACAGGTAGTTTTCCAGGAATTCAGTGGCTAACTCTTTATTCGGGCTGGCGGCGTTGATACCGGCACTTAATACTCCGACGAAAGGTTTAGACGGCTGGCCGTGGAAAGTCGGCAATAGCGTGACGCCGTAGTTGATTTTACTCTTGTCGATATTTGACCACGCCCACGGGCCGTTGATGGTCATCGCGGTTTGGCCTTTGTTAAAGGCGGCTTCAGCGATGGAATAGTCAGTATCGGCATTGATATGCTTGTTTTTCACCAAATCGACGATGAATTGCAGGCCAGCTTTGGCTCCGGCATTGTTAACACCGACGTCTTTCACGTTATAGATGCCGTTTTCAAACTTGAAGGCATAACCGCCGTCAGCGGCAATAACCGGCCAAGTGAAGTAGGGTTCTTGCAGGTTCCACATGATGGCGCTTTTGCCTTTGGCCCGCAGTTCTTTATCCAGCGCTGGGATTTCTTCCCAGGTTTTTGGCGCGTCTTTAATAATGTCTTTGTTATAAATCAGCGATAGCGCTTCCACCGCGATTGGGTAGGCGATCAGCTTACCGTTGAAACGCACCGCGTCCCAGGTGAATGGGAACAGTTTGTCCTGGAAGGCTTTGGATGGATGGACTTCGGCCAGCAGGCCGGATTGCGCGTAGCCGCCGAAACGGTCGTGAGCCCAGAAGATAATGTCAGGGCCGTCGCCGGTGGCCGCAACCTGCGGGAATTTCTCTTCCAGTTTATCGGGATGTTCGATGGTGACTTTAATACCGGTATCTTTCTCGAATTTTTTACCCACTTCTGCCAGACCGTTATAGCCTTTATCGCCATTGATCCAGATAACCAGCTTACCTTCTTCAATCTTGGCAAAAGCGGAAGAGGAAAGTACCAGCGTGGTCAGCGCGGAAAGCGCCAGGACTCGAGCGGTCTTACCAACGCCGGACTTCATGAAACTGTGAGTCATAATCCAATCCTTTTATCCAATTTTGTGGGCACCGACTTTCGTGTGAATCAATAGCCGCTTATCGGGTAGCTGTGAGTCACAGTGCGAGGTGGCAGCGACAGCGTCATAATGTGGGTGCGCTGCAATTTAGTACGCTGTCATATTGGGTCACAACCGGACACAGTCTCATCCTCCCCCCGTCTACGCCCCCGACAAGGTTATTGTGACCCAGTTAACACTGCTGCCTATTCTGTGGGGTTAGCCACAAAAATACCGGTCGAAATTTGTAAGCAGGATCACGAATTTGTCTTTCGGTGGGAACTTTCGCTTACCCCCTTACCTCTCTCATCCTCCCATCTCCTCCCCCATGAAAAACTTTGTTACGGATGATTACCAAATTGCGGCATTCCCGCAGTATCAGCAGCATCAATTTTAACCACAGTTTGCAGGGCCAGGACTATGTTGCCAGCGCGTGCCGTTCCTCATCCTACGTTGTATAGGGTTCACCCGATCAGTTTCCGTGACGGAAACGGCGACGGCATGGGGGATTATCGCGGCCTGTTGAGAGCACTGACTTATCTGAACGCCTTATCGATTGATGGGCTGGTTGTGCCACAGGATATGCAACCCTGCGAGCAGACGGCTCGGCGGTTAGCCGAACAAGGCCTGGCGGTGTGGATTAACCCACAGAGCAACGCAGGCTCCGAGGCGTTACAGCAACCGCTATTGCAAGGTGCCTTGGCTCAGCAGGTGGTGCCGTTTAGTTCGGAAAAACTGGTGTCGGTATTAGCCGAGCGTCGGGCCACGCTTTCTCAGTCCGTGTGGAGCACCGGCGACGCCGAGCGGCCACGGGTAGTGAGCAACTGGGGGCAGGGCGATCTTCGCTCCGCAGACGCTTTTCTGACCTTGCTGGCGCTATTGCCCGCGCCTATAGCGCTGTACCAAGGGGAAGAGCTGGGCTTGCCTCACGCCGCTTCGCTACAGGAACCACAAGGTGCGCAGACGCCGATGCCGTGGCACGAAGCGCCAGAGCAGGCTACGTCCGGAGAGATTCATTGGTATCAGCGTGTGGCTATTGAACATCGCGCTATGGCCATCAGCCGCCAGCAGCAGGATCCTGATTCCACCCTGCGCTTTTGCCAAACGTTGTTGGCTCTACGCCGTCAGCCGGTGATTCAACAAGGGCAACTGGCTGAAATCAGCCAGCAGAACGGCGTAATCAGATTATTTATTACCCAGCAAGATCAATGTGTTGAAGCGCTGATCAATTTGCAGCCTTATACTCAGACGGCGACGCCGTCCGAGGCAACCTTGCCAGTGGCATGGCGGCACGGCGCGCAGAGAGAAAGTCATCAGAGTGCTGGGAGTCATCGCTGGGTTATGCCGGGTTTTGCTTCCGCCATTTTTCTTCAATCGGATTCACATGAAAAAGTTGTTTGCGCAAGCAAAGGAGTAACGCATGGCTAACGTAACGCTAAGCGGCGTTTATAAGGCCTTTGGTGAGGTCGTGATCTCCAAAGACGTCAATCTGGAGATCGAAGATGGTGAATTTGTGGTGTTTGTCGGTCCGTCAGGCTGCGGGAAATCAACGCTGCTGCGCATGATAGCCGGTCTTGAGGATATTACCGCTGGCGAGTTGTTGATCGGCGGTAAACGGATGAACGAAGTGCCGCCCGCAGAACGCGGCATCGGCATGGTATTCCAGTCTTATGCGCTCTATCCCCATCTGTCGGTGGCGGAAAACATGTCTTTCGGCCTGAAGCTGGCCGGTGCCAAAAAAACTGAAATTAACCAGCGAGTTAATCAGGTCGCTGAAGTGCTGCAACTGGCGCACCTATTGGAACGTCGGCCAAAAGCCTTGTCCGGCGGGCAACGTCAGCGAGTCGCTATTGGTCGTACGCTGGTGGCTGAACCGGATGTGTTCCTGCTGGACGAACCCTTATCCAACCTGGACGCCGCGCTGCGGGTGCAGATGCGCATTGAGATTTCCCGACTTCACAAGCGCCTGCAACGCACCATGATTTACGTTACGCACGATCAGGTCGAAGCCATGACGCTGGCAGACAAAATCGTGGTGTTGGATGCCGGTAACGTAGCGCAGGTGGGTAAACCGCTGGAGCTATATCACTACCCGGCCAACCGTTTTGTCGCCGGTTTTATCGGTTCGCCAAAAATGAATTTCCTCCCAGTGAAAGTGACCGCCGTTGAGCCTCGTCAGGTACAAATCGAGCTACCGAACCGCCAGTTGGTCTGGCTACCGGTGGAAGGCGATCGCGTACAGGTCGGCGCCAATATGTCGCTGGGTATTCGACCGGAGCATCTGCTGCCAAGCAGCGAATCGGAAGTCACGCTGGAAGGCCCGATTCAGGTAGTAGAGCAACTGGGCAATGAAACACAGATTCATATCCAAATCCCCGCAATACGTCAGAACCTGGTTTACCGCCAGAACGACGTGGTGCTGGTAGAAGAAGGTGCAACATTCGCCATCGGGCTGCCGCCATATCGCTGTCATCTGTTCCGTGAAGATGGCTCTGCGTGTCAACGGCTGCATCAAGAGCCGGGCGTCTACTGACAGTGAATGTAAAGCACGCACGCCGTTAGGCAAATTAAACAGGAGATTTCTGATGACTACTCTGCGCAAGTTACCGATAGCACTGGCTGTTGCCGCTGGTGTTCTGTCAACACAAGCGATGGCCGTAGATTTCCACGGTTATGCACGTTCTGGTATCGGTTGGACAGGGAGCGGCGGTGAGCAACAATGTTTCAAAACCACCGGCGCTCAAACTAAATACCGTTTGGGCAACGAATGTGAAACCTATGCGGAAATCAAATTAGGCCAGGAACTGTGGAAAGAAGGGGATAAAAGCTTCTACTTCGATACCAACGTAGCCTATTCCGTATCACAGCGTGACGATTGGGAATCAACGGATCCCGCTTTCCGTGAAGCCAACGTGCAGGGTAAGAATCTGATCGAATGGTTGCCGGGTTCCACCATGTGGGCAGGTAAACGCTTCTATCAACGTCATGACGTTCACATGATCGACTTCTACTACTGGGATATCTCCGGCCCAGGTGCAGGTTTGGAAAACATCGATCTGGGCTTCGGCAAGCTGTCTTTGGCCGCAACCCGTAACTCTGAAGCCGGTGGCTCCAGCGCCTGGATCGATAATCAGCGTAAAGATGCAGATAAAACCATTAATGACGTGTTTGACGTGCGTTTAGCCGGATTGGAAACCAACCCAGGCGGTACGCTTGAGTTCGGTGTGGACTACGGTCGCGCTAATACTCAGGACGGTTATGCATTGGCACAAGATGCGACCAAAGACGGCGTCTTGCTGACGGCGGAACATACTCAAAGCATGTTCGGCGGCTTTAACAAATTTGTGGTTCAGTACGCCACCGATTCGATGACCTCATGGAACAGCGGCCATTCACAGGGCTCTCTGGTGAATAACAACGGCAGTATGCTGCGTATTATTGACCACGGTGCCATTAATCTGGCTGAAAAATGGGACATGATGTACGTCGCTTTATACCAGGATACCGATTGGGATAACAAAAACGGCACCACTTGGTACAGTGTGGGCGTGCGCCCAATGTATAAATGGACGCCGATCATGAGCACCTTACTGGAAGCAGGCTACGACAACGTGAAATCTCAGCGTACCGGCGACCGTAACGGCCAGTACAAACTGACTCTGGCTCAACAATGGCAGGCGGGGGATAGCATCTGGTCTCGTCCGGCCATCCGCGTGTTTGCAACCTATGCAAACTGGGATGAGAAATGGGGCTACGATAACGTTAAGGGCAGTCCTGACCTCGGGCTGGCGCAGAACGGCACTATCGGCACCGATAGCCGTGGTAAAAACAACGAAGTAACCTTCGGCGCACAATTCGAAGCCTGGTGGTAACAGCAGTGACGCAGCCGTCCTTCGGGGCGGCTGTTTGATTTTTTAAAGCAAGATCAAGTGATAACCCGATAAATTTCAAATCGCCACCTTAAAGCCGATTGAAACATAAAGGGTTATGGATTGGTTAACTTTGCCGACCTTGCCCGTGCGGAGTTAGCGCTGACGCTCAATCTATGAGGGTATAACAATGAAAAAGAATCTGCTGTCACTCTGTTTGTCTCTGGCCTTGGGTTTGACTGCGCCGCTGGCAGTGCAGGCCGCTTCTACTATTTCTCCGGCCAATGTTTCGGTTGCACCGAGCATTAGTCCATCGACTTTACAAAGCTTGCCGTGGCAACCGTTAGTTCCACCGGCGTCGCAGGAAATCAAACTGACCAACGCCAGCCCGCATATTTCTCAGGGTGAAATTGAAGGTGCGGTAGCCGCTTTCGCGTTGCCAGCCGATCGCGGTTCGATGGAAGTCACGCTGAGTAGTCAGGTGGTGGATAATAAACTCTACTCTCCAAGCGTCGTGGTGCTGGACGAACAAATGCGCCCGGCGGCCTACTATCCAGCCAGCTATTTTACCTACGAAAAAGCCGGCATCATGAGTTTCGATCGTCTTGAAGGCGTACTGAAACTGACTCCAGCATTAGGCCAAAAACAAATCTACCTGCTGGTGTACACCACCAAACAGGATCTGGCAAAAACGACTCAACTGCTCGATCCGGCCAAAGCCTATGCCCAAGGCGTAGGTAACGCAGTACCAAATATTCCCGATCCTATCGCCAGCCATGCTCCGACTGGTGTGCTGAAAATCAAAGCCACTGCGGAACAAAGCATGGGCAACATTATGATTGGTTTCACTCAGCCAGCCGCGCCCGCTCCTGTCGTGGTCGGAAATACTCAGCCCGTAGTGGCAGCCGCACCGGCTACGGTGAGTAAACCGACCGAGCCAATGCTTAACGATACCGAAAGCTATTTCAATCAGGCGATCAAAGATGCGGTAAAAGCGGGCGATGTGGATAAAGCGCTGAAACTGCTGAATGAAGCGGAAAAACTAGGCTCAACCTCCGCGCGTCAAACCTTTATTGGCAGCGTCAAAGGCAAGGGCTAGATACCCAGCGCTGCCGAATGTGGCTGGATGATTGGTGCGCCGTGGCGCACCTTTTTTCTTTGTGATCTATGGCGGCTACTGCGCGTGTGGATTTTGGTTTACGTACGAATGTATACCCCGACTGATTTTATCTGCGACATCTTTGGCGATGATTTATGATGGTTATCGCGTTCTTCCCTTTCTCAACCTTATTTCTCTTAATTAGATCAATTTACCTAATGCATTCTGCAAATGTGACGCAGTTAACTCACTGTTGTCGTTATGATCATCAGATGCTACTCGACGTGTTACCCCAAGGGCTTTCTGCGCTACAATAGCCCCATGTTGACCAATTGCGGGGAGCCAGATGTATCCCCGGCGGGAGCGAGCCGAATGTCATACGGCGAGGTATCAATTCTAAAACCTATTCAATGGCGATCTATTGATCAGCCTAATCTCAGTGCCGATATTGCCGATTGGTTGATGGAGCTGGGGTCAATGACCCGCCGTTTTGAGCAACATTGCCAACGGGTACATATCGAACCAAAGCTGGAATGTTTTATTACTCGCGATGAACTGGGTGAAGAGGCGGAACATTTGCCGATAAGCCAGCGTTATTGGCTGAGAGAAGTTATTTTGTTCGGTGATGCTCAGCCTTGGTTATTGGGGCGGACGGTGGTGCCAGAAGAAACCCTTTCTGGCTCCGATCGTGCGCTGGTGGATCTGGGAACGGTGCCTCTAGGGCGCTATCTGTTCAGTGGCGATGCTCTGACGCGAGACTATATCCAAACGGGGTTACAGGAAAAGCTTTGGGCGCGCCGTTCACTTTTACGCCTGTCTGGGAAACCCCTGTTGCTGACGGAAGTATTCTTGCCAGCGTCGCCGTTATATCAGCTTTCCAGGGTGTGACTATGAGCAAAGATTTGGGAGATAAATAAATTGGATGGAAGTGTTCTTCAAAGCAAATGGCGCGCCTATTGCCGTTTGATGCGAATTGATAAGCCTATTGGTTCACTGCTGTTACTGTGGCCAACATTATGGGCGTTATGGCTGGCAGGACGCGGTATTCCTGATGCAAAAATTCTGATCGTGTTCGTGCTGGGCGTGTTTATGATGCGTGCCGCAGGCTGTGTGGTGAATGATTTCGCCGATCGTAAAATCGATGGACACGTAAAACGCACCGCTTCACGGCCATTGCCCAGTGGCGCTGTGAGCGAAAAAGAAAGCAAAATCCTGTTTGGCGTACTGGTGCTGATCTCGTTCGGGCTGGTTCTGACCTTAAACAGTATGACCATCTGGCTATCTCTGGTGGGGCTGGCACTGGCCTGGATTTATCCCTTTATGAAGCGGGTAACCAACTTGCCGCAGGTGGTGTTAGGCACGGCATTTGGCTGGTCGATTCCAATGGGTTTTGCCGCAGTAAGCGAAAGCCTGCCGCTGGTATGTTGGTTGTTGCTGTTGGCGAATATTTGCTGGACCGTCGCTTATGACACGCTGTATGCGATGGTAGATAGGGACGATGACCTAAAAATTGGCGTCAAATCCACGGCTATTCTATTCGGTCAGTATGACCGCCTCATCGTCGGGTTGCTGCAACTGGCTACGTTGTTATTGATGGTGATTATCGGTTATCTGATGCATTTAGGCGGGGCGTTCTATTGGTCCGTTTTATTAGCCGGCGCTCTATTTATTCATCAGCAGAAAATGATTGCTAAACGTCAGCGTGAACCTTGTTTCCAGGCTTTCCTGAATAATAATTACGTTGGTTTGGTTCTGTTCCTTGGGATTCTGTTGAGCTATTGGTCATTGAATTAAACCCCAAATGATACAAATAGAAAGGGCCAGATATTATCTGGCCCTTTGCTTATTCAGCTATCTGGAAATTATTCTGCTGGTTTATCTGGAGCAGGTAACTGATTTGTCTCGGCAGGCATACTGACGCTTTCAATCGTCAGCTTCACTTCCGGCGTCATCAGGTTGCTTAGCATATTGTAAACTTCCAGCGTATGTTCCTGCACCGCATCGCCAATATCGTTGATATAGCCTTCTTCGCGCAGAGTTGCAACCAGCGTGGAGAATACGGCCTTATCAAAGAATTCCGGCGCGTTAATACCATGCAGTACGGAAAGACGCTGCGCCATGATGCGACTCTCTTTCTCCAGCGCGCCCCGATTGATGCTTGGGTTTGCGCTGAGCAAAGAGAGCGTAATTGCGTAGCGTTGCAGAGTTTCACGCACGCCAGCGGCCAGCAGCTGCAACGGACGAATACGCGCTGGATTCAACACTAATTCATCGCCTTTATCGCAAATCAACTGTTGGCGCGCCAGTTCGTTAACCAGCGTATCCAGCGTTGGCGCAAGTTCTTCCTTGGTATAATGCAGGAAAAGCTCGGCTTTCAGCATTGGGTAAATCATACCGATCTTGCGTAATAACTCGGAACGAGTAATACGGCGATGGTACATCACCATGCTAGCAATCAGTGAAGGCAGCATCAGCAAGTGCTGAATATTATTACGGTAGTAAGTCATTAACACCGCCTGCTCACGTGGCAGGATTATGATGTCACCGATGTTGTCTTTCTCTACCTCGAACTTATTCATTTTCAACGCGTGGTTCAGCAACTCTTCCGGCGTTTTATCCGGTACGGTCACATCTTTGGCGTAAGGCACATTGCGTAGCAGTTGCAGGTAGCAATCGAGTTGCTCCAACAGTTGCTCGCGAGTCAATGAACGCTGACGCGATGCCAGCAGCGCGGTAGAACATAAGTTCATTGCGTTAGCCGCTGCGGCATTATTGATACGAACCATAATTTTAGCGGCTAAATCGTTAACCGCCGGAGTCAGCCAACTTGGGCGCTGAGCTTCGATTGGATCGATAGCATCACGCCAGTCTGGCACGTTGTTGTTGAGATAAGTAGTCAATGGCAAAGGTTCGCCAAAGTTCACATAGCCCTGACCCAAATTGCGAAGTTTGCGCAGACCGCGCAGCATTTGCATCAGGCTTTCTTTCTCTTTGGTCGCGCCGCGCAGTTCTTTGGCGTATGTCCCAACTTCCATTACGTGCTCGTAACCGATGTAAATTGGCACCAGAGTAATAGGGCGGGAGCCGCCGCGTAGCATGGCCTGTATTGTCATCGACAGGGTGCCAGTTTTGGGTTCCAGCAGCCGACCGGTGCGTGAACGGCCACCTTCCACAAAGTATTCAACGGAATAACCACGGGTGAATAGCTCACCTAGGTATTCACGGAACACGGTGGAATACAGCTTGTTGCCCTTAAAGGTACGGCGAATAAAGAAGGCACCTAAACGACGGAAAATCGGGCCAGCCGGCCAGAAGTTCAGGTTGATACCGGCAGCAATATGCGGCGGTACCAGGCCTTGATGATAAAGCACGTAGGACAGCAACAGATAGTCCATGTGGCTACGATGGCAGGGGACATACACGATTTCGTGGCCATCTTGTGCCAATTGGCGCACGCGCTCGGCGTTATGAACATTGATGCCCTGATACAGACGGTTCCAGGTCCAACTCAACACGCGATCGGATAAACGCACGGCTTCATAAGAGAAGTTTGCCGCAATCTCTTCCATCAAATTGATGGCATTTTGCTGCGCTTTTTCGTGGGAAATTTTCTTGGTACGCGCTTCATCAGCCACCGCTTTTTCGATAGCTTTTGACGCCAGCAGCTTTTTAAATAGCTCCTGACGTGCCGGCAGACTTGGGCCAACGGCAGCTAAACGCTGACGAGAGAAGTGCATACGCGCGACTCTGGCCAGCTTATGGGCGATGGTTTTGTCAGTGCCGTGCTCACTGGCCATGCGGCGCAGGGAAACGGTAGTCGAGAATCGCACAAAGCTATCGCGACCCAGCCACAGTACGGCAAAGAATTTTTGTACGCCGTTCAGTACGCGCAGATGTGGTGTACCGTGACCTTCCCGGCCCGGAGAGCGGCCAAACATTACTGATACCGGTAGCATCTGAATATCCAGCTCAGGATTATTGCGATGCAGATCCAGATAATCGTGGAATAATTTTACCGATTCCTGCTTCGGGGCATAATAGCGAAATACCCGTGGGCCATTATCGATGAAAACGTGACTTGGCAGCTGTGCACCGTCTATTTCCAGTGGAATCAACGGATCGGGAAGATCTTGTGCCAGGCACTGCGCTCGCAATGTCAGCAAATCAGCCTTAGAGTTATAAGGTAAAACATACAAAATTGGACGTGACGGGTCTAACCCCAGTTCAGTCACAGGATCTGCGGGGATTACCTTGCTTTTTACCAACAATTTAAGTGGTAAATTCAGTAACTTATAATATATTTTACGCCAACCTGACATAACAACGTGAAGCCTCTTGTTAGCAATTCGCCGCAAGGATACCAGAAACTCGTTTTGAGATCTGTGGTGATCAGACTGATGGAAGCAGCGAAACTATTATCAATCCAATAAAAAGGTACATAACTCATGGCTAATCAATCAACAGGACTAACCCGTATCTATAAAGCGGCAGGTTATTCTGTGAAAGGGTTAACCGCTGCTTGGAAAAATGAAGCCGCTTTCCGGCAGGAGGCCGTGGTGGCCGTCATCGCTATCATACTGGCCTTCTGGCTTGATGTGGGAGTCATAGAGCGAATTTTATTGATCGGATCTGTCGTCTTGGTGGTGGTGGTTGAAATTATCAACAGTGCGATTGAAGCGGTTGTTGACCGGATTGGCAGCGAGCTGCATGACCTTTCAGGTCGGGCAAAGGATATGGGGTCCGCCGCAGTGCTCATCACTATCCTGCTGGCGGTATTTATTTGGGCTACTGTGCTGTGGCAATACTTGAATTTGGCATAGTTCAGGGAAAGAGCAAATAGTGGTGAAGAACAATACAGCCATTAATCCCTGTTTTTATTCACTCTTCGGTTCCCAATAGGGGTTTGGCTGTATATACTCACAGCTAAACTGTATAAACAAACAGGGGGCGGAATGAAAGCACTTACTACCAGACAGCAACAGGTCTACGACTTGGTTCGCGATCACATCTCGCAAACGGGCATGCCACCGACACGTGCCGAGATCGCGCAGCGTCTGGGGTTCCGTTCGCCTAATGCCGCAGAAGAGCATCTAAAGGCGTTGGCGCGTAAAGGGGTGATTGAGATCGTCTCCGGCGCTTCTCGTGGTATTCGCCTATTAATGGAAGACGAAGAAGGCCTGCCGCTGATTGGCCGGGTTGCTGCGGGCGAACCGCTGTTAGCGCAGCAGCATATTGAAGGTCACTATAAAGTTGATCCTTCGCTGTTTAAGCCTAATGCTGATTTTCTGCTGCGGGTAAACGGTATGTCTATGAGAGATATCGGTATTCTGGACGGTGATTTGCTTGCGGTTCATAAAACTCAGGATGTGCGCAATGGGCAGGTTGTGGTGGCGCGTATTGATGATGAAGTTACTGTTAAGCGTCTGAAAAAACAAGGTAATATTGTTCAGTTGCTTCCTGAAAACAGTGAATTTCAGCCCATCGTCGTCGATCTGCGCGAGCAAACATTTACTATCGAAGGTTTAGCCGTTGGCGTTATCCGCAATGGCGACTGGATTTAACGAACCACGTATTCCTACCTGCGGTAGTTAGCGTTAATAGCAATTGATTTTATCCCTTAAATAAAGCCCCTTCATTGGGGTTTTATTATGTGTGCTACGACTCAAATAATCCTGTATCTCATCAGAAATGAAGGCATATATATTGGTTAATCACTCACATGACAGTGTTTTAGTAATATTGAGAACTATCCGATAATAACGAGTTACTTGCTGATTTAAATACAGAATAATATGAGGTTTTCTTAGCCTGCCTACTATTTCATTACTATTCCATAGTACTAATTTAGCCATCGGCAGAATGCTCTGCTATAGTTATTTCACGGTAAGAATAAGACAACGATTCAATTTAAGATTGTCTTATTAATTTACTGGTAATTATATTAGCCTATATATTAATAGGAATTAAATAAACTGAGCTAACAAAAGTTAACGGAGATATTATGAATAAAGATCAAGCCGACGGTAACTGGAAGCAGTTTAAAGGGAAAATTAAAGAGAAATGGGGCAAGCTGACGGATGATGACCTGAAGGTGATAGAAGGGAAACGCGAACAGCTAGTAGGTAAAATTCAGGAAAAATACGGTTATCAGAAGGAAGCTGCGGAAAAAGAAGTGAAAGTTTGGGAAGATCATACCAAATATCGCTGGTAACCTGCGTTGGTATTAATATATGAATACAAAACTTACCTCCCTCCACGGTGTTATTAAATGTGTCGATATTTTATAAATAGAGTTATTTATTAAAATATAATTTAATATCATCAAGTTTACATGTTTTATATTAAGATGTTGCAAGCACAAGGATGTGCTGACACTGCCAGTGTTGGTTATAATTAATGTCAATCAATACAATGTTAATTAATACAGTGAGTCATGACGACAAACCATTTTTTATTTTATTTCTGCCGCCGTATGGCGACAGAAATGATTTCTGCACCAGGGGTTACTTTTCCAAGGTTACTTTCTTTTTGCCACTAGACTATGGTCGTGATCGCAATGTTCATGGCTATCACAGGCTTCGACTTCGCCGCACGTGGCGCAAAGGCCGTGAGCCTCTACCACGCTGTGACGCAGCGCAAAACCTGATTGTTTCGCCAGCAAAGCTAAGGCTTCTTCAATACCAACGGTGGTTTTTTCCGTTACCAAACCGCAGCGATCGCAAATAAACAGCGCTGAGGTGTGCAGCGGCTCCTCAAAATGATGGCACAGCACATAGCTGTTTGCCGACTCAACTTTGTGTATAAATCCTTGTTCTAAAAGAAAATCCAAAGCGCGATAGACGGTTGGCGGCTTAGCCTGAGGCTCGGAAACCCGCAATAAATCCAGCAGATCATAAGCGCTGATTGCGCCCGGTTGCTGTGCCATCAGACGCAAAACTTCCAAACGTTGCGGAGTCAGCCGTACATTTCGTTGTTTACACAGGCTTTCGGCCTGAGCAAGCAGCTTTTCTTGGTTGATTGAAGTCATGATAATCGTCCCGCAACATTATTATTTGTGCAATTTTAACATATCTCCGCGTGATCGCCGATAGGCGCCGTGAGTTACCTCTATCCGCGTCACATTTCCGCATAGATCAATAGGTTAAGTCGTAAGATTATTGCGCTGGAATGCGTCCTTAGGTTCTATGGTATAATCCCGCATTCCAGCCCACTGATGATTTGCTATGCAACCAAAACAGCGGGAATTGACGTAATAACAACCGATGAAACTCACCGCACATGCACGAAAATCAGACTGTATCTAACGCCCAAACTGGTCATTCAGGCTACCCATTACAACGTTTCTCCGTCGCGCCGATGCTCGATTGGACGGATCGTCACTGCCGCTATTTCCACCGTTTGCTGACCAAACAGGCGCTGCTTTACACGGAAATGGTCACCACTGGTGCCATTATCCACGGCAAGGCTGATTATCTGGCTTACAGTGAGCAAGATCATCCGGTAGCGCTACAATTGGGCGGCAGCGATCCGCAGGCGTTAGCCCACTGCGCGAAACTAGCGGAACAGCGTGGTTATAACGAAATTAATCTGAATGTTGGTTGCCCTTCCGATCGGGTGCAAAACGGTCGCTTTGGTGCCTGTTTGATGGGGGAAGCGGAGCTGGTTGCCGATTGTGTTAAAGCGATGCGCGATGTGGTTTCCATACCGGTAACGGTTAAAACCCGAATCGGCATTGACGATCAGGACAGCTACGAGTTTTTGTGTGATTTCGTGCAGAAAGTCTCAGAGCAGGGCGGTTGCGATATGTTTACTATTCATGCGCGTAAAGCCTGGCTATCCGGTTTGAGTCCGAAGGAAAATCGTGAAGTGCCACCTCTGGATTATCCGCGAGTTTATCAGCTAAAGCGTGATTTCCCCGAGTTGACCATCGCCATCAACGGCGGCGTGAAAACCTTGGATGAAGCGAAAGAACACCTCAAATATCTCGATGGCGTGATGATTGGCCGCGAGGCATATCAAAATCCGAGTATTTTGACGCAGGTAGACCGCGAACTCTTCGATCCACAGGCGGCGATTACGGATAGTGTAGCGGCGGTAGAGGCTCTCTATCCCTACATTGAGCAAGAATTAGCGCGTGGGGCTTATTTAGGCCATATCACCCGACATATTCTGGGCATCTTCCAGGGCATTCCCGGTGCGCGTCAGTGGCGCCGCCATTTAAGCGAGAATGCTCATAAGCCTGGCGCCGATGTTTCCGTGGTAGAGAAAGCCCTATCGTTAGTGAAACAGCCTCAACATAATTCACTATAAGTTAGTCAAAATGACCAAGCCCGTTATGTTCTTTAGCGGGCTACAATTGTTCATCTCTATTTAATTCAGTCAATTAGCCCTTATCTATAAGCTGGCACGCTTCTTGTAATACCCAATCAGCATTATCCAATATTTTGGATGATAACAATTATTGAGGAGCCAACCATGTTAGAGATTTTCTTTGTTATCGGTTTTTTCATCATGCTGATGGTGACCGGTATTTCCCTGCTGGGCATTTTAGGTGCTTTGCTGGTTGCGGCTGCTTTTATGATGGTCGGTGGGTTATTTGTGATGATGATTAAGTTATTACCGTGGCTGATTTTAGCCGTTGCGATTGTATGGATCTGGCGCGCTATGCAGAATCCGACTATTCGTCGCTACTAATATAATTGATGGAATATCGATCGGCTTCTGTCGGCTAAATGGCAGAAAGAACAAAATGTTAAGATAAGTTTTTCTTGTGTAAACCACATGAAATAAATGCAACTGAAGAAAAGTTGAACAGAGGTTTTGCGGTTGTGATCACAGCTTGAAACATTTATCCGCTAATTTGCGGTTAAAGCGTTTTTTTTGCCTGAACTGGCTGCTAGGATGCGAATCGATAGTTTCTTGTATCAATATTTTCATCTTCGCCGGGAATAACAATAGTGGCATAAGCCGCACTCTTTTCCGTCGGAATACACTGCTGTACCCCTACACTGTATCAATGCGTTATAAAAAAGGGTTCCTTTGCGGGAACCCTTTTTTACTGGCTGAAATCAGGATAATTGCCGAAAATAAACGTCAGTTAATCGTTAGTTTCCAGGAATGAGAAGGCTGGAGCCGGTGGTTTTCCTGCCTTCCAGCATCAGGTGCGCCCGTTGGGCTTGACTCAGTGGAAACTTCTGCTCTGGTGCTACATCGACGTTAATCGCGCCGCAGGCAATCAGTGAGAATAGCTCGCTGCTGGCCTGCTCAAGTTCCTGCCGATTGGTAACATACCAATTTAGCGATGGCCGAGTAACATAAAGTCCGCCTTTCTGGTTGAGAATACCTAAATCCACGCCGGTAACCGGGCCGGAAGCGTTACCGAAACTTACGAGTAAGCCGCGCTTTTGCAGGCTGCTGAGTGAATCAATCCAAGTGCTTTTTCCGACGGAATCATAAACAACCTTTACTTTTTCCCCTTGAGTCAGCTCGATAACCCGTTGCGAGATATTTTCTTTAGCGTAGTTTATTGTGGCCCAGGCTCCTGCCGCTTTTGCCAACTCGGCTTTTTCGTCAGAGCCTACGGTTCCAATCAGTCTGGCTCCCAGCGCTTTTGCCCATTGGCAGGCAATCAGCCCGACGCCACCGGCGGCAGCGTGAAACAGGAAGGTTTCTCCTGGTTTGATTTCGTAGGTTTGACGTAGCAAATATTGCACCGTCAACCCTTTCAGAAATGAGGCCGCTGCTTGCTCAAAAGAAATGTTATCTGGCAACAGAGCGATCTTTTCGGCTGGAACATTATGAATTTCACTGTAAGCACCAAGGGCTGATTGTGCATACACCACGCGATCACCTACTTTTAAAGTGCTCACCGCCGAACCGACCTTTTTGATAACTCCCGCCCCTTCGGTTCCCAAGCTGCTTGGAAGCTGGGCTGGCGGGTATAAACCGCTGCGGATGTAGGTATCAATATAGTTAATGCCGATGGCTTTATTTTCCACCTGCACCTCATGTTCTTCCGGATCCTTTGGCGTAAAATCAATATATTGCAACACATCGGGACCGCCGGTTGTGGAAAACTGAATACGCTTGGCCATGTGAAATCCTCATAATGGAAGTCATTTAACCCTACAGCTAAGATGTTGGCGGTTCCACCTTTATAACCATGAGGCTAATACCGATATGCGATAGCTAATTCAACGGGTATATAATTACTCGCTGCCTATCATCGCGTATACTGGGTCGTTATATTTTCTATTCTCAACCGGGTAAAGAACACTCTTCATGGCAGGAAAAAAACCAACCAACAATACGACAGAGCCACGAGACCGCCAGATGGAAGGGCTGAAACTCCCGCCTCATTCGCTGGAGGCAGAGCAGTCCGTGTTGGGCGGTTTGATGCTGGATAACGAACGCTGGGACAACGTTTCCGAACGAGTTACCAGCAACGATTTCTTCAGTCGCCCTCATCGCCGGATCTTTACTGAAATGCAACGCTTGCTGGAAATGAGCAAGCCGATCGACTTGATCACTCTTTCCGAATCATTGGAACAGAAAGGGGATCTGGAGTCCGTCGGCGGTTTTGCTTATCTGGCCGAGTTGTCAAAAAATACGCCAAGTGCGGCGAACATCGGCGCTTATGCCGATATTGTTCGTGAACGTGCAGTAGTACGCGAAATGATTTCGGTCGCAAACGAGATCGCTGATGCCGGTTACGATCCTCAAGGGCGTACCAGTGAAGATCTACTGGATCTGGCCGAATCCAAGGTATTCCAGATTGCGGAAAACCGCGTCAATAAAGATGAAGGTCCGAAAAGTATCGACCGGATTCTGGAAGATACCGTTGCGCGTATTGAGCAACTTTATCAGCGCCCGCATGATGGCGTGACCGGCGTTTCTACCGGCTATCAGGATTTGGATAAGAAAACCGCGGGTTTACAGAAATCAGATTTGATCATCGTGGCGGCGCGTCCGTCGATGGGTAAAACCACTTTCGCCATGAACCTTTGCGAAAACGCGGCAATGATGCAGGACAAACCGGTGCTTATCTTCAGTCTGGAGATGCCCGGAAACCAGATTATGATGCGTATGCTCGCGTCCCTGTCTCGCGTCGATCAAACCCGCATTCGTACCGGTCAGTTGGATGATGAGGATTGGGCGCGTATTTCCAGCACCATGGGTATTCTGCTGGAAAAACGCAATATGTATATTGATGACTCTTCGGGCCTGACGCCGACGGAAGTGCGCTCGCGAGCGCGGCGAATTTACCGTGAAAACGGTGGCCTGAGCATGATTATGATCGACTACCTGCAATTGATGCGGGTACCTGCGCTTTCTGATAACCGTACTTTGGAAATTGCGGAAATTTCTCGCTCCCTCAAGGCGTTGGCGAAAGAACTACAGGTACCGGTGGTGGCGCTTTCTCAGCTTAACCGAAGCCTGGAGCAGCGTGCCGATAAGCGGCCGGTGAACTCCGACTTACGTGAATCTGGCTCGATTGAGCAGGATGCCGACTTGATCATGTTTATTTATCGCGATGAGGTTTATCACGAAAATAGCGATATGAAGGGCATCGCAGAAATCATTTTGGGTAAACAACGTAATGGTCCGATCGGTTCGGTTCGTTTGACCTTCAACGGTCAGTGGTCGCGCTTTGATAATTATGCCGGTCCGCAATACGACGACGAATAATCCCCAGCGAATCTGGAGTTTTAAGGTAGTTAGTTAACGTTCATTTACATGAATTTCTTGCTTAATTCAGCTTATTGGGTGGTTCGTCTTCAATTGAGCTGAAGCTCCAATTTTCTTGGGTACATATTGATAATTAAGGATAGAAAATGAAAGCGGCAACCGCAGTAATCGACCGCCGCGCTCTGCGACATAACTTGCAACAGGTTCGGCGTCTGGCGCCGCAAAGCCGCCTGATTGCCGTTGTGAAAGCAAACGCTTATGGCCACGGGCTGTTAGAAACTGCGCGCACGTTACAAGATGCTGATTGTTATGGCGTCGCTCGTATCGGAGAGGCACTTATGCTGCGCTCCGGCGGGATCGTGAAACCTATCTTATTGCTGGAAGGTTTCTTTTCCGCTGAGGATTTACCGGTATTAGTGGTCAATCATATCGAAACGGCCATCCACAGCGTTGAGCAATTGGAAGCATTAGAACAGGCAGATTTACCTTATCCGATTAATGTCTGGATGAAACTGGATACCGGAATGCATCGTCTGGGTGTGCGTCCGGAGGAGGCCGAAGCGTTTTATCAGCGCCTGAGCGCTTGCTCGAATGTGGTTCAGCCGGTGAATATTATGAGCCACTTTAGCCGCGCAGATGAACCGGAAGTCTCGGCAACAACACTGCAAATTCAGTGCATTGATGAGTTTGCCACTGGGAAACCGGGTAAACAGTCAATTGCTGCGTCCGGCGGAATCTTGCTGTGGCCGGAATCCCATCGCGATTGGGTTCGCCCAGGCATTATATTGTATGGTGTTTCCCCGATGGAGCAGAAAACCGGAGCCGATTTTGGTCTGCAACCGGTGATGACGCTGAAATCCAGTCTGATTGCGGTACGCGAGCATAAAACCGGTGAACCGGTTGGCTACGGTGGAACCTGGATCAGCCCGCGGGATACGCGTTTAGGCGTAGTGGCGATGGGCTACGGCGATGGCTATCCGCGAAGCGCGCCGTCCGGCACGCCGGTGTGGGTGAATGGTCGCGAAGTGCCGCTCGTTGGACGAGTTTCTATGGATATGATTTCTGTCGATCTCGGCCCGGATTCTAGGGATAAAGTGGGTGATGAAGTGGAGCTATGGGGAGCGGATTTGCCAGTGGAAAAAGTGGCTATCGCTACCGGTATCAGTGCTTATGAATTGATTACCAAACTAACGTCTCGCGTATCAATGGAATATATCGGCGAATAGTTTCACCGAGCATGATTTAGCAAGTCATCTGAAGGCGCGGCATAGCGATATGTGCGCCTTTTTCGTTTTAGTCAGAGCCGAATACCTCACTGATTATTATTTTCTCATTCCTGAGTTTTTTAGAGAGAGAATCCTAATAATTACATTATAAAACATGAGGTAAAGTTATTTATTACTTTCAGTAAACGCTTTTATTCCTGAGTAGCCTGGCAGGGTAAGTTAGTGCTATTTTGGTTGCACCTAATTAAGGAGAGTAATGCCGTGTTCCAGAATGTAGATGCCTATGCAGGTGATCCCATCCTTTCGCTGATGGAAAGTTTTAAAGCCGATACCAGAGAGCATAAAGTTAACCTGAGTATTGGGCTTTATTACGATGCTCAGGGTGTGATCCCGCAATTGCAGGCGGTAGCCACAGCGGAAGCGCAAATGAGCGCTCAGCCACAGGCTGCGTCGGTCTATTTACCGATGGAAGGTTTGCAGGCTTATCGTTCTGCTATTCAGCATTTGCTGTTTGGGCAAGATCACCCGATGCTGGAACAAAGTCGTATAGCCACTATTCAAACCGTAGGGGGGTCTGGCGCGTTGAATGTAGGGGCTGATTTCCTGTACCACTACTTCCCGGATTCTCAAGTGTGGGTCAGCGATCCAACCTGGGAAAATCATATTGCCATTTTCAGCGGTGCGGGTTTTAAGGTGAACACCTATCCGTACTTTGATAATGAAAAGTTAGCCGTTAATTTCGAGGCAATGTCGGCCACTTTGCAGCAGTTACCGGCAAGAAGCATTGTGCTGTTACATCCGTGCTGCCATAACCCGACCGGCTCGGATCTGACTAACGATCAGTGGGATCAGATCATCAGGATCGCCAAAGAACGGGAATTGATCCCATTCCTCGATATTGCTTATCAAGGTTTTGGTGCTGGTCTGAATGAAGATGCCTATGCCATTCGCCAGATGGCCGCGGAAGGTTTGCCGTGTTTAGTCAGCAACTCTTTTTCTAAAATTTTCTCAATGTACGGCGAGCGTGTTGGCGGCTTATCCGTGGTATGTGAAAGCGAAGAAGCCGCAGGCCGCGTGTTGGGGCAGCTCAAAGCTACTGTTCGCCGCAACTATTCCAGCCCACCGAACTTTGGTGCGCAGGTTGTGGCTAAGGTCTTGAATGACGAAGAATTAAGCAGCCAGTGGCGCAATGAAGTCGAGCAAATGCGCACCCGTATTCTGGAAATGCGTAACACTCTGGTCGCGGCACTGAAAGTAGCGCTGCCGCAGCGTAACTTCGATTATTTGCTGACTCAACGCGGCATGTTTAGCTATACCGGTTTTACTGAACAGCAGGTGGATCGTCTGCGAGAAGAATTCGGTGTTTACCTGATCGCGAGTGGCCGTGTGTGCATGGCTGGGGTTAATCACCAAAATGTTCAGCAGGTAGCCGCTGCGTTTGCCGCCGTGCAGTAAATCCGTTTTGTTTAAATACTCAACAGATGGCGAGTGAATTTTCGCTGATCTGATTGTGTTGGGTACCTAAGGGCGATAGAGATATCGCCCTTTTCTATTGAGGAACAGAAGGTGATGGCCTATTCCTGATGCGTGGGTTGTGGTGGGATGATTAAAGAATATACTGATAGTAGGTGTCATCATTAATGCCAGGAATGTCAGCTCTATCTATCGATCACAGTAAATCTCACGGCATTACTGCATGATCAGAAAACCGGATAGCGAAAATCTAACGCTCTCTGGCTACTATTCTGAGGAAATCCGTCTTTGGAATAGTCGGTTTTTATGGCTGAATGCGGCCAGATAACAGGAGATAAGCGAATGAATAATTCGACATTACTCGAATACTGTCTGTCTAAACCGGGAGCGGAACAAAGCGATCATGAAGAGTGGCAGGCGAATCAGATTAAGGTTGGCGATGTGATGTTTGCCATGGTTAGCGAGGTACGGGGGCGTCCTGCTATTTCATTGAAAAGTAGTCCGGAATTAGCAGAACAACTGCGTGGAAAGCATCCGGAGATCGTGCCGAGTGATCACTTGAATAAAGCGCACTGGAACACGGTGTTTCTGGATGGAAAGCTGCCAAATTCTCAATTCTATGCGTTGATTGATGGCTCTTATCAATTGGTATTACAAGGTTTATCGGAACAGATTCGGCAAGAATTACGCGCTTGATCTTAGAGAGTCAGCAGAGCGGGAGGCGATGAGCTCGCCCCCCGATAGCACGTTTTATTGCGCTTTTATTTACGCGTCAAAAGTGGCTTCAGGAAACGCGCGGTATGAGAAGCTTCGCACTCAGCAACGGTTTCCGGTGTACCTGATACTAAAATCTCACCGCCGCCGCTGCCCCCTTCCGGGCCGAGATCCACAATCCAGTCTGCGGTTTTAATCACGTCCAGATTATGCTCAATTACCACGATGGTATTGCCCTGATCGCGCAGCTGGTGTAATACCGCCAACAATTGCTGAATATCGGCAAAATGCAGGCCGGTAGTCGGTTCATCAAGAATATACAGGGTTTGCCCTGTGCCACGTTTGGATAGCTCGCGCGACAGTTTCACGCGCTGCGCTTCACCGCCGGACAGCGTCGTCGCTGATTGCCCCAGACAAATATAGGATAGCCCAACGTCAATAAGGGTTTGCAGCTTACGCGCCAGCGCAGGTACCGCATCAAAGAATTCCCGCGCTTCTTCGATGGTCATTTCCAATACTTCGTGAATGTTTTTGCCTTTGTATTTCACTTCCAGCGTTTCACGGTTATAGCGTTTACCTTTGCACTGATCGCAAGGGACGTAAATATCTGGCAGGAAGTGCATTTCCACCTTAATTACGCCATCGCCCTGGCAGGCTTCGCAGCGCCCACCTTTCACGTTAAAGCTGAAACGGCCTGGGTTATAGCCGCGGGTGCGAGATTCAGGAACCCCGGCGAATAATTCGCGCACAGGCGTAAAGATACCGGTATAGGTTGCCGGGTTGGAACGTGGAGTCCGGCCAATAGGACTTTGATCGATATCTATGACTTTATCGAAATGTTCCAAACCCTGAATATCACGGTATGGTGCTGGTTCGGTAATGGTAGCGCCGTTTAATTGACGCTGTGCAATGGAATACAAAGTGTCGTTAATCAGCGTTGATTTGCCCGAACCGGATACGCCGGTAATACAGCTAAACAGGCCAACCGGCAGAGTTAAGGTCACGTCTTTCAGGTTGTTGCCGGTAGCGCCGATTAGCTTCAACACCTTACTCGGATCGCCGAGAACACGCTGCGCTGGAACCGCAATTTCCCGCTTTCCGCTAAGGAACTGGCCGGTTAAGGATTCTGGAGCCGCCATAATGTCATCGACGGTTCCTTCTGCCACCACTTGCCCACCGTGAACGCCAGCGCCTGGGCCGATATCAATCACATGATCTGCGGCGCGAATCGCATCTTCGTCATGCTCTACCACAATGACGGTATTGCCCAGATTGCGCAGGTGAATCAATGTTTCCAGCAGGCGCTCGTTGTCCCGCTGATGCAAGCCGATGGACGGCTCATCCAGCACATACATGACCCCGACTAAACCGGCTCCAATCTGGCTAGCTAGGCGAATTCGCTGGGCTTCGCCGCCGGATAGCGTATCGGCGGAACGCGATAAGGAAAGGTAGTTCAGACCGACGTTGACCAAAAACTTCAGCCGGTCGCCGATCTCTTTCAGGACTTTTTCCGCAATTTGGGCGCGTTGGCCGCTTAGTTTCATATTCTGGAAGAAGGTCAGAGCGTGGCCGATGCTTAATTCGGAAATTTCCGGCAGCGTGGTGTTTTCCACAAACACATAGCGCGCTTCTCTACGTAAGCGAGTACCGTGGCAAGAAGCACAGGAGCGGTTGCTGATAAATTTCGCCAGTTCTTCCCGAACTGCGCTGGATTCCGTTTCTTTATAACGGCGTTCCATGTTGTGTAACACGCCTTCAAACGGATGACGGCGTACCGTGGTATCGCCACGATCGTTCATGTATTTGAATTCGATGCTTTCTTTGCCGGAGCCGTACAGCACTGCTTTTTGCGTTTCCGCGCTCAGGGAATTGAACGGGGCTTCAATATCAAATTTATAGTGCTCTGCCAGTGAACGCAGCATCTGGAAATAATAGAAATTGCGGCGATCCCAACCGCGAATTGCACCACCAGCCAGCGAGAGCTCAGGGTTTTGTAGCACGCGATCCGGATCGAAGAATTGTTGTACGCCTAAGCCATCACAGGTCGGGCAAGCACCGGCCGGGTTGTTAAAAGAGAACAGGCGCGGTTCCAGCTCGCTCATGCTGTAGCCACAGATTGGGCAGGCAAAATTGGCGGAGAACAGCAGTTCTTCGGCGTTTGCATCGTCCATATCGGCCACGATCGCGGTGCCGCCGGATAGCTCTAGCGCCGTTTCAAAGGATTCTGCCAGACGCTGAGCCAGATCTTCCCGCACTTTAAAACGATCCACGACCACTTCAATGGTGTGCTTTTTCTGTAGTTCCAGCTTCGGCGGATCGGAAAGATCGCAAACCTCGCCGTCGATGCGCGCGCGGATATAGCCTTGTGTCGCCAGGTTTTCCAGCGTTTTGGTGTGTTCGCCTTTGCGATCCTGCACCACCGGAGCCAGTAACATCAGACGACGACCTTCCGGCTGTGCCAGCACGTTATCAACCATTTGGCTGACGGTCTGTGCCGCCAGCGGAACATCATGATCCGGACAGCGCGGCTCCCCAACACGAGCGAACAGCAGGCGCAGGTAATCGTGAATTTCGGTAATGGTTCCGACAGTGGAACGCGGGTTATGAGACGTAGATTTTTGTTCGATAGAAATGGCCGGAGACAGACCTTCGATATGGTCAACGTCCGGTTTTTCCATCAATGACAGAAACTGGCGCGCATAGGCGGAAAGAGACTCAACGTAACGGCGCTGGCCTTCGGCATATAAGGTATCAAACGCCAGTGAAGACTTACCAGAGCCAGACAGGCCGGTGACAACAATCAGTTTGTCGCGCGGGATAATCAGGTTGATATTCTTGAGATTATGGGTGCGAGCGCCCCGAACTTCGATATTATCCATACAAACATTTCCCGGATTAAACTGAGCCTCTCACCGTGTCCTTTATTGCGCAGCCTAATGTAAAAAATGCACTTTGCAACGCCAGAAAAAGGACACGGCCAGTACGAAACGGATAATTATGACACAAAAAAACCTGAATGAATATCCAGTATATGGCTGCAATTCAGGCTGATTGTTTTGCTAAACTGGAATGTGTCCCGCAGTAACGATCGGCAGTGCCGTTTAGGCTCTAGCGTGTTAAACTTACTCGTTTATACTGTACAAATTTACTTCATCAGGAGAGTTCACATGGCCAGCAGAGGCGTAAACAAAGTGATTTTGGTCGGGAATTTGGGCCAAGACCCGGAAGTCCGTTACATGCCGAACGGTGGGGCAGTTGCCAACATCACACTGGCCACCTCCGAAAGCTGGCGTGACAAGCAAACCGGCGAGCAGAAAGAGAAAACCGAGTGGCATCGCGTAGTGCTGTTCGGCAAGCTGGCAGAAGTGGCTGGTGAATATCTGCGTAAAGGTTCACAGGTTTATATCGAAGGCGCACTGCAAACTCGCAAATGGCAGGATCAAAGCGGCCAGGAACGTTACACCACGGAAGTGGTTGTTAACGTTGGCGGCACCATGCAAATGCTGGGTGGTCGTCAAGGCGGCGGTGCTCCTGCTGGCGGCGCGCAGGGTGGTTCCAACGATGGCGCACAGGGCGGTTGGGGTCAGCCTCAGCAACCTCAGGGTGGCAATCAGTTCAGCGGCGGCCAGGCTCCACGTCAGGCGCAGTCTGCTCCAGCGCCACAGCAGCAGGGCGGCAACGAGCCACCAATGGATTTTGATGACGATATCCCGTTCTGATCCTCGGGTTCTTATCGGCGTCATCTAAAGACAGATAAAACATCAAAGCCCAGCGTAATCGCTGGGTTTTTTCGTTTCTGGCAGTTGCAATCGGATACGGGCTTTGACTGAAATGCCGCAATACGCTTTCACTTTTTTTAGAGTCTTGGTTTTGGCGCTAGAGGTTACGGGCAGATTACAGGCGTACCGGGGAGATGAATTGGCCTTCAAAGACTAATTCATCCTCTTTTTGAGAAACCGGCAATTATTTCTCTTTTTTGGCGGTTTGGAGATGACGGATCAAATCATCAATGCAGTTATTGGCAAGCATTTCTACGGCTTCGCTACGGGTGGATTCGATCAATCGGGACAGTTTATCTATTTTACGTAAGATAGATCCTTTGAGCGAAAGCGACACCGCTCGCTTTTTATCCTTATCAAGAAACACTCGACTAACCACCTCGTTGTTTTTTGACTCCGCGTGGGCGGTTAGTACTTTGGCCATACTACGTAAGGCTTTTTTATCCAGATTCCCGGGGCTAACCAGCTGATAAGAATGAGTGGCTTTGCTGTACTTTATTTCAGCTGAATAGGATTCACGCAGTTCTTTTAGCGCGCGGGTCAGCGTAGGCTCTGAACAATCAAGGGACGAAATAATTCGAATGGCAGAGACTGGTTTTCCCGAACCCAGAATATTTGCCAGTGTGAAGATTCGAGCCTGTTTTGTGCTGAGTTGCATAGTTAGTTACCGCCTGCATTCATGGTCAAGAATTCTATTGCCGGGAAGATAAAGACGGTGGACATCTTCCTGATAACCAGATGGTTTCCCGTTATCTTGCTGATGCATTTGGTTAATCCTGAGATGTTCACCGCTTCAAAGAGTAGTGCATAAATGACGACTCCGGCCAGCCTCAACAGATAATCCTGTTTCGAGCCAAGATGGTTTCCCCTGTTTTTTTGTGCCACAGGAGGCCAACCAACTCGGTATTTTCGATCTTTGCGGCGTGTATAATATCAGGAAGATCCTAAATTTAAGATAAATCAGTATGCTGTTCCCTTCAGCTGTTCTGAGTCACGGTCATGAGACGTACGCCGTCTTGCCCCGGTTCCGCACTAATACCATAAACCTGAGCGCGAGCGAGGATACCGGAGGCCCAGCGACGGTGGGTTGCGGGTTCACACATTGATCCCTGAGATTTAAATACGGCCTGGGTTGAGTTCAGGATACGTAATGCATCGGCATAATCCGTGGGTGATACCATTAAGGCCTGTTCTATCTTACTGATTTGATTAGGATGAATGGCTGTTTTCCCAACCAGACCGTGAGCCATATCAAGAGCCAGCTCTTTATTCATCACCTGATGGTCATCAATGTGTTCGCAGACCGGCGCTGTTAGGGCAAAATCCCGCGAGGAAAAAACGGCCACCAGCATCTTAATCACATAACCCATAGGGCCGTCGTACAAAGTGAAATCACGCGTTCGTCGCAAAGAAATCACATTCATCAGATCGTTGCCCCCAATACGCAAAGCAATAATACGCTGATGGCAAGGATGAGCTTGTAGCTCACTGGCAAGCTGGCGCATTTGAACGACGTCGAAAACCTCTTCGGTTTCGAGCGTGGGCATCATGCATAAATGGCTATCTCGTATGATTGCCCACCACTCGGGCAATGACGCCAAAGTGAATTTAGGCAATACCAACCCATCGATCGGGCTGAGATCCAGACTTTCCGTTAGCCATTGCCCCATTTCAATATGCCTTGGGCGAATGAAAACCAGCGGCCAATGGCTATTGCCATCAGTAGCCTTGGCCTGAGCGAGAACCGCTAGCAGCTCACGTAAATTGATTAAAGCCGTGGGAATATCAGCTTCGTTTACCGCATCTTCCAGACAGATAACCAGCGAGCGTAACCCACTAATTTTGTTATGTAAGATGGCCTCGGCAATGTCTGTGCGGGTAGCAGGCATATACAATGTCGCGCCCAAATGCCAAGGGGAGAGCCGTTTGTTCATCAGAGTACCTTTTTAATGATTGTGACTGCGCGGTATTGACCAATCTCGTCACCGACTTCGGTAATGGTTATTCCTTTCTCGCGGGCGAGATAAACCAGCAAAGCGACATCAGGGTCATTGACGGAGCGCACCAGAACATGATCAGGCACACGACGTAATACAGCGCGCGTGGCTTCGGCAATGCCGGGCTTAATACGGTTGACGCTGGAAATCTGATATTTTTCTGCCAGCGCACTGATAACTTGTGCGCTGCGCTGCTTTAGATAGGTTTTTTGCTGAGAATCCCAATCGCTGGCGGGGATGGCGGCAAGATCTAAGGTCTGGCGAGATGCCGCTACGGTATCCACCAGCTTACGGCTACATTCATATTGGCTGAGGTGATCGCATTGAACGCAGCCGTGCAGCCCTTCTGCCGACCAGATCGAGCGAGAGATTAAGCCGGAAACCGGTGCGCCCATGATGCCGAAAGGAATCAACCAATCGTCGTCGCTGGCGGCAAGCCACGAACATCCGCAGGGATCGGCCAGCACCACTAAACGAGGCTGTTCTGGATAGCCTGGCCGATCTTTTAGCGAACGCACTAACTCGCCGGTAATCGCTCCTTTCCCCGTCCAACCATCAATAAAAACAATGCCTTCGGTACCGTGGCGAGCTTCAATCCAATCTAACGCAACGGTATCAATACCGCGGTCGCGGATAATACTAATGCCGTAATGATGAGATTCCTTTCCCATTGCCCGCAGCGTTTGGTGGAGCATAACGCCCAGAGGGACACCTGCCCGCACCAGGCTGGTTAATACAATCGGCGTATCGCCGAAACGTTGAATCAAGGCCTTAGCCAGCATCACCACTTCTTTGGCAAGACGATCTGCGCCGTTATCGAGAGCGCGGGTGAATAAATCTAAGTGCCAAGAGGTTGGCTCCGGTTCCTGACTCAGCATTTCCGAATAGTGGCGTGCGCCAGACTGAATCAACCGTTCTTTTTGTTCCACCGGTGTCATTTCGATTTCGACCGGTTTCAGCAGGAAATGAACGTCTTCCGGTAGATAGGAACCGGAAAAAGGGATGAAATCATGCATATTATTTTTCTCCAAAGATTTTGCTGGCGATGCTTTCAGCAAACTGGCTCTGGCGAGGCAATCCATACCAGGTGCAGAGTTTCATGAAACGGTGGTCACTCAGGCTGTCACCGAGCCCGATAACCGGAAATACGCCCCGTTCCTCCCGCAGTTTGTTCAGTAAATAAGTGACCGCCAACCCTTTCTCTACCGGCTCCGGTAGCCAGGCAATATTGTTGCTGTTGCGGTGAATATAGAAACCGTCGGTTGAGAAAATCTGTTCAATTTCATCGCCAATCGCGTTTAGCTCATCCAGTTTGGTGCTGTCCCGATGCTTCATCACCAGATAGATCGGCGTATGGTTATATTCGTAATTGAGCCGCGCCCAGCCGTTGATATTTCTGGCTTCCATGAGTTCGGTCATTTGACGCTGCATAGTGACTAGCTTTTCTGCGTAAGGCTGTAAAGCCGCCAGCATCTGCGTTTTCCAGCCTTCGTCCGGCTGGCCTTGAGGATCGAGAATCACGGCACCATGAGTGGTCACGGCCCATGAACGAAACGGAATAGTGACCCGAGCGATTTCCTCGGTTCCTCGCGCGGTGACGGGAATCAGCTCGGCATGCTCTAGCATCCAATCCACCAGCATGGTCTGTTCTTCCGTCATAAAACTGCGCGGTTCCAGGCTGCGATCCAAGGCACCGGTGCGGTAAGGCTGCAAATCCAGCTCATTCACCATCTTGCGGCGCGTTTGAAACAGGGTGTCATCCAGATCGGAAAAAATAACCGGCTTATTCATAGGAAATAACCTCAACGGAGGGAGCCACTTTTTTCAGCGCCTCCAGCAGTGCGGGATCGACGCTTTCTGTCGGCGTTTCGATACATAGCAAGATTCGGTCAAAACGCTGATGAGCCACGTTATAGACAAAGTTAGGGATGCCTAATCCGTAATTATCGGTGAAGGCAATGGCCGATTCGATCGCGAAGCTGGTGGCAATCGGTGAGCGGGTCGTTGAACTGTATTTGACCTCTGCTCCCTGTTTTTCCAGCCGCTCCGCCAGTAAGAAGGGTTCCCAGACAAATTCGCTGCTTCCCAATACCAATAGCTTTTCTCCTTCCGTCGTCTGAATGGATAGCCCAAGATCATTCTCAGGCTCATTCATTCCGATCCGTCCCCAGCTTTGTTTACCGGTTATCGGGACGTTGCCGGAAGCGGTGATATTCACAGAAGGCATGATTGGCACAGGTGCGTCAGGATTTTTCTCCCAGTGCCAGTTTCCCTGCGCCAAGGAAACGGTTTGCACCGGCAGCGGGCAGCGTTCCGCGATGGAACTACCGCTCCAATCGGTCAGTGTGACCGCAATCACCTGCTGAATATGGTGTAGACCCGCAGTCTCTCTTAATGCCGCGAGCAGGTTAATAAAGGTATTTCCGGTGGTGGCTTCATCGTCGATTAAAACCACGGTTTTGGCTTGTAATACCCGGCGGCGCAGCTCGGCGTCTTGCGGCAGGTAAATCAAATGATCGGTGGCGTGGCTATGGTTCTCTTTGAATTCACACAGTAACTCGCCCTCTACCGGATGCCGGGTTGAGGTGAGATAGACCGGCTCGGCCACACGGTGTCGAATTTCATCAAACACTCCGGCTCCTAGGCCAACGGCGGTTTCAGCCATGCCAATAAACAGCACCGGCCCTGTCGTCAGGGAGGGAATTTGTTCCCCTAACTGACGGTAAACCGAACGCATTACCGTCGGCGAAACCGGTATATGTCTGCCAAGCACTTTGCTGACAAAAAGAAATGCCCGTTTAGGATTACGCCTTTCTGCTATTTCGAACAGGTCGTCGAAGGTGGTGATGCCTCCGGTTGGCGTCACACTCAGAGTGCCGCAGGAAAGCTCTCTGCGGTATATCTGAAGGCCAGAGTGATTATTCATGGTGACTATTCCTGCGGGAGTAGGTTGGTCAAGGTTGGGCTATAACGCACAACGTCGGTAATGGATCGAACTATAGCGGGGGTGAATGCGCTACGGACTTCGTCCATCACTTCTTGCTGGCTCATTAATCCCAGTTGGCGCAGGGCAAACAAACCCGGCAGGTTGACGCCGCTGAATCGCGTGTAGCCGATGCCGCCGGAAGGGCGCATATTGATTTCAAGTAACTCGGGTTTGCCGCTGTCATTGTGGCGGGTTTGGACGTTGACCAGTCCGTCAGCCTGCATGGCCTCGGCACAGGCTCTCCCCAGCTCGTAAGCTTCCCCTGCGTTTTCCAGAGACTGAAGAGCACCTTCTTTACGACGAGCCACCGCCGCCAGCACTTTTCCTCGCTCAACCAACATATCAACGGAGTACTCCGGGCCAGGCAGATAGGGCATCAACACCAGCGGTTCAAAACTATCCGATTCTTCGAGGGCGCGAAGATACAAGTGCGGATTCACCCTGCGGTTTTCCGGATGCGTAAACGCCGCCATAGCCGAAACCTTGTCATCGAAGCGCCAGAATCCCATGCCATAAATCCCTTTTACCGGTTTTACGCACAAAGGTTTTAAACCAAAGGGAGAGTGGGTGATGAAATGGAATAATTCGGACAGTGATTCCACGCGAATAGAAGGCACGACCGGCAGGTTTTGCTGCTCCATAAACTGGGCAAAACTCACTTTGTCATCCGCCAGTTCAAGCCGCGCCACGCTATGGGCTCCGGTAGTGAGTTTTACGCCGGAACATTCAATTTCGTTGCGATGGGATTCGAACCATAGGGAATTGCGCCCGGTATGGATGGCCTGAATATCAAGTCTTTTAACCAGTGAGAGAATAAAAGAAAGGCGCTGTTCTTCTTCTTTTGGCTCCAGTACTGCCAAGTCCGCCTGCGACAGAATTTCATTACGTTCATTACGGTGGGAAGCAATAACGAAAATGTCCGTATCTTTATTTTTAGCGAAAGTATTAATGCCCTGAATAATATCCCGTTGGGAGGACAAACCTTCCATAAGCCAAATTTTATGTGCCATTGATATCTATTTCCACGCAGGGCCGACAGGCGAATTAAATAGCCGAGAGTCTATGGACGTTATTTTTGTATGTCAATCATATTATGACTTATATTTTTTGTGTTTATAATGTAAAGATATGAAAAGATTTTAGATGGCAAAAAAGCTTATTCCGCTAAGGATATAAAAATAAAATATCTTATATATCATTCAAATAAATGATTTGTTAACGATAATGACTAAAAATTAACTTGTTCAAGAACTTCATCATGATATGATTTTTGGATTCACGACTTTAATGTAAAAAATGTGGTTATTTTTCATATCCTGTTGAAGGAATATAAAATATGGTTTCATTAAGCAAAAACCAGACGGTCTCACTGAGTAAACAATCTTCTTCTCTTAGCCAACTTCAATTTGGTTTAGGCTGGGATCCAATTAAGAAAAAAGGGTTATTAGGCAGCCTTTTTGGCGGAAATAATTCCATTGATCTTGATGCGGGTTGTGTATTAATGGATAAATCCGGTAATACCATCGATACTATCTGGTTCCGTAAATTAGAGTCGTCTTGCGGCTCCGTTGTTCATACCGGCGACAATCTGACTGGTGAAGGCGACGGCGATGACGAAGTGATTCGCGTGGATTTGAACCGCTTACCACATCAGGTTGAATACCTCGCGTTCACCGTTAACAGCTTTCGCGGCCAGACGTTTAATGACGTAGATAACGCATTCTGCCGCGTCGTGGATCGGGGAAATAATAAAGAAATGGCTCGTTACCAGCTAACCGACCAGGGGGCTCATACCGGTATTGTTATTGCGTCACTGCGCCGTAACAACGGGCAATGGGACTTTACCGCTCATGGTCACGCCTGCCGCGGTCGGACTATTGACGATATGCATTCGGATATTGTTGCTACCGTGGTGCGCTAATGAATATGACTCCAGGGGGCAATGCCCCCGTACCTTCTAAGTCATTGACGGTAAGAGTGTTATCCGGCGCACCCGTCGATGCCTCTGCATTTCGGCTGTTTGCCAACGGAAAAGTGCAGGGTGACGCCGATATGGTGTTTTACGGTCAGCCTGTTAATAACGACAACACCGTTAGTTTGGTTGCTCAAGGCAACGACACTCTGTTTACCGTGGATGTCACGCGATTGCGTTCAGACGTTGAGAAAGTGGCGTTTACGGTGACCTGCGATGGCAATCAGACCGTTTCTGGTCTGCAACGTTTGTCGGTGCAGGTTGAGGATGGAAACGACGTGCTGATCTGCGGCAACGTAGAACTGACTGGCCGTCAGGAAGCCGCTTTGATTCTGGGCGAACTGTATCGCCGTAACGGCGAATGGAAATTCCGCTTCATCGCGCAGGGCTTCAACGGCGGTCTTAAGCCATTGGCTGAGCATTTTGGCGTCGATATTGCGGATACTCCTGCACCTGCACCTGCACCTGCGCCGATTCCGGCTCCAGCACCCACGCCCGCTCCGGCTAAGATCAACCTGAGCAAAGTTTCCCTCACCAAAGATAAACCGGCGATAAGCCTCGCGAAGCGTGACAACTTTGGCGAAATCCGCATTAACCTGAACTGGCATCGCGGCAGCTCTTCCTCCGGCCTGCGCAGCATGTTTAGCGCGAAGAAAGGTGTCGATCTGGATTTAGGTGCTTTCGTCGAGTTGGATGATGGCCATAAGTCGGTGGTTCAGGCTTTGGGGAACGGCTTTGGTTCGTACCATCAGGAACCTTTCGTGCAATTGCAGGGCGACGATCGTACCGGGGATGTATCAGAGGGCGAATGGCTGCATATCAACGGTCGGGAATGGAAGAATATTCGTCAGGTATTGGTTTTCGCCTTTATCTACGAAGGTGTCGCGAGCTGGGATAATACCGACGGCGTCGTCACTATCCATATTCCAGATCAACCGCCGATAGAAACGCGTATGACCGAGGGGCAAAACAGCCGCAACATGTGTGCCATTGCCCGGTTGGTCAACGAGCAGGGAACGATCAAAGTTGAACGTATCAACCAGTTCTTTAAAGACCACAGCGATATGGATAAAGCGCTTGGCTGGGGATTCCGTTGGAAAGCGGGTTCAAAGTAATTTCAGACAATAATAAGGAATACAGAATGAGTTTTTTCAACAAAGTTAAAGGCGCATTCAATACGGGTCGTGCGGAGCTGACTAAGCAGGTTAGTCGCTTCAAAAATAAAAAATTCATGCAAGGTACCGTGGCCGTGTGTGCACGTATTGCGGTTTCCAGCGACGGCGTTAGCGCGGAAGAAAAACAGAAGATGATTGGTTTTCTGCGCGCATCCGATGAGTTAAGTGTGTTTGATACCTCTGAGGTTATTGAATTCTTTAACAAACTGGTTTCCAGCTTCGATTTCGATCTCGAAATTGGCAAAGGGGAAACCATGAAGCACATTCTTGCTCTGAAAGATCAGCCTGAAGCCGCTCAGTTGGCGATTCGAGTCGGGATTGCCGTCGCGAAAAGTGACGGTGACTTTGACCAGAATGAACAACAGGCAGTTCGTGAAATCGCCGTCGCACTGGGCTTTGAGCCTGCTGAATTCGGCCTCTGAATATAAGTATTTGGTAAGGGTTATATATGGTATCCACGCATATCGGCTTCCCAACTGAAACAGTCATTGTCTTTATTGCTTTGTCTGTGGGAGCCATTTTTATCGACCTGTTCATGCACCGCCATGACAAGCCTATTTCGCTGAAAAGCGCCGCTTTATGGTCTATTTTCTGGATCTTTGTGGCGATGGTGTTTGCCGGCTTCCTATATCTTCATCACGGCGCGGAAGTTGCCAGCCTGTTCGTTACGGGTTATGCGTTGGAGAAAGTCCTCTCGGTCGATAACCTGTTCGTCATGATGGCGATCTTCTCCTGGTTCTCGGTGCCGGACCGTTACCGTCACCGGGTTCTCTATTGGGGGATTATCGGGGCAATCTTCTTCCGTGGCATTTTCGTCGCTATCGGTACCGGGCTATTGAGCCTTGGGCCTTATGTTGAAATCGTGTTTGCGCTGATTGTGGCCTGGACAGCGGTGATGATGCTGAGAAGCGGCGGCGAAAGCGATGAAATTGAAGATTATTCGCAGCATCTGGCTTATCGCATGGTAAAACGCTTCTTCCCGATTTGGCCGAAGTTGAAAGGTCATGCTTTCTTGCTGAATCAGAAAGAAGTTGATGAAGAACTGGCGAAGCCGGAAAATCAGGACGTTACCGTAGGGCGTGGAACCAAAGCCGCACTGTACGCAACCCCGCTGATGCTGTGTGTTGCGGTAGTCGAGCTGTCTGACGTGATGTTTGCCTTCGATTCCGTACCGGCAATTATTGCCGTCAGCCGCGAGCCTCTGATTGTTTACAGCGCCATGATGTTCGCTATTTTGGGTCTGCGTACGCTGTATTTTGTTTTGGAAGCATTGAAACAATATCTGGTTCACCTCGAAAAGGCCGTTGTTGCGTTGCTGTTCTTCATCGCCGCGAAACTGGGTTTGAATGCAACAGATCACATTTGGCACCACGGTTACAACATTTCAGCCACCACGAGTCTGTTTGTGGTTCTGGGTGTGCTGGCGGTAGGTATCATTGCCAGCGTAATGTTCCCTGGCAAACCGGACCCTGAGGAAGAAAAGGGGAACTGATCCCCGATTCCTGAATTTGAATTCGAAAAATATCAACTCAAGAGGTTACTCACATGAGCGTTTCTTTATCTAAAGGCGGTAATGTCTCCCTGAGCAAAGCGGCTCCAACCATGAAGAATGTCCTGATTGGACTGGGTTGGGATGCACGTTCTACCGATGGTCAGGATTTCGACCTTGATGCATCAGCATTTCTGCTGGCTGCAAACGGAAAAGTACGCGGCGACGCAGACTTCATTTTCTATAACAACCTGAAATCTGCCGATGGTTCGGTGGTTCACACCGGTGATAACCGTACCGGTGAAGGCGATGGCGATGATGAATCCCTGAAAATCAAGCTGGATCATATTCCAGCTGACGTAGACAAAATTGTCTTCGTAGTCACTATTCATGACGCACAAACTCGCCGTCAGAACTTTGGTCAGGTTTCTGGCGCATTTATCCGTTTGGTCAATGATGACAACCAGACTCAAGTTGCTCGTTACGATCTAACCGAAGATGCTTCCACCGAAACCGCCATGCTGTTCGGCGAACTGTACCGTCACGGCGCAGAGTGGAAATTCCGTGCAGTAGGTCAGGGTTACGCTGGCGGTCTGGCTTCCGTCTGCGCACAGTACGGTATTAACGCGTTCTAATCGCCACCGTTTAATACTTGGGCAGCAAGTCGTTGCCCAATAATCCAATTATAAGCAGGAGCTTTAAAATGGCAGTTTCTCTCGTTAAAGGCGGCAACGTATCCCTGACTAAAGAAGCACCCACCATGAACATCGCTATGGTTGGCCTGGGTTGGGATTCTCGTGTGACCGACGGTCAGGGATTCGATCTCGATGCATCCGTATTTATGGTCGGTGAAGACGGTAAAGTGCTGTCTGACGCTCACTTCATTTTCTTCAATAACAAACTCAGCCCTTGTGCTTCCGTTGAACATCAGGGCGACAACCGCACCGGTGAAGGCGACGGCGATGATGAGCAGGTTAAAATCGATCTGGCCAAAGTTCCGGCTGACGTGAAGAAACTGGTCTTTGCCGTCACTATTTACGATGCCGAAGGTCGTAAACAAAACTTTGGTATGGTGAGCAACAGCTTCATGCGTGTTTACAACAACGATTCTGGCGCTGAAATTGCTCGTTTCGATTTGTCTGAAGACGCTTCTACCGAAACGGCGATGGTCTTCGGCGAACTGTACCGTCACGGTGCCGAGTGGAAATTCAAAGCGGTAGGCCAGGGTTTTGCTGGCGGTTTATCTGCGCTGGCCTCCCAGCACGGCGTAAACGTCTAATTTCCGCAGTGATAAAAAACCCCGGTGATTACCGGGGTTTTTTATGAGTAAAACCCGTAAATAATAGGAAAATGACCACTGTAGTTTGATATGGAACCAAGGACTTTAGATATGCATCTTCAGGCTGGCCAGAACATCGCGTTAACTCAGAACTCACTCAAACTGACACTTTCTTACCCAACAACTCCTTCTTTCCGAAGCGAGGTTGATACCTCAGCCTTTTTATTGACCGCCAGCGGAAAAGTGAGAGGAGATGATGATTTTTTCTTTTTCAATCATCCGGTAGCGGCGGATGGGAGTCTGACTTTACAAAGTGCAGCGCAAAACAGCGTAATCACGTTGGATCTTTCCAAGATTGATGCCGAAATCAGCAAGGTCGCCATTACATTGGTTATTGATGGGCAGGACTCCATTGCCAGCCTTCAACAACTACATTTTTCCGCTGAGACAGAGACTGACAATGTAGCTTTGTTTACTGTAGAAACCTCCGGGCGTAGCGAAAAAGCACTGATCGTGGCGGAGATATACAGATATAGCGGACATTGGAAGCTGCGAGCACTTGGGCAAGGATTCAACGGTGGGCTGGAACCGCTGGCGATCAATTTTGGCGTTGATATCGCAACGACACCACCGCCAGCTCGTTCAACCTCAACGCCAACAGTAAGCCTGGAGAAAAAGCTCGAACAAAAAGCGCCTCGTTTGGTCAATCTGGCAAAAAATGCCGTCGTTAGCCTGAATAAATACAAACTACAATCAGTGCAAGCAAAAGTGGCTTTTGTGCTGGATGCATCAGGTTCGATGAAGGGGCAATTTAATCGCGGAAATGTCCAGGCAGTGCTAGATCGTATCGCGGTATTAGCCGTACAGTTTGACGACGATGGCTCGATGGATGTTTGGGGATTTGCTGAGCGGCACCGTAAATATCCGGATGTCACGCTAGATAATCTCGATGGTTATATTGATTCTATTCAAAATACATCTAAACGTACGACGTGGGAGAATTTGCCTGGATTGGGCGGCGTCAACAATGAGCCACCGGTAATGGAAGAAATTGTCGATTTCTTTAAAAGCAGTGAGCTGCCGGTGTATGTGGTTTTTATTACTGACGGTGGGATCAGTAAAACCCGAGAAATCAAGAATGCCATACGACGCTCGGCCAATTACCCGATTTTTTGGAAGTTCGTTGGGCTGGGGGGGACAAATTACGGAATTCTGGAAAAGTTGGATAGCTTTACTGAGCGTCGGATGGATAACACCCATTTCTTTGCTATCGATAACTTTGCCACGTTAAAAGAAGACCGGCTTTATGACCTGCTCCTAGAGGAGTTTAAGGACTGGCACGATGCCGCTGTTGCTGAGCGCATTCTATAATTTTGGGCGCCCCTGAGTCGGGGCGCATTACGCATTATCTGATAGGTATGAGCTATTACTGATGCGGCGGGTTTAAGCTGGTCTGGCGTAATTTCGCCAGTCGAGATTTCTTTTTAGACCAGACTGGATGGAAATGCCGCCAGTGCGGCTCCTGAGCGGCGGCCAGCAGCTCGTAATCGCCTCGGGTGTCTCCCCAGGCTCTCAGGTGATAATCAGCCAGATTTCCATACACACTTTCCAGACGTTTGATCTTCTGCGCGCAGCGACAGTTATGGCCGCTGATGCGCCCGGTCAGTAAACCGTCTTTTACCTCAAGCTGAGTACCGATAAGTTTAACGCCGAGTTTGTCGGCAAAAGGTTGCAGTACCATTGCCGGTGAAGCGGAACATAGCGTGACTTCGGCTCCGGAGTTCACTTCCGTGGCTACTGCCAGCAGCCCGGCAGGGCGCATTAATTTGCTCCAGTAAAGAGAACAGAACTCTTCGGCTTTTTGCCGGACCCATGTATCCTCAACCTCGGTCAGGTAGGTTTTGATCAGCACTTCTTTCAGCTCATCCCGCGTAAGTTCTCGTCGAAGACACTTAATGGTAGGTAATACCAGTTTTACCAGACGACGGACAAAGTATCTTTTGCCGAAAGCAAACTGCAAAAAAGGGATAAAACTATCGTGGTGTGTCAGCGTGCCGTCAAAGTCAAATACGGATAATACCTTGGCGGTGCGGTTAAAATCGTCAGTCATTGGTCGCTGGACTCCATTTATCGGGCTGGATGTCATGATAAGTTTTGAGCAATGATAACACCCTCAGGCGGCTCTGGCTGACATAACCACTATAGAGATAACAACAGGCCAACATCATCTCGGGTGTATTCAGGATCCCTATCTTGATAGGACCGATGAAGACCGGGAGTTCAATAACATCAAGGATAGGATGCAAACAGGCTTTCAATCATGCAGGTTAAGCAAGGGGAGTGCGGATGATTAGCGGTATGGAGGAATTAGATGATCTTGAAGGGATACTGGCATCGTTTTGCGCCAGCTTTAATGCGGATTTGTCGGCTGGGCTTAGGGCTAAACTGATTTATGAACTGAAAGGTCGGCGCATTTATTTATCAGCCGCTTCAGTAGATAAGGTGCAGATTGAGCTACTCCAGTTAACCTACATCAAAGGCAAGAAAGGGTGGAAATATATCTGGAAAAACAGTCTGGTGGAATGGCGTGATCTGGTTGGGATATCAGCAACGCTCCAGGGCGCGCTAACCATGCTAAGTGACAAGAAATACCTGATTGAGCAAGAGTTTATCGATCTTCCTTCCTCTAAGTAAAATATCGCCAACGCCTATTTATTCTCATGGCGAATCCTTTTACCGCAAAGCGATGCTCTCTGATATAACATTGAAGCGGAATATTGGCCTGTGGCGTTCCTTTATGGCCGACTGGCTGAACAATCTTTTATCAGCTGATTAGCAAGGTAATAAAAGTTGGCGATTATCCTCGGCTATACTCAGTTTTTCCGATCTCTGCTTTTCTACTCTGGAGTTTTCTTATGGTCATAGTTCATCATCTGAATAATTCTCGCTCTCAGCGTATCTTATGGATGCTGGAAGAGCTGCAAGTACCCTATGACCTAAAACGCTATCAGCGTGATGCGGGAAGCCTGCTGGCTCCGCGTGAGTTGAAAAAGGTTCACCCGCTGGGAAAAGCGCCGGTGATTACCGATGGAGATATGACTTTGGCGGAGTCGGGAGCCATTATTGAGTATTTGCAGGAAACATATGATGCTCAAGGTGAATTCAAGCCGACGGATCATTACGACCGCCAACAATATCGTTACTGGATGCATTATGCCGAAGGTTCACTGATGCCGCCGTTAGTGATGAAGTTGATCTTTGGTCGTCTGGGACACCCGCCGATGCCGTGGTTACTGCGTCCGGTGGCGGGAGCAATCGGCAAAGGAGTGCAGAAAAATTATTTGGATAAGCAGATCGCCACGCATCTGGATTATCTGGAACAGCACTTGAGTACCAATAAGTGGTTTGCTGGCAAAGATTTTAGTGCGGCAGATGTGCAGATGAGTTTCCCCATTGAGGCTATCGATGCAGGAAAAGGGCTATCCCGCTACCCGAAACTGCAAGATTTTCTGGCGCGGATTCACCGCCGGCCAGCATACCAACGTGCGGTAGAGCGTGGCGGTAAATTCGAACTGGTTCGCTAGAGCCGTTTCGTCAGCCAGTGATAAAAAACCGGTTTCCCCTTGGCGGCTTTGGCCGAACTTTGTGGAAACCGGTGATCCAGATTATTCCCCGCTCGTGCCGTTCGGCATTTTCGTTATTATTCTCACCCAGGCTTTTGCCCAATTTTAACGACATAAAAATGGCGTTCTATGGATGAGATCCCCCGCACATTTCTGAGAATGGCTATTTAATGTCATAAAATGCATTAAATGTCGCTATCTGGTGTTGATTAGTCACTATGGATGGCTAGATAATCGTTTGCCTTGAATAAACCTTACTTTTTTTCGGTTATGCGCGCAGCCAGCTAATCGTTTGCTTTTCTTTCCAGCGTGACTATTTCGGGGAAATAGCTCGATGGATGCTCAGTAATGAAAGCGATTTTGTCGGAACCGCGTGCAGGCTATTTGTTGACACACAGGGGACATAACCATGTCTAGCACCAATCCTCAAGCGAACGACGGTATAAAGCCGAAAGGCGCGTTGGATGCATTTTTTAAACTGAGCGAACGCAATACCAATGTGCGCCAAGAAGTTCTGGCCGGTCTGACAACCTTTTTGGCCATGGTTTACTCGGTCATAGTTGTGCCAGCCATGTTAGGCAAAGCCGGTTTTCCGCCGACGGCAGTATTTGTCGCAACCTGTCTGGTGGCCGGGCTTGGCTCTCTGTTAATGGGTTTATGGGCGAACTTGCCGATGGCCATTGGCTGCGCCATCTCTCTGACCGCTTTTACCGCGTTCAGTCTGGTTCTCGGTCAACACATCAGTATTCCCGTGGCTTTAGGCGCGGTATTCCTGATGGGGGTACTGTTCACCATTATTTCGGTAACGGGCATTCGTTCCTGGATTCTGCGTAATTTGCCGATGGGCGTCGCTCACGGTACAGGGATTGGTATTGGCCTGTTTTTACTGCTGATTGCTGCCAACGGTGTCGGTCTGGTCATTAAAAACCCGCTGGAAGGTTTGCCTGTGGCGTTGGGCGCTTTCACCTCTTTCCCGGTGATCATGACGTTATTGGGTCTGGCGGTGATTTTTGGTCTGGAGAAACTGCGGGTGCCAGGTGGCATTCTGCTGGTGATTATCGCCATTTCAATCATTGGCTTGATTTTTGATCCAAGCGTGACTTACCAAGGTCTGTTTGCGATGCCAAGTCTGGCTGATGCCAACGGCGACTCGCTGATTTTCAGTCTGGATATTATGGGGGCTTTGCAGCCCGTGGTGTTGCCAAGCGTACTGGCGCTGGTGATGACGGCGGTGTTTGACGCCACCGGTACGATTCGGGCGGTGGCGGGGCAGGCTAATCTGTTGGATAAAGACGGGCAGATTATCAACGGCGGTAAAGCTTTAACGTCTGACTCGGTGAGCAGCATTTTTGCCGGTTTGGTCGGCGCGGCTCCGGCGGCGGTGTATATCGAATCTGCGGCAGGTACCGCTGCGGGTGGCAAAACAGGTTTGACGGCAACGGTAGTCGGTATTTTATTCCTGCTGATTCTGTTCCTGTCTCCGCTGTCTTATCTGGTTCCTGGCTACGCTACGGCACCGGCTCTGATGTACGTCGGTTTATTAATGTTGAGCAACGTAGCCAAACTGGATTTCAGCGACTTTGTTGATGCGATGTCTGGCCTGCTGTGTGCGGTGTTTATCGTACTGACTTGCAACATCGTTACCGGCATTATGCTGGGCTTCAGCTCTCTGGTGATTGGCCGTATTTTCTCTGGCGAATGGCGTAAGCTGAATATCGGCACCGTGATTATTGCCATCGCGCTGGTGGCATTCTATGCCGGCGGCTGGGCTATCTGATTTAACTGTTTCATCTGGCTGGTAAGGAGCGGTAATCGCCTCTCCTTACCGCTATTTTTAGTCAAACTCCCCGCTGTTTATGCTTTTGCTGCTGTCAGTAACAGGTTTTTTCCCCGCGAAGAAAAAAGTGATCTACTATCACCTATCAGGCCCCCCCGCCCCTTGAAGAGTGTGGGTAAGATCAGAACTTAAGTCGCGTTGAGTCTAAGGAAAGCATGGAAATCTTTTTTACAATCCTCATCCTGATTTTGGTGGTATCACTCTCAGGTGTTGTCACCCGGATGTTGCCGTTTCAAATCCCTCTCCCTCTGATGCAAATCGTTTGTGGTGCTTTGCTCGCCTGGCCCCACTTTGGGTTGCACGTTAATTTCGATCCCGAGCTATTCCTGGTGCTGTTTATTCCTCCGTTGCTGTTTGCCGACGGTTGGAAAACGCCTACCCGCGAGTTTATTCATCACGGTCGGGAGATTTTCGGTCTGGCCTTGGCGTTGGTACTGGTTACGGTCGTTGGCGTTGGCTATTTGATCTATTGGATGGTTCCGGGGATTCCGCTGGTTGCCGCCTTCGCGCTGGCTGCCGTGCTTTCGCCAACCGATGCCGTGGCGTTGTCCGGTATTGTGGGCAAAGGGCGCATTCCAAAATCCATCATGGGCGTGCTGGAAGGCGAAGCCTTGATGAACGATGCCTCTGGTCTGGTGGCGTTGAAGTTTGCTATTGCCGTGGCGATGGGCACCATGATCTTCAGCGTTTCTGGCGCTACGCTAGAGTTCCTGAAAGTGGCGATTGGTGGGCTGTTGGCCGGTGTGGCCGTAACCTGGCTGTACAGTAAATCGCTGCGTATTATGAGCCGCTGGAGCGGTGACGATCCGGCGACGCAAATCGTTTTCCTGCTATTACTGCCGTTTGCCTCTTATTTGATTGCTGAACATATTGGCGTATCGGGGATTCTGGCGGCGGTTGCTGCGGGGATGACCATCAGTCAGTCCGGCGTCATTCGTAATGCGCCTTTGGCAATGCGCCTGCGCGCGGATAGCGTATGGTCGATGCTGGAATTCGTCTTCAACGGCATGGTGTTTATCATGTTGGGTCTGCAACTGCCGGGGATTCTGGAAACCTCGATTCTACAGGCCGAGCTGGATCCAACTATTCAAACCTGGAACCTGTTTGCCGACGTCGCCATTATCTATGTGGCGCTGCTGATGCTGCGTTTTAGCTGGCTGTGGCTGATGAAACGCATCAGTAAGCGAGTCATGAAAAAACGCCCGCTGTTGTTTAGTGAGTACACCACCCGTGAGTTATGGGTCGCCTCATTTGCTGGCGTGCGTGGGGCGATTACGCTGGCCGGTGTGTTGTCCATTCCGTTATTACTGAGCGATGGCACCGCGTTCCCATCGCGTTACCAACTGGTATTTATCGCAACCGGTGTCATTCTCTTCTCGCTGATTATGGGGGTAATTGCCTTGCCGCTGTTGCTACGCGGCGTCGTGGTTGGGGATAAAAGCGTCAGCCGTGAAGAAATTCGCGCCGCCAAGGCCGCAATGGCCGAAGTGGCTATTGTTAGCCTGAATAAGATGGAAGAACGTCTGGCGGCCAGTACGGAAGAGAATATTGACGAGCAATTGCTGAAGGAGGTCAGTTCGCGGGTAATCGGGACTTTGCGGCGGCGCACTGGCAGTAAAGACGAAATCGAAAATACCTTGCTGATAGAGAATCTGGAGCGTCGCTTCCGTTTAACCGCGTTACGGGCAGAACGCGGCGAGCTTTACCATTTGCGCGCGACGCAGAAAATTAGCAACGAAACGCTGCAAAAGCTACTGCACGATTTGGATTTGCTGGAAGCCTTGCTGATAGAAAAAGAAGGTTAATTCCCTTAATGAGCGGAGTCGTCAGGCTCCGCTCGTTTCTCCCGTCACTCAGCCTCGCATTAACTCTCCCGTTTTTTTCCTAATAACGAGCCGTTGGGCCAGAATTCTCGACAACGGGCAATCCACGCCTGCGCGCTGTGGGACAAATAGCTGCCCTGGCGCCAAATCAGCCCCAGTTGCCAAGGGAGTAAAGGTTCCAGCGGAAGCCACAGTAACGTACTCTTATCCAACCGCTGACAGATAGGCTCCGGCAAAATGGCAATGCCGATATTGGCCTGCACCATCGCAGCCAGAAAATCCCATTGACCGCTGCGAACGGCAATTTTCGGTGAAAATCCGTTAGCGGAGAATGCGTCCATCAACTGGCGATAAAGCGCGAAATCCTCGTTATAAATCAGGATCGACTGTTCTGCCAATTCGGGAATACTAATGGTGGTTCGGTTCAGCCAAAAGGGCGTGCGCGGCACCACCACGCACAGTGGATGGCTGAATAATGGTAATGAAGTCAGAGGCAAATCGGCATCGGCGGGCAGGGCGGTAAGCGCTAAATCCAGCTCGCCGGAAAGCACTGCCTGCTGGACGGTCAGGCCGCCGAATTCGGCAATACGGAGTTCTACACCGGGGTAACTTTGGCGAAATTCGCTGATTAATACCGCCATTTGGGTGCCGACCATCGGCGGTATGCCCAGGCGCAGGCGGCCTTTTTTCAGCGAACCAATATCTTCCAGCTCGGCTTCTAACTGCTGAAACTGATCCAAAATGGCGACACCGCGCTGATAAACGGCCTGACCGCTATCGGTTAAATGCAGGCGGCGACCTTCGCGAATCAACAGACTGCATTCCAGCTCTTCTTCCAGATTGCGCAGCATTTTGCTGATAGTTGGCTGAGTGACAAACAGCTTCTCTGCGGCGCGAGTGAAGCTCTGCTGGCGTACGACCTCGACAAAGTAGCGTAAGGTACGGATATCCATCTGTATTCCCCAAAAATTGGCTGGTAGCTTGAGCATCACCCTAAGTATGCCAATTTGGCATGATTAAGATAATTTTAATTCATTTTTGGCAAGCTTTCCGCGCGCCTATACTGGATGCTGTAAAATCTTTCCCATTGGGGTTCACTCATGTCATTGGCGTTACGCAGTTTTGCGCCGTCTTTCCTCCAACGCATACAGGTGCCGGTTCAAGTGGCGTTATACGTTGGGCTCTTTGTGATTGCCGATCAATTAGTTCGGGTTTTCCATTTGCCACTGCCAGCCAATATCGTAGGTATGTTGTTGCTACTGACGCTGATCGTATTACGCATTATGCCGATGGGCTGGGTTAAAGCCGGTTCTCGCTGGTTATTGGCAGAAATGCTGCTGTTCTTTGTTCCGGCGGTGGTAGCCGTGGTGAATTATTCCCAGCTATTAATGGTTGAGGGTTTGAAGATTTTTGCCGTTATCGCCGTGAGTACCATGCTGACACTGGCCGCTACCGGGTTAGTGGTCGATCGAGTCTATCGGTTTGAAATCTGGCTACAGCGGCGTAAATCAGCTCATCATGAATGACTTTATTATCAGTATCCTGTGCTTTTTGGCGACGCTGGGGCTGTATTTTGCCAATAAGAAACTCTATCTTCGTCGCCGTTCCTTGCTGCTCATGCCACTCGTGCTGACACCCATGATTTTGGTGTTATTGCTGGTGGTTACTCATATTTCCTATCAGGATTATATTGGAGAAACCCATTGGTTGTTATGGCTACTTGGTCCAGCCACTATCGCCTTTGCGGTACCGGTGTATGAGAATCTGTCGATTATTCGTCGTCACTGGCTTTCTCTCAGCGCAGGAGTGATAACTGCGATTACCGTTGCGGTAGCCAGTTCGGTATGGCTAGCGAAGCTGCTGACGCTCTCGGAAGAGGTGCAGCGCAGTCTGGCGGTGCGCTCTATCACCACGCCCTTTGCGCTGGAAGCGGCGAAACAGTTGGGTGGACAGCCCGATTTGGTCGCACTGTTTGTGGTGATTACCGGCGTATTCGGTATGGCGGTAGGCGATTTGCTGTTTCTGCGGCTATCGGTGCGTAGCGGTTTAGCAAAAGGTGCCGGTTTGGGCGCCTCTTCCCACGGTGCAGGAACGGCCAAAGCTTATGAAATGGGGCAACAGGAAGGGGTAGTCGCTAGCCTAGTCATGATGTTGGCTGGAATTATTACCGTAATAGGCGCGCCGCTGATAGGATATTTATTATGGTAAGCGACAAAACTTGCCAGCGTGCTGGCGTGGGCCTGCGTTGAACGGGCGAGGAGAGATATGATGCAAGATATTATTGACGGTTTTCTGAAGTTCCAACGAGAAGTGTTTCCACAGCGTTCTGAGCTATTTAAACAGCTGGCCGATACACAGAGTCCCGGCGCGCTGTTTGTGACTTGCTCTGATAGCCGCGTGGTGCCGGAACTGCTGACTCAACGGGAGCCGGGAGAGCTGTTTGTCATTCGTAATGCCGGAAATATTGTGCCTTCTTACGGGCCTGAGCCGGGCGGTGTTTCCGCGACGGTAGAATATGCTGTGGCAGTGCTGGGCGTTACCGATGTGGTAATTTGCGGGCATTCAAACTGTGGTGCCATGAGCGCGATTGCCGAGTGTCAGTGTTTGGATCATCTGCCTGCGGTCGCAGCCTGGTTGCGTCATGCGGATTCGGCCAAGCTGGTCAATGCCGCGTTGCCGCATGTTTCACCCAAAGATCGGCTGAATTCTCTGGTACGTGAGAACGTGATTGCGCAGCTGGCGAATATTAAAACTCACCCGTCGGTGGCATTGGCGACAGCGCAGGGGCGTTTGCGCTTACACGGTTGGGTTTATGATATTGAAACCGGTTCTATTGATGTGCTGGATGAAGCAACCCGCACGTTCTCATCGCTTTCGGACTATCGCGTAGAAGATAAAACGGCGAAGTAGCCGCGATTTGGCGTTCTTCAGACAATAAAAAACCGGCTCCGCCGGTTTTTTGCTATTCAGATGGTGCTAATACAGCGAAGGCGCACCCGCTGGGCGGGTTTTAAAGCGGCGATGCAGCCATAGATATTGCTCTGGCGCACGCAAGATCTCTTTTTCCAGCACCTTATTCATATAACAGGCGGCGGCTTGCTCATCGTCAATCGGATAATCTTCTAGCGCTGGCTGAATCAGCAGGTCATAACCACTGCCATCGGGTTTGCGTAGTAGCACCAAAGGTAACAGCGCCGGTTTGGCCAGACGAGCCAGCATGAAAGTACCGCTGGTAGTCGCGGCCTGATTGACGGCAAAGAACGGGGCAAATACGCTACCGCGCGGGCCGTAGTCCTGATCAGGTGCAAACCAGACGGCTTCGCCTTTTTTCAATGCATGTACCATGCCGCGCAGATCTTTACGATCCAACATAGCTTTATTCGAACGCATACGACCCCAGGTCTGTACAAATTCCATTGCTTTGTTGTTGTGCGGACGATACATCGCCATCATCGGCTGGCATTGGCCCATCACGCGGCCGCCGAGTTCCAGCGACATAAAGTGTACGCCGATAACCAGCACGCCTCGGTTGCCTTCCTGCGCTTTCTTCAGGTGATTCAGGCCTGAAACGGTGAACCAGCGTTTAACCCGCGAATCAGGCCAGAACCAGGCCATTCCGGTTTCCATCAGCCCCATGCCCAGGGATTCAAAGTTGCCGACAATGGTGCGTTCCAGCACTTGCTTATCCATATCCGGGAAACACAGTTCCAGATTGCGGCGGGCAATGGAGACGCGGCGTTTCAGAAAACGCATTGAAGTCCGGCCCAGCCACACGCCGAGCTTTTGCAGCAGTGGGTAAGGTAACTGAACCAGTAAAAATAGGACGCCGAGACCAAACCAGGTTAGCCAATAGCGAGGATGAAGCAGCGAAAGCTGGAACTTTTGGGGTTTTATCATGTTAACTCAATCATTATGCGTTAGGAGCGAATGTGTAACGCATAAGGAAATAACTCGTTAGCGGTACATTATTTAAGACACCAGTTGTCGCTTATCGTTTTCATCAAACCAATAATTGACAGAATCTTTACATTAAAAGCGGGGATCGCGCGGTGTTTCGGGTCTCAATCGGAGGCAGTTGGCAGGCGAGAAGCGGCTCTTTGGGCAAGTATAACATATATCTCCTGAGTGAAATAAAGAGATTAATTAATCAAACTCAAGGGGAAATAACGTTCTGTTCTACCCATTGCAGGATATTTAGGATGACGTTGTCTGATTTGCTAAGAGACTGCCGTTGCAGTGATTTTTCATTAATAAATAAAATAAGCAGCCATTCCGACAAAAATAATTGTCGAGGGGCGGGTGTATTTAGTTGCGGTAATAAAATTGAAAATACAAAAATGACTATTTATCTCTATTATTTATCTCTGTTATTTACCTGCATTATTTAACTCCATTATTTAACTCCATCAATAAACTGAATTATTTAACGATAGGCGTGATAGGGCGCTGCTGACTTTTTATCCAAGGATTCCTGAAGGATAAATGTCACAAGATGTTTGCTCGTGCCTTTTTCTGAAAGGGGTTGCACACAAATCAGCGTAGGGTTGGTACCGTTGCCTCTCTGCTTGGCAGCATATAATACCGGAACGCATTCCGCTCCAACCAGGTTTTTAGTCACGCCAGCAAAACCTGTTTTGATATTTGCAGGTAATTCACAGGCCTTCAGCGATTCATTAATAGTCCAACCACCGGCGTTATTATTTATAGTATCTACCTTATATTCGATAGTCCGCGCTATAGGCAGAATTTGGGCTGTAATTAATATAGCTCGTTAATAACCAGAAACTTATTGAATGACTGAAAAGTGATTGAGTGAATCGATAAGATTGATACAGCACTATCAGGTTGCCCGATGGGCGGGGACGACAAAGAATACATGATATTTACCAATTTAAATAATAAAATCAGAACATTGCGATAACTTTTTCTAAAAAATACCTTACTACGAAGGGTTGTGATTGTATAAGTATGATTGACCATTTAATTAGTGAAGGAATCATTTGTTTTTTGCGAGGTTGTTCTCCTTATCTCAGAACAGCGGGCAGTTTACAGGCAATAAAAAAGGCGTTCTCCGTGTGGAGTACGCCTTTTTAAACAACAACCTAACTGACTAGTATCAGTTCATGCCGTATTTTTTTAATTTTTTACGCAGCGTACCGCGGTTGATGCCCATCATCAGGGCAGCACGGGTTTGGTTGCCACGGGTGTATTGCATCACCATGTCCAACAATGGCTGTTCAACTTCAGCCAGTACCAACTCATACAGGTCACTTACATCTTGACCATTCAGTTGAGCAAAATAGTTCTTCAGTGCTTGTTTAACCGAGTCACGCAGAGGCTTTTGAGTCACCTGATCTTGTGAGTTTACGGTTGCAACGGTCAGTACGTCAGAATTTACGCGTTGTTCGAACATAGTTCTGTCAGCTCTTTTTTCTGTTTACGCAAGATTTTCGAAATATGCCTCCAACGCCTCCAGCTGTTCGCTGGCATCCTCAATGGCGTTGAATGTGCGCCGAAACTGGTCGTTTGGGGCGTGCTCCTGGAGATACCAGGATACGTGCTTACGTGCAATACGGAATCCCTTGCCTGGACCATAAAAGTCGTGCAATTCCCGTATATGCCCGTTTAACAAACGCTGCACTTCGCCAAGTGGCATCGGTGGCAGCAGTTCCCCAGTGTCCAGATAATGCTGGATTTCCCGGAAGATCCAGGGTCTCCCCTGAGCGGCACGGCCTATCATCAGGGCGTCAGCCCCAGTGTAATCAAGTACCGCTCTGGCTTTATGCGGGTCAGTTATGTCGCCATTCGCGATAATCGGAATGGAAACACTCTGCTTAACTGCCCGAATGCTGTCGTACTCCGCTTCACCATTAAACAGGCAAGCACGGGTTCGGCCATGAATTGTCAGGGCTTGTATACCACAACTTTCGGCCAATTGGGCAATCTCTATACAGTTACGGTGTTCCGGAGCCCAACCAGTCCGAATTTTCAGCGTGACAGGCACATCTACCGCATTAACGACTGCGGAGAGGATCTGTTTAACCAGATCGGGATACTGCAACAATGCAGATCCTGCCAGCTTACGGTTCACTTTCTTGGCCGGGCACCCCATATTGATGTCAATGATCTGAGCGCCGCCCGCCACATTAATTCTGGCGGCCGCTGCCATATCATCCGGATCGCAACCGGCTATCTGCACGGTACGAATACCGGGCTCATCGCTATGGACCATGCGTAGACGCGACTTATCCGTCCGCCACACCTCCGGATTGGAGGAGAGCATTTCAGATACAGCCATCCCAGCCCCCATCGCATGACATAAGGCTCTGAAGGGTCGGTCTGTTATACCGGCCATCGGGGCGGCAATCAGGCAATTTTTAAGCTGGAAGTGTCCAATGTGCATAGACAAAGAATGACCATACTGTGTCCGCAAGGGCGCGTATATTACGCATTTTTACGTTCAGATGAAAGGCCAAACTTTGACCAATTGGCTTAAAAATAGCAATAAATAGCCAGCTAATCTTGTAATAATAATTATTTATTCATATTAAACATGCAGTTATAGATTATTGGTTGTTTTATGTACGACAATATTTTCTGCTAAACACCCTGATTATTGACTGGAAACTTCTTTTAACACCGATCGATACTGCTGATTTAGTAAGCAAAACTGCGTTAAACCACAGTAATAACCCCATAAATCCTGTGAGAAAGCTCTCACTTTGAGGAAAAAACATGACGCGTCGCTATCAGCTGCAACAAAGACATGTTAACGCAGCAGAAAGCTCACACAGCGATTAAGTGTAAAAGGCGGGCTTGGGTATGACGACGGGGGAAATAACCCCGCCAGCGGCGTAGTGAGGCCGTAAGCGGGGATAAATAGCGTGGGGATTATTTTCTGACGCCGGTAATGCGGCACCATTCTTCTTTCTCTGCCACTGGGTCCAGCGCGAATTTATCTTCATAAGCCTGAGCAACGCTGGCAGCCTGAGTCGCCAGTACGCCAGACAGACCCAAATGACCGCCGACTTTCGGCAGCACGCTAATCAACGGAGCCAGTTCGCGCAGTGGGCCAGCCAGAATATTGGCGACAACGACGTCGGCAGACAGATCCGTCGGCTGGTCTTTCGGCAGATACAGTTCCAGACGCTCTGAAACGCCATTACGCTGCGCATTATCGCGGCTGGCCTGAATGGCCTGCGGATCGATATCAATGCCGATAGCGCGGCTGGCACCCAGCTTCAGAGCCGCAATGGCCAGAATGCCGGAGCCACAGCCGAAATCGATGATAGTTTTACCTTCCAAATCCAGCCCGTCTAGCCATTGTAGACAAAGAGAGGTGGTGGGATGAGTACCGGTACCGAAGGCCAAACCGGGATCGAGCATCACGTTAACGGCGGTTGGATCTGGCACATCGCGCCAGCTTGGGCAAATCCACAGGCGCTCGCCAAAGCGCATTGGGTGGAAATTATCCATCCACTCACGTTCCCAATCTTTGTCTTCCAGTTGTTCAATTTTGTGGGCGAAGCCTTTGCCTAACTGCGGGTTGTATTCCAGCACAGCGATCACTTCAGCCATATCGGTTTCGGCATCGTACAGGCCAATCACATCAGTATCGCCCCACAGACGGGTTTCCCCCGGCAGCGGCTCAAATACCGGATTATCGTGGGTATCCTGGAAGGTGACGGATACTGCGCCACTCTCAACCAGCGCGTCCCCGAGGGATTCGGCCTGATTACCGGAAGTGTTTAACTTTAATTGGATCCAAGGCATAGCTTTTCTCTTCTAAAACCGCTCCGCAACTTGCGTTTTTGGACCGGTTTTTGTCAATAAGGTTTCGGTAAATAATACCGTTAAATAGCGATTTATTCAGCGTTGGCGACGACAGGCTGTCGCGCCCGCGCTCTGTCGCCAAACCGGTTACCGATATAAAACGCCAGCAAGTTCAGCACAAGTGACGGCACGATCGGGTGCAATCCGGCGATCTTAATGTCGAAACTGGCAAGTAGCGTATAGCATACCGCACCGACGATCATTGAGCTAAGTGCACCGTGAGCGTTAGCGCGTTCCCAATACAGCCCCAGAACCAGCGGCCAGAGGAATACCGCTTCCAGACCGCCAAAGGCTAGTAAATTCAGCCAGATAATCATTTCCGGCGGACGCCAGGCTGCCAGCAATAGCAGCAGGCCGAGAACCAGCGTGGCCATGCTGGAAATACGAGCCAGCTTACGCTCGTTTTTGATCTGTTCCGGACGGAAATTCAGGTACAAATCTTTGACGATAGTCGCGGAAGACTGCAATAGCTGAGCATTGATGGTCGACATAATAGCCGCCATAGGCGCGGCGAGGAAGATCCCTGCGGCGAACGGCGGTAGCACAGTGATCATTAGCGTAGGAATAACCTGATCCGGAATTTTCAGATCTGGCAGGATCGCCCGGCCCAATGCGCCAGCCAAATGCATACCAAACATCAAAATCGCCACCACAATAGTGCCCAGAATAATGCCACGGTGAACCGCTTTGCTATCTCGATAGGAAATGCAACGTACTGCTGTATGTGGCAGGCCAATGACGCCGAAGCACACCAGAATCCAGAATGACGCCATAAACGGCAAATCGAGGATACCGTCGCCACCTTGCGGGGAAACCAGCGCCGGATCGATGTGTTGTAGCGTATCGACCGCCTTATGCAGGCCGCCGGCGGCGTGAACCACCGCAACCAGCAGTAAAATGGTTCCTACCAGCATCACCAGCCCTTGCAGCGCATCATTCAATACGCTGGCGCGGAAACCTCCGAAGGAGGTATAGAGCGCGATACTAACGCCAAAGATCAGCAGCCCAGTATCGTAGGGAATACCCGCAGCGGTTTCCAGTAAACGCGCTCCGCCGATAAACTGCACCGTCATGGCACCGACAAAGGCGACTAACAGGCTCAGGCTGGCCAGCCACACCAGTAAACGACTTTGATAGCGTGCGTACAGCATGTCATTCAGAGTTACGGCGTTATAACGACGCGCCAGAATCGCAAACTTCTTACCCAGTACGCCTAGCGACAGCCACACCGCTGGCAACTGAATCATCGCCAGTAATACCCAGCCGAGGCCGTATTTATAAGCAGCTCCCGGCCCGCCGATAAATGAACTGGCGCTAATATAGGTGGCGGTCAGAGTCATCGCCAATACGAACCCTCCCATCGAACGGTTGCCGATGAAGTATTCGTTGAGGAAATTACCGGTCTGTCGCCGGGTGTATGCGTAAATAGAAAGGCCAAAAACCAATGCCAGATAGGCAACTAATGGCAGGACGACATCAGTTTGCATCACTGTCCTCCAGCGGAATATCGCGGAATATAAAGCGAACCATCAGCCAGCACAGCACAATAAATAGCAGTGGCAGGGCCAGACAGGCCATTTCAAACCAGGCGGGTAACCCGGTCATCCCCGGCACATCGCCAGGAAAATAGGCGCACAATAACCAGCCTGCCAGATAGGCCAGAGTCAGACCAAAGGCCCAGCGCGCTTCTTTGTGGGCTTGAACAAATCTCGTGTCCATTCATTCTCCCGTGGGTATTGACGGTTCTGAGTTTAACAAGGGTAGGGGATTTTACGGCAAGCGCGGCGTTTGCCTAGCCCTGTTTGATCAGAAAATAAAAAAGGCCGGTATTAACCGGCCTTGATTTTCAGGCGAAATAAAATCAGGTTTCTTGCAACCCAAGTTTTTTCTCCAGATAGTGGATATTGGTGCCACCGTGCTGGAAGTTTTCGTCATTCATAATGCGCTGTTGCAGTTCAACGTTGGTTTTGATGCCATCGATGATCAGCTCTGCCAGAGCATTTTTCATGCGGGAAATTGCCACGTCACGGTTTTCACCGTAAGTGATCAGTTTGCCGATCATGGAATCGTAGTACGGAGGCACGGTATAGCCAGCGTAGATATGAGATTCCCAACGAACACCAAAGCCACCCGGCGCATGGAAACGGGTAATTTTACCCGGACTTGGCAGGAAGGTATTTGGATCTTCAGCGTTGATACGACACTCGACCGCATGGCCGTGAACCTTCACTTCATCCTGTTTAATGGAGAGAGGCTGGCCTGCCGCGATGCGTAGCTGTTCTTTGATCAAATCGACGCCGGTAATCATTTCGGTAACCGGATGCTCAACCTGAATACGGGTGTTCATTTCGATGAAATAGAACTCGCCGTTTTCATACAGGAACTCAAAAGTACCTGCGCCGCGGTAGCCGATTTCCACACAGGCTTTTGCACAGCGTTCGCCGATATAACGACGCATTTCGCTGGTGATGCCCGGTGCTGGCGCTTCTTCAACCACTTTCTGGTGACGACGCTGCATAGAGCAGTCGCGTTCAGCCAGATAAATCGCGTTACCTTGACCGTCTGCCAAAATCTGAATTTCGATATGGCGCGGATTCTCAAGGTATTTTTCCATGTAAACCATGTCGTTGTTGAAAGCCGCTTTGGCTTCCGCACGAGTCATGTTAATGGATTCTTCCAGATCTTTGTCGTTGCGCACTACGCGCATACCACGACCGCCGCCGCCGCCGGACGCCTTGATGATCACCGGATAACCGATGCGTTTGGCGAAAGCTTTGTTTTGCGTGGTGTCGTCGCTCAGCGGGCCGTCAGAACCCGGCACACAAGGTACACCGGCTTTCTTCATGGCGCTGATTGCGGAAACCTTGTCGCCCATCAGACGAATGGTTTCGGCGCGAGGACCGATAAAGATGAAACCTGAACGCTCTACCTGCTCGGCAAAGTCTGCGTTTTCGGACAGGAAACCATAACCAGGGTGAATAGCCACCGCGCCGGTGATTTCTGCTGCTGAAATGATTGCAGGAATGTTCAGATAGCTTTTGACTGACGCTGCCGGACCGATACACACGGTTTCGTCAGCCAACAGAACGTGTTTCAGATCGCGATCCGCAGAGGAGTGAACGGCTACGGTTTTGATGCCCAGCTCTTTACAAGCTCGCAGAATACGTAGCGCGATCTCACCGCGGTTAGCGATAACGATTTTATCAAGCATGGAACGCCTCGTTATTCGATGACGACAAGAGGCTCGTCGAATTCAACCGGTTGACCGTTCTCGACCAGAATGGCCTTGATAGTACCGGATTTGTCTGCCTCGATTTGGTTCATCATTTTCATCGCTTCAACGATGCAAAGGGTATCACCAGCAGAAACTTTCTGACCTACTTCGATGAAGGCTTTAGCATCTGGGCTCGGGGTGCGGTAGAAAGTACCGACCATTGGGGAGCGCACGATGTGACCACTGATGGCTGCGGGTGCAGCGGCTTCAGCAGCCGGTGCCGGTGCTACAGCGTTAGCCAATGCTGGCTGCTGTGGCGCGGCAAAAGCATAAGGCTGTTGCATCATTGGGTAGCTTGGTGCGGCTGTAGCACGACTGATACGTACTGATTCTTCACCTTCTGAAATCTCCAGCTCGGAAATGCCAGATTCTTCTACCAGTTCGATCAGTTTCTTGATTTTACGAATATCCATGAGTGTGATTCCGTACTCTTTTGCGTTGCAATTAATTGGATTTTGACAAGCGATTGACCGCTGCCTGTAAAGCAAAGTTGTAGCCGTCTGCGCCGAGTCCGCAGATCACGCCAACCGCAATATCGGAGAGATATGAATGGTGACGGAAAGGCTCCCGAGCATGCACGTTAGACAGATGGATCTCGATAAACGGGATCTGAACGCCTAACAGAGCATCGCGTAAAGCGACACTGGTATGCGTAAACGCCGCCGGGTTAATCAGGATGAAATCAGTGTTGCCCCGTGCCTGATGAATTCTGTCTATCAGCGCATGTTCTGCATTGGATTGCAGATGGGATAACGCAACACCCAAATTCTGAGCCTGTGTCTCCAACCCGTTAACAATCTCTGCCAGCGTGGTGTAACCATACTTTTCTGGCTCGCGAGAGCCAAGCAGATTTAAATTCGGGCCGTTCAGAAGCAAAATGTGAAACTTGTCCGCCATTATGCTGGTATCTCCGGCAATTAGTTCGTCATCGTCAAAAATAGCCTGATGCCACCGATTTGTCACCTGTTAACGGTGAAGTTCCCACTACGATCGGAACTAAGGTGGAGCATTATAATGATATCGTAGCAATTAGCAGCTAAATACTGGTCTTATCAGCGAAGATATTCAATAAGAAACATGGTGAACTATACAAAGCCTAACGGATTATCTGGGGTAGAAGAGGGTGAAGTCCCAGCATTTAGCGGCACCATTGGCGAAATTTTTTATAACGCAGTGCTAACAAAATAATTGCTGCGATTGCGTAAATTATCGGCAAGGGTGATAAAGTTTTGACCGACCAAAGATAGTGAATCGGTGCCAGGATGGCGATGAGATAAACGAAATTATGCAATTTTTGCCAGTTAGGTCCCATTTTTCTCTGTGCCCACTGTGTCGATGTAACTGCTAGTGCGAACAGTAATAGCCAGCTAATAATACCTAAAGTTAAATAGGGGCGGGTAACTAATTCTTTCCCCAGCAAACCGATATTGGACAGCCCCAGCTCTAGCACTGAATAACTGGCTAAATGCAGGGTTCCCCAGGCAAAACACCATACTCCCAACAGGCGGCGACAGCGCATCAGCAACGGCTGCTTGCCATAGCGAGCCAGCGGTGTCACCAACAGGGTGGCCAGCAGCAGCTTGAGAGTCATGCGCCCGGTAAAATGCTGAATGTCTTTGGACGGATCGGCGCTGAACCAGCCCTGATCGACGGATAAAATTAGCCAGAAGAAGGGCAATGAGGCGGCCAGCCAGATTGCTACTTTCAACCCTTTGACCTGTTTCAGGCTCAGACGCATTAAAAATTCTCCCGCAAATCCATGCCGCGATAAAGCGAAGCCACCTGATCGGCATAGCCGTTAAATAGCAGGGTTGGCTGGCGCTTAACGTCTAAAATCCCGCCGGAACCGATAAAGCGTTCGGTAGCCTGCGACCAGCGCGGATGATCCACATTGGGATTCACGTTAGCGTAGAAACCGTACTCGTTCGGCGCGCTGAGATTCCAGGTCGTTGGCGGCTGTTCGCGAGTGAGTCGAATATGAACGATAGATTTAATGCCTTTAAAACCGTATTTCCACGGCGTGATCAGACGCAGCGGCGCGCCGTTCTGTGGTGGTAACGTTTTGCCGTACACGCCCAGTGTCATAAAGGCCAGCGGATGCATCGCTTCATCTAATCGCAAACCTTCTACATAGGGATATTTCAACCCGCCGCCCACAAAGCGATCTTTCTGTCCCGGCATCTGATCCGGATCGTACAAGGTTTGGAATGCCACAAAGCGCGCGTTGCTGGTGGGTTCGACTAGCTTTAGCAGTTTTCCTAGCTCGAAACCGATCCAAGGCACCACCATCGACCAGGCTTCCACGCAGCGCATACGATAAATGCGTTCTTCCAGCGGGAAGCGTTTGAGCAAATCGTCGATGCTCAACGTCATTGGTTTGGCGACGTCACCATCGATACGAATCTGCCAATCGCCGGTTTTTAATCCACCGGCGTTAGCGGCCGGGTCGGCTTTATCCAGACCGAATTCGTAGAAGTTGTTGTAGCCAGTCACTTTGTCTTCCGGCGTCAGTTCCCAGTCAGGATGATAGGCTGGCGGCTTACTGAAGGTGAGCGGCTTGCCTGCCGGTGCCTTGGGCTGATCTTTACCTTTAAACCAAGACAGTAGGTCAGCCTGAGCCGAAACCGGCAATGCCAGACTGGCGGCGGTAATACCCAGCGCTTGCAGCACCTTGCGGCGTTGATAAAACACGCTTTCCGGCGTGACGTCAGATTCGGTTAATTTGCGTTGTTTGCTCATGTGATTACTCCATCGGGCAGAGAAAGTCATACTGACCGTAATGGAATAAAGCATGGTGTGAAAAGGCTGTAAAAGCGAGAGGTTAGCAGAAAATATGAAATTTCTGAGATTGGGCGAACGAAACATCCGCCCAATGAAATGACTCTATTTTAATGGGCTAATTAGCGAACTTTAACCAAGGTTCGGCCAGTAACCTGATTTTCCATCAGTTCGGCTGCTACCGCAGGAGCCTGTTCTAGCGTAATTTCACGTCCAGCCTGTTGATAGAAGCTTTCTGGCAACGTTTTCAACAGACGCTCCCAGGCAGCCCGACGGCGCGGTTGCGGTGTCATGACAGAATCTACACCTTGTAAACGCACGTTGCGCAGGATAAAAGGCATTACCGTGGTTGGCAGTTTATAACCCCCGGCCAGACCGCAGGCGGCGACGGTAGAGTTATAGTTCATCTGTGCCAGCACCTTGGCTAGTAAAGTGTCGCCGACGGTATCAATAGCGCCAGCCCATAGCTGTTTTTCCAACGGACGAGATGCATCGCTGAAATCGCTACGCGGCAGAACCCGTTTGGCTCCGAGTGACAGTAAATAGTCGTTATTCGCTTCACGGCCACTGATAGCTGCTACCTGATAGCCCAGAGCTGAAAGCAGAGCAATCGCAGTACTGCCCACGCCGCCGCTGGCACCGGTCACCACAATTTCGCCGCTTTCTGGTGTGACTCCGCCTTCTTCCAGCGCCATCACGCACAGCATCGCAGTGAAACCGGCGGTACCGATAATCATCGCTTTGCGCGCATCCAAACCTGCGGGGAGCGGAACCAGCCATTCACCCTGTACTCGCGCCTGTTCTGCCAGCCCGCCCCAATGGTTTTCGCCTACGCCCCAGCCGGTCAGCAATACCCGCTGGCCAATGTGAAAACGCGGATCTTCGCTGCTGTGAACGGTTCCGGCGAAATCAATGCCTGGCACCATAGGGAACTGACGAATGATTTTGCCTTTACCGGTGATCGCCAGTGCATCTTTGTAGTTCAGGCTAGACCAACTGACATCAACCGTGACTTCACCCGCAGGCAGTTGTTCCGGTGAAATATCACGGACGTTGGCCAAGGTTTTGCCATCGTGCTGTTCGAGTAACAGTGCGCGCATTAGAGGCTCCCTAAGAAGTGCCGTTAACAATGATCGACTAATAACGAACGATCGACTAATAACGATCGAAAATTTCGTATTCATCAGGTTGGGTGACTATACCGGAAACATCAAGTTCGAAGGCTGACCGAGGACAAATTTGGCCTCGATGCTTATATCAGTGACTATGCTTTATGCAGGGTAAGGATGAGGCAATGGATGCGAATTTCGTAAAAAATTGCGTTTTTGTCGTATAAAACATTAAAAAACCAGCGTCCGTGGTCGGTTTTATCATATAGTACCTGCCCTAAAGGAGTGAGGAATACTTTCCATTTAACTGCGGTAGGCAAGGCTGAGGGATGCGATTTACAACCAAACTTTCTGCGTTTATGGCATTACTGGTCGTATTGGCCATGTGTTTAATGTTGTTAGGGAGTACGTTCAGTTTTTTCTACTTATGCCAGAAAAAAATGGAACATCGCCTTAATACTATCGTGACCGCGTACGATCAATCCTTACTAACCGATCCACCTGAAGTTCCGCGTAGCTGGTTGCCGTTGATGATGGGCGCTATTGGCGTGGTTGAAATCAGCGTTGAAAATTCGCAGCATCAATTGTTTTATCTGAAAGTCCTTCCTACTTATACCGCCTGGGATACCAATAGCGGCTATCGCGAACTGTCTCTTCCATTATTACAGCAGCCCGGCAGTTCGATGCGCCTGACTTATATCGATCCGCTCACCAGTTACACTCGTTCAATGTATGCAGCGGTGATTTTGTCGTTGGCGGTGGCGATGATTGCGGTCATTCTGTTTTTAAGTTTTCGCTGGCTGCGGGAACAAACGGCAGGTGAGGAGCAACTGGAGAACCGAGCGCGACGTATTCTCAACGGCGAGCGTGAGAATGTACTGCGCGGTGAAACTCATGAGTGGCCGCCTTATGCCAGCCATGCTCTCGACCGTTTGCTGCTGGATTTGGCGGAAATGCGTGAAGAACGCAGCCAATTGGATACTTTGATTCGCTCCTATGCCGCACAGGACGCTAAAACCGGCCTGAATAACGCGCTGTTTTTTGATAATCAGCTGACTACCCAGCTTGAAGAACCCGGTGCCCACGGCGTAGTGATGATGGTGCACTTACCCGATTTTGATGCGTTAAGTGAGGTTTACGACAAATCACGGGTGCAGGAATTGATGCATTCGATGGTGAATCTGCTTTCCACTTTTGTCGACCGTTATCCTTCCGCACTGCTAGCTCACTACGCCAACAGCGATTTTGCCATTTTATTACCGCATAAAACTCTGAAAGACGCCGATGTGATGGCGGCACAGTTGGTTCATGTGGCGGGTGCCATGCCAGCGCCGCAGATTATCGATCGCGACGCTTTGCTCAATATTGGTATCGTGGCCTATCGCCACGGGCAGGCGGCGGAACAAATTATGGATAATGCTGGACAAGCTACCAAAAATGCGGCGTTGTATGGAGGCAATAGCTGGTATGTCTATGACAATCAGGTGCCGGAGAAAGGACGCGGTAGCGTTAAGTGGCGAACATTGCTGGAAAAAACGCTGGTTAACGGTGGCCCTAGGTTGTATCAGAAACCGGTCATTACCTGTGATGGAAAAATTCATCACCGTGAAATCATCAGCCGGATATTTGATGGCGAACAAGAGCTGATAGCGGCGGAGTTTACTCCGTTGGTACGTTTGCTCGGGTTGGCCGAACGTTATGATCGACAGAAAATAGGTCGGATAATTCCTTTGTTGGCGCTGTGGCCGGATGAAACGCTGGCATTTTCCATAAGCGTTGATTCATTATTGCAACGTTCCTTTAAGCGTTGGCTACGGGATACCTTATTACAGTGCCGGAAAAGTTACCGTCAGCGGATTATCTTTGAGCTGGCTGAGGCGGATGTCTGCCAACATATTGAGGCCCTACGCCCTGTGATTCGATTGTTATTAGGGTTAGGTTGTAGATTGATGGTTTCGCAGGCCGGATTGACGGTGGTCAGTACCTCATATATTAAGTCTTTACGGGTGGAAATGATTAAGTTACATCCGGGATTGGTAAGAAGTATTGATGTCCGCCTTGAAAATCAGCTATTTGTGCAAAGTCTTACTGGTGCCTGTGCCGGTACGAATGTTAAAGTTTTTGCCGCAGAAGTGGTGACCAGGGAAGAATGGGAAACGCTGCTACAGAAAGGGGTTTATGGCGGACAGGGCAATTTTTTTGCTGCGCCGATGCTTTTGAACCCAGAGCAGAAAAAATATTCGTAACAGGGCCATGTTTAGCCTGATCGTTGAGCAAAAATTAACGTAGAATGTCCCAGCCATTTCCGTAGACCGTTGGTAGGCACTTACTTCCGGCGGTAAATCAGGTTAAATGTTAGATTTTATGTGCTGTGTTACACCGTTCGACGCGTCGACTGGGGGGTATAATGAGCCTTTATTCAAGGGTTTTAGTGCATATACCTTATTCAGCGGAACTTGATTGGAATAACGTAGCCACTTTTTCACCGGAGTAGGACGTTTTTGCGCCTTGTCGCTGCTCCGTGTGGTTGGTAAAGTAGGCGGATTTTATTTTTCGCCCCCAGCTTGCAGGATTATCCTTTCGTTATGTTTAAGAAATTTCGTGGCATGTTTTCCAACGACTTGTCCATCGACTTGGGTACCGCCAATACCCTGATTTATGTAAAAGGACAAGGCATCGTACTGAATGAACCCTCGGTGGTTGCTATTCGCCAGGATCGTGCCGGTTCCCCCAAAAGCGTTGCAGCTGTGGGTCATGATGCCAAGCAGATGCTGGGGCGTACTCCTGGCAATATCGCCGCGATTCGCCCGATGAAAGACGGCGTTATCGCCGATTTCTTCGTGACCGAAAAAATGCTTCAGCATTTTATCAAACAGGTTCATAGCAACAGCTTTATGCGCCCAAGTCCGCGCGTATTGGTGTGTGTGCCAGTCGGTGCTACCCAGGTAGAACGTCGTGCAATTCGTGAATCAGCCCAGGGTGCCGGTGCTCGCGAAGTGTTCCTGATTGAAGAGCCAATGGCGGCTGCAATCGGTGCTGGCCTGCCGGTTTCCGAGGCAACCGGTTCAATGGTTGTGGATATCGGTGGCGGTACTACGGAAGTGGCGGTGATCTCACTGAACGGTGTGGTTTACTCCTCTTCTGTACGCATCGGTGGTGACCGCTTTGATGAAGCGATCATTAATTATGTGCGTCGTAACTATGGCTCTCTGATCGGTGAAGCAACGGCTGAACGTATCAAGCACAGCATCGGCTCGGCGTATCCGGGTGATGAAGTGCTGGAAATCGAAGTCCGTGGCCGTAACCTGGCAGAAGGTGTTCCGCGCGGCTTTACTCTGAATTCCAACGAGATTCTGGAAGCTCTGCAAGAGCCACTGACCGGCATCGTTAGCGCGGTTATGGTTGCTCTGGAACAGTGTCCACCAGAATTGGCCTCCGATATCTCCGAACGCGGCATGGTGTTAACCGGCGGCGGCGCATTGCTGCGTAATCTGGATCGTTTGTTAATGGAAGAAACAGGCATTCCGGTTGTGGTTGCAGAAGACCCTCTGACCTGCGTAGCTCGCGGCGGTGGCAAAGCGTTGGAAATGATCGACATGCATGGCGGCGATTTGTTCAGCGAAGAATAGTCAGCCAAAAAAGGAGGGCTGGATCGGATGAAGGTATTGCATCATCAGGTTTAGTGCCTCCTTTTTGTTGTCGAGGAATACGCATAATTTATGAAGCCGATTTTTAGCCGGGGTCCATCCCTGCAACTGCGACTTTTCTTCGCCGTTCTTGCAGCCATTGCGCTGGTTATTGTCGATAGCCGGCTCGGTACGTTCGTTAAAATTCGTACCTATATGGACACCGCAGTTAGCCCCTTCTATTTTCTGGCCAATGGGCCACGTAAAGTTTTAGACAGCGTTTCAGAAACCATCGCAACGCGCCAACAGCTTGAGCTGGAAAATCGTGCGTTACGTCAGGAACTGTTGCTTAAAAATACCGATCTACAGTTGCTTGGCCAGTTTAAGCAGGAAAACTCACGTCTGCGCGAGTTACTCGGCTCTCCGCTGCGTCAGGACGAACAAAAAATGGTGACGCAGGTTATTTCCAGCGGCACCGATCCTTATAGCGATCAGGTGGTGATCGATAAGGGCACCGATAATGGCGTGTATGAAGGCCAGCCGGTGATCAGTGATAAAGGCGTGGTCGGGCAGGTAGTGGCGGTCAGCAAATTCACCAGCCGCGTGCTGTTGATATGCGATGCGTCCCACGCGCTACCGATTCAAGTCTTGCGTAATGACATTCGCGTTATTGCTGCCGGTGGCGGCTGTAGCGACGACTTATTGCTCGAACATTTGCCAAGCAATACTGATATTCGTGTTGGTGATGTTTTGGTGACATCTGGCCTCGGTGGACGTTTCCCAGAAGGTTATCCGGTGGCGGTGGTTTCTTCGGTTAAAGTCGATAATCAGCGCGCCTATACCGTTATTCAGGCTCGTCCAATGGCCGATTTACAGCGTCTGCGTTATTTGCTGTTGCTGTGGGGCGCGGATCGCAATGGCGATTTGCCGTTGCCGCCGAATGAAGTACATCGGGTGGCTAATGAGCGTCTGATGCAGATGATGCCTCAGGTATTGCCAAGCGCCAGCGAAATGGTCGGCCCACCGGCGCCAGCCAGTTTGAATCCGCCTCCGGCGAACGCGCCAGCGGTAAGGGCGACGCCATGAACCGTTACACCAGTAATGGGCGCTGGGTTATCTGGCTATCATTCCTGATTGCAATGGTGCTACAGGTGATGCCGTGGCCAAAAGAAATTTATATGTTCCGCCCGTCATGGCTGACGTTGATCCTGATTTACTGGGTTATGGCATTGCCTCATCGGGTTAACGTTGGCAGCGGCTTTATTCTCGGCCTGATTTTGGATCTGATTTTAGGTTCAACTCTTGGCGTGCGTGCGTTGGCATTGAGCATCATTGCCTATCTGGTGGCCTTTAAGTTTCAGTTATTCCGCAATATGGCGCTGTGGCAGCAGGCATTAATCGTGATGCTTCTGTCGCTAACGATGGATGTTGTGGTGTTCTGGTCAGAATTCTTAGTGATTAACGTTTCGTTCCGACCTGAAGTTTTCTGGAGTAGTTTAATTAACGGTATCTTATGGCCGTGGCTATTCTTATTAATGCGTAAGATTCGCCGTAAGTTTGCGGTGCAATAAGGATTTTTCCAATGACAGCCCTTTATCTGGCCTCAGGTTCTCCCCGTCGGCGTGAACTGCTCGCGCTTCTCGATTTACCGTTTGAAATACTGAAAACGGAAGTGGAGGAACAGCGTAATCCGGGGGAAGCCGCCGAGGACTATGTCCGACGTTTGGCTGAAGATAAAGCGCGCGCCGGAGTGGCGGTTGCCGAGTGGGATTTACCGGTACTCGGTGCCGATACCATTGTGGTGCTTAATGGACAGGTTTTGGAAAAACCGCGAGATGCTGTTCATGCCGCGCAAATGTTGGGTGCGTTGTCCGGGCAGCAGCATCAGGTGATGACCGCCGTTGCATTAGCCGATAAACAGGATTTACTCGGCACAATGGTCGTGACAGATGTGACATTCCGCGTGTTATCTCAACAAGAAATCAGTGACTATATTGCTACCGGTGAACCGATGGACAAAGCGGGCGCTTACGGTATTCAGGGCAAGGGTGGTTGTTTCGTCAGGGCGATTAAAGGCAGTTATCACGCCGTTGTCGGCCTGCCGTTGGTAGAAACCCATGAACTACTGAGTCATTTTTTCGCGCTACGTGATGTGAGAGGAATACATGACAGCTGAATTACTGGTCAATATTACACCGTCTGAAACGCGGGTTGCCTACATCGACGGTGGCATCCTGCAGGAAATTCACATTGAGCGTGAAGCGAAAAGAGGCATCGTCGGTAACATTTACAAAGGTCGCGTTAGCCGGGTTTTGCCTGGAATGCAGGCGGCTTTTGTCGATATAGGCCTGGATAAGGCGGCTTTCCTTCATGCTTCAGACATTATGCCCCACACCGAATGCGTGGCTGGGGATGAGCAAAAGAATTTCAATGTACGTGATATCGCTGAACTGGTACGTCAGGGGCAGGATCTCATGGTGCAGGTGGTCAAAGATCCGCTGGGCACCAAAGGCGCGCGCCTGACTACGGATATCACGCTGCCTTCTCGTTATCTGGTGTTGATGCCCGGAGCGGCGCACGTTGGTGTGTCTCAGCGTATTGAAAGCGAAGCTGAGCGCGATCGTCTGAAAAATACAGTGGCCAGCTATTGCGATGAGCAGGGCGGATTTATTATCCGTACCGCCGCCGAAGGTATTGGTGAAGAAGAGTTATCCGCGGACGCGGCGTTTTTAAAACGTCTGTGGGCCAAAGTACAGCTGCGTAAAAAACGTGATAAAACTAAATGCAAACTGTACGGCGAAATGGCTCTGGCGCAGCGAATTCTACGGGATTTTGCGGGCGCGGCCTTGGATCGCATTCGGGTCGATTCCCGCCAGACCTATGAGCAACTGATCGAATTTACCCGCGAATATATTCCAGAAATGACCAATAAGCTGGAGCACTATTCCGGCAAACAACCTATTTTCGATCTGTATGATGTAGAAAACGAGATTCAACGTTCTCTGGAGCGTAAAGTTGAATTGAAATCTGGTGGTTACCTGATTATCGACCAAACTGAAGCTATGACCACCATCGATATCAACACTGGGGCATTTGTCGGCCACCGTAACCTCGATGAAACCATTTTCAATACTAATATCGAAGCCACTCAGGCCATTGCTCGCCAGCTGCGAATGCGTAACCTCGGTGGGATAATCATCATTGATTTTATTGATATGAGTAATGAAGAGCACCGTCGCCGTGTATTACACTCATTAGAGCAGGCGCTGAGCAAAGATCGAGTGAAAACCAGTATTAACGGTTTCTCTCAGCTAGGATTAGTGGAGATGACCCGCAAGCGCACCCGCGAAAGTATTGAGCACGTGCTGTGTAATGATTGTCCTACTTGTCACGGTCGCGGCACGGTCAAATCCGTCGAAACGGTATGCTATGAAATCCTGCGAGAAATCGTGCGGGTTCACCATGCCTATGATACCGACAGATTCCTGGTCTATGCCTCACCTGCGGTAGGGGAAGCGCTGAAGAGCGAAGAATCCCATGCGCTGGCCGAAGTGGAAATTTTCGTCGGTAAGCAGGTAAAAGTTCAAATTGAACCGCTCTACAGCCAAGAGCAGTTTGACGTGGTGATGATGTAATAAATTTCCGCTGCGCCCCTTGCAGCGGGAAGCAAGGAGAGATGCGTGAGGCGACTGCCCAGGATTTTGTTAGCGACAGGCGCCACAATGATTGTTGTGGTGGCATTGTTGGTGAGTGGGCTTCGTTTGATGTTGCCGCAGCTCAACGACTATCGTGCGCAGCTACAGGCTAAGATTCAGGCCGTCAGCGGAATTCCGCTGGAAATTGGTTTTATTCAAGGCAGTTGGGAAACTTTTGGCCCGACGCTGGAAGTACGGGATCTGCGCGCCCAGTTGCCTGATACCAAATTGCAGGTTCAGCGCATCACGCTAGCGCTGGATGTCTGGCAATCTTTGCTGCACTGGCGCTGGCAGCTACGGGATATGACGTTCCATCAGCTACAGCTGGATTTGGATCGTCCGCTGATTAATCCGGGTGATCAGAACCGTTCTTTTGAATCCAGCCACTTCACCGATATTTTTCTGCGTCAGTTGGATCATTTCGATCTGCGTAACAGCCGCATTTCATTTCTTACCCCTTCTGGTTCCAGCGCCGAGCTGGAAATTCCTCAGTTAACCTGGCTTAACTCGCGTAACCGCCATCGCGCCGAAGGGCAGATCAGCCTATCGACGATTAATGGCCAGCACGGCGTGGTTCAGGTACGGATGGATTTACACGACGATCAGGGCATTCTGAATAACGGCACTGTATATATGCAGGCTGATAATATTGACGTGAAGCCTTGGATCAGCCGCTGGTTGCATAATAATACCGGATTAGACAGCGCCGAATTTAGTCTGGCAGCTTGGCTGACGCTCAAAGGCGGCGATATTTACAGTGGGAATGTGCTGCTAAAACAAGGGCAAGCCGCTTGGACTACTCAAGGTGAACCCCATCAGCTCGCTGTCGATCAACTGGTGGTGGACGCGCGCCGTCAGGGAAATGGCTGGCAGATTGATGCCCCACAGCTGAATTTAACCACTGACGGCCAGGCGTGGCCGCAAGGGAGCCTGTCGGCGCTGTGGTTGCCGGAAAATAATAAACTGCTGGGCCCGGATCAGCCGGAAGAATTACGCCTTCGTGCCAAAGACCTTCAGTTAGAGCGAATTGGGCCGCTGTTACCGACCATTTCTTTGTTTACCCCGGATTTACTGGCCCGTTGGGGAGATTTAAAACCGCAGGGGCATTTGAATGCGCTGGCGCTGGATATTCCTCTAAAACAGCCAGAATTGACCCGTTTTCAGGCTAAATGGCAAGATGTCAGCTGGCAGCATTGGGAACTCTTACCGGGCGTGAATCATTTCTCTGGCACATTGAGCGGTTCCGTCAGCCATGGGCGTCTGGCGGTAAATCTGCACGACAGCATTTTGCCTTACGGTGACATGTTTGGCGCACCGCTGGAAGTCAGCAGCGCTCAGGGCGACATTGACTGGCGCATGGATGATAAAGGCTGGGAGCTGTGGAGCGATAAGCTGGATGTAAAAGCCAAGTCTTTGTGGGCAAACGGTAGTTTCCGTTATCAACAGCCGGAAAAAGGCCAGCCGTGGCTGAATATTCTGGCCGGTATCCGCCTGTATGACGGCGCAGATGCCTGGCGTTACTTCCCTCAGCCTTTGATGGGGAAAGCGTTGGTGGATTATCTGACCGGCGCGATTCAGGGCGGGCAGGTGGATAACGCCACGTTGGTCTATAACGGTAATCCACATTATTTCCCTTATACCCATAACGAGGGTCAATTCCAGGTTTATGTTCCGTTGCGTAATGCGACCTTCCAGTTCCAACCGGAATGGCCAGCGCTGGAAAATCTGGCTATCGACCTGAATTTCCTCAATGACGGCCTGTGGATGAATGCACCGCGGGCAATGCTGGGGAACGTCACCGGCACCAATATCAGCGCCAATATTCCTGATTATCTGAAAGAACGCCTGTTTGTTGATGCGCAGGTAGCGGGGCTAGGCTCGGATGTTCATGATTACTTTAACGATACGCCGCTACATGATTCCGTGGGGAGTGCATTGGATGAACTCCAGGTTGGTGGGGGTGTAAGTGGGCGCTTACATCTGGATATTCCCTTGGTAGAAGGCAATATCACGCACGCTACCGGTGAGGTGACGCTGCACAACAACAGTTTATTGATTAAGCCACTGCAAAGTCAGTTGGAAAATGTCAGCGGTAAATTCCGCTTTAGCGATGGCAATCTGTCGAGCGATGAAATATCGGCTAACTGGTTTGGTCAGCCGCTGACGGTAAATTTCACCACGGAAGAGCAAAAAGACAACTTTCAGGTTGGGGTTAACCTGCGCGGTGACTGGATTCCAGCCAAAATCACCGAGATTCCCGCTGAAATAGCCAAACAGCTGAAGGGTAGCTTCGGTTGGCAGGGCAAAGTTGCGGTGCAGTTGCCGAAGCACGGGGAGCCAAGTTATCTGGTAGATGTCAACGCAGACCTAAAGAAAGTGAGCAGTCGCTTACCGCCGCCGCTAGATACTCAAGGCGGTGAATCTTTGCCGGTGAGCGTTCAGGCCAAAGGTGGCCTCAATGGATTCACGCTTTCTGGTTCAGCGGCAGGAACGAATCATTTTAACAGTCAATGGTTGTTAAAAGATCAGAAAGTCGAATTGAGTAAAGCGGTCTGGCAAACCGACAGCAAAAAAGTCCCGCCATTACCTGCTGAAAAAGGGTTGGTGGTGAATTTGCCCCCTTTGGATGGGGAACGTTGGCTGGCGCTAATTGGCCCTGCGCTAGCATCAGCCTCTCCGCAGGCGTCATCCATGATCGGTAAAAAATCTGCCAGCCAGAGCCAGTTCACATTACCTTCTCGCATTGAGCTACAAACGCCAGAACTGCTGCTGGGCGGCCAGGCTTGGCATAATCTGACCCTGCGGATTGAGCCGCAGCTGAATGGGACAAATATTAGCGCCAAAGGGCGCGAAGTGGATGGCAGCGTGCGCGTAGCCAGCAGCGGGCCGTGGCGGGCAGATATTCGCTATCTCTACTACAACCCGCAGTGGACGGCGCAAGATGTTGATAAACCTTTGTCAAAAGCGGCGTTGCAAGATTCTCCACTAAGTCATGATGTTTCGTTCCGCGATTGGCCAGCGTTGCAGCTTCGCTGTCAAGAATGCTGGGTTATGGGGCAGAATATTGGCAAAGTGAGCGCCGATATCTCCCATAACAACAAAGTGTTAAGTCTTAAGAATGGCCTGATTGAGGTCGCTAAGGCTCGCATGGCGGTTAACGGCGAATGGCAGCAAAGTGCGGAAGGCAATAACACGTCGGTTAGGATGAAGGTTTCTGGCAGTAAAATCGATGACACTCTGTCATTCTTCGGTATTAGCACGCCGCTCAAAGATGCACCTTTTGACGGCAACGCAACGCTGGCATGGCAGGGCGTGCCTTGGCAGCCGCGAATTGAAACCCTTAATGGCAATTTGAGCGCCAAACTAAGCAAAGGTGCCATGGTGAATCTGGGCGGAGGCCGCGCCGGGCAACTGCTGCGGCTGGTCAGCTTCGACGCATTGTTGCGTAAACTACAGCTGGATTTCAGCGATACCTTCAGCCGTGACTTTGCCTTTGATTCGATTCGCGGCACCGCCAGCGTGAAATCTGGCGTGGTGCATACTAACGATCTTTTGATCGACGGTCTGGCGGCAGATATCGCCATGAACGGCAGTGTTGATTTGGTGAAACGCCAAATCAACATGGAAGCCGTTATTACGCCGGAAATATCCGCGACCGTCGGTGTGGCTACGGCATTTGTGATTAACCCGGTGATTGGGGCGGCGGTTTTTGCGGCCACCAAAGTGCTCGGGCCGTTGTGGAGTAAAATATCTCTGATTCGATATCAGATAACCGGTAGTCTGGATCAGCCGGATATCCATGAGGTGTTACGCCAGCTAAAGGAGAATAAGGCACCATGAAAAATGCCAATGTTGCACTTTTACAGCTTTGTAGCGGTGAGCAAACCCGTTCTAACCTAGCTCAGATAGAGCAACAGATTAAGCAGTTGAATTCGGGCATTAAATTGGTGATGACGCCAGAAAATGCGCTGTTATTTGCCGATTCTGCGGCTTATCGTAAACAGGCCGAGCGTCACAATGATGGCCCGTTACAGCAGGCCATCCGTGAAATGGCGCGCCGTTACGGCGTCTGGCTGCTGGTTGGCTCGATGCCGATGATTAGCCGTGAGTCTCCGGATCGCATTACCACGAGCAGCCTACTGTTTGACGATCAGGGTGAATTGCAGGCGCGCTACGACAAAATTCATATGTTCGATGTGGATATCAATGATACACACGGACACTATCGTGAGTCTGATACCTATCAGCCGGGAGAGCATCTAACCGTAGTCGATACGCCGGTTGGGCGTTTGGGCATGACCATTTGTTACGATTTGCGTTTCCCTGGGTTATTCCAGGCGTTGCGCGCGCAAGGGGCGGAAATTATTTCCGTTCCGGCGGCATTTACCCGAGTTACCGGTGAAGCTCACTGGGAAGTGTTACTGCGGGCGCGGGCTATTGAGAACCAATGTATGATATTGGCGCCGGCACAGGTTGGCAGCCATGGGTTAACCCGTCGAACCTGGGGTCATTCGATGGCCGTTGACGCTTGGGGCAAGGTATTAATCGAGAATCCAGATAACGTTTCTGCCCTGAAAGTGAGGGTCGAGGCTAATGGCCTGCAAAAAATACGTAAGCAGATGCCGGTGATGCAGCATAATCGCTTCCAGCCAAGTCTGGTGCCGCCATTCAATGAAGTTTCATCCAATAAAGAGTGAAAATAATATGAGCCTCTCGTTTGTCAGTGAGCAGTTACTCGCTGCTAACAAACTGACCCATCAGGATCTTTCCTCAGTTCTGGGTCAGTTGGCTGAACGCCGCCTGGATTATGCGGATTTATATTTCCAGTCCAGCTATCACGAGGCATGGGTGTTGGAAGACAGCATCATCAAAGATGGCTCTTACAATATCGATCAAGGGGTTGGCGTGCGTGCGGTCAGCGGTGAAAAGACCGGTTTTGCCTATGCCGACCAAATTACCCTGAATGCTTTACACCAAAGTGCGCAGGCTGCCCGCAGTATTGTGCGTGATAATGGGAACGGTAAAGTTCACACCTTGGGCGAGATTGCCCACGCTTCGCTGTATCCTCTGCTCGATCCGCTGCAAAGCTTGCCGCGTGAAGAAAAAATCGCGCTATTGCATCGGGTCGATAAAGTGGCGCGCGCCGCAGATGCGCGGGTGCAGGAAGTGAGCGCCAGTCTGACCGGCGTATATGAATTGATTCTGGTTGCGGCTACAGATGGCACGCTGGCCGCCGATGTGCGGCCTCTGGTGCGTTTGTCTGTCAGTGTGCTGGTGGAAGACAACGGCAAACGTGAACGCGGTGCCAGCGGCGGCGGCGGTCGTTTCGGCTATGACTATTTCTTAGAACCGGTTGATGGGGATGTCCGTGCCGACGCCTATGCCAAAGAAGCTGTTCGTATGGCTTTGGTGAATCTGTTCGCTGTGGCGGCTCCGGCTGGCGCTATGCCGGTTGTATTGGGCGCAGGCTGGCCGGGCGTGCTGCTGCACGAAGCGGTTGGTCACGGTCTAGAAGGCGATTTCAACCGTCGTGGCAGCTCGGTATTCAGCGGTCAAATGGGGCAGCTCGTGGCCTCAGAGCTATGCACTGTGGTGGATGACGGCACTCTGCAAGGCCGCCGTGGCTCACTGGCTATCGATGACGAAGGCGTTCCGGGTCAATACAACGTATTGATTGAAAACGGCATTCTGAAAGGCTACATGCAGGATAAGCTGAACGCACGTTTGATGGGTGTCGCGCCGACCGGCAACGGCCGTCGTGAGTCTTACGCGCATTTACCAATGCCACGTATGACCAATACTTACATGCTGGCTGGTAAATCCACGCCGGAAGACATCATCGCTAGCGTGGAATACGGTCTGTATGCGCCGAATTTTGGCGGTGGGCAGGTTGATATCACTTCCGGTAAGTTTGTGTTTTCTACCTCGGAAGCCTACATGATCGAAAATGGCCGAATCACCAACGCGGTGAAAGGTGCCACGCTGATTGGTTCGGGCATTGAGGCGATGCAGCAAATTTCGATGGTTGGCAACGATCTGGCGCTGGATAAAGGCGTGGGCGTGTGTGGTAAAGAAGGGCAGAGTCTGCCAGTGGGGGTCGGCCAGCCGACGCTGAAACTGGATAATCTGACCGTCGGCGGCACGGCCTGATTTTCGCTGGCCTCCTCGCTTGGGGAGGCCAGATTTACTCAGCGGTATCCTTGATAAATTTCAGCCACGCGCTTGAAGTATTCCGTCAAATAATCAATACATACCTGCACTTTCAGCGGCATTTTGTCTTTTTCGGTATACAAAGCGTAAACCGGTCGTGGTTCTGAATGGTAGCGGTTGAACAGCACTTCCACATCTCCCCGTTTAATTTCATCAATAACCCACATCAGCGGCGCATAGGCGATACCGGCTCCGGCTTTGAGCCAACGAATCATGGTTTGCGAATCATTGGTGACAAAACGTCCCTGCGGCGATATCTGGGTGGAAATTCCCTCCGGTGCGGTCAGTTCGAAGTTGCTATCAGGGCGAACGCTGTATTCCAGCCAGGAAAAATTCGCCATATCCGCGGGTTTCTCCGGCGTACCGTGTTGAGCCAGATAGCTTTTTGCGGCGCAAACCACCATCGGCATCGATCCCAGACGACGAGAGAATAGGCCTGAGTCCTGCAAAGCCCCAACGCGGATCACCACATCCAGCCCGTCGGAGATCAGATCCGGAGCCGGAATCCCGGTAACCAAATTGACCGATAGGCCAGGATAAGCTTTCAGCATATCTGCGGTCATGGTTGCCAGCACGTTTTGTGCCATGGTTGAGGAGCAGCCAATGCGTAATGTGCCGGTTGGCGTATTATTAAAAGCATAGAGCTGCTCATGCACTTCCTGCACTTCCTGTAGCATGCGGCGACAGCCCTGATAATAGATACGACCCGCTTCGGTCAGCCCAATGCTACGCGTGCTGCGGTTAAGCAGTTTGACCTGTAGCTCATTTTCCAGTTTGGATACGGTCTGGCTGATGGAAGAAACGCTGATGCCTAACTGCCGGGCGGCGGCGGTAAAGGAACCACACTCTACGACTTTGGCAAAAACCGACATCCGTTTTAATCGTTCCATTGTTCTCTCTGAATGAATTGTTAACTCTGGCTTAAAAGTGATTTAGATCACAGATTGTAGATCAGTTGATAATAAGCAGGCTAATATAAGGGGTCGGGAGAAATAACCTTCGGTGTTAATACGCACCGCCTCAGTTGTCCTCGCACCTTCCTCTGACAGATACCAGCAAGTTTAACACTTCAGGCACCTGATAGTTATTTCAGGTTAGTGCCGCGATCGGTCGAGCGAACGGTGACCTTTCACTCGACGGTATAAATCCAGCGGTAGGGTAAACCAACCGGTACCCAAAAAATAAGGATAAAAGAATGAGTTTGCTTCCGGTGATGGTTGTTTTCGGTCTGTCTTTTCCACCGATATTTCTCGAGTTGCTGATTTCTCTGGCGCTGTTTTTTCTGCTGCGTCGGGTTTTACAGCCGACGGGTATTTATGAATTTGTCTGGCACCCGGCTTTGTTTAATACGGCGCTGTTCTGTTGCCTTTTTTATTTAACGTCTCGTTTCTTTTCCTGAGGTTACCGTGAGTACATTTCTGATAAAAATAATCCGAATCGGTATCACCTTGGTTGTGGTACTGCTGGCCGTAATGGCCATTTTTAAAATCTGGGCGTTTTATACCGAATCCCCCTGGACTCGTGATGCCAAATTTACCGCCGACGTGGTCGCCATCGCGCCCGACGTCAGCGGTTTAATTACCGATGTGCCGGTGGTGGATAACCAATTGGTAGAAAAAGGTCAGGTATTGTTTGTTATCGATCGTCCCCGTTACGAGCAGGCATTGGCCAGTGCCGAAGCCGATGTGGCCTACTATCAAACATTAGCGGCGGAGAAACAGCGTGAGTCCAGCCGTCGTCTGCGTTTAGGGGTGCAGGCTTTGTCACAGGAAGAAATCGATCAGTCCACCAACGTGTTGCAAACCGTCAGACACCAACTGGCAAAAGCCATCGCGGTGCGCGATCTGGCAAAACTCGATTTGGAAAGAACCACGGTGCGTGCGCCAGCTCAGGGTTGGGTCACTAACTTGAATGTTCATGCTGGTGAATTTATTACCCGAGGCGCTACTGCGGTAGCGCTAGTGAAAAAAGACACGTTTTACGTACTGGCCTATCTGGAAGAAACCAAGCTGGAAGGTGTACGCAGAGGGGATCGCGTCGAAATCACCCCGTTGGGTAGTCATCGTATTATGCACGGCACCGTCGATAGCGTATCCGCAGGGGTGACTAACAGCAGCAGCAAGGCCGATAGTAAGGGGCTGGCGACGATCGATAATAATCTGGAATGGGTTCGTTTAGCTCAGCGTGTGCCGGTAAAAGTTCGTTTAGATGAGGAAGATCAACAGCATCCGTATCCTGCGGGCACCACTGCCACCGTAGTGATTACCGGGCCGAATGGTCGCGAGCCAAGCCATGCTTCGGGTTTGATTCAGCTAATGCATCGCCTGCGTGAGTTCGGCTAAGGGGAAGTATGTTCACTAGCCAAAGGTTTATCCGCTATCGCTTTGCGTTCAAACTGAGCTTTGCCATTATAGCGGCGCTGTTTCTGGGCTTCCATTTTCAGTTGGAAACTCCGCGTTGGTCGGTGATGACGGCGGCGATTGTTGCTGCTGGACCAGCCTTTGCTGCCGGTGGCGAACCTTTTTCCGGCGCTATTCGTCACCGCGGCTGGCTGCGGATTATTGGCACATTCATTGGCTGTATTGGTGGCCTGATCATTATCGTTCTGACCATAAGAGCACCGGTACTGACGCTAATACTGTGCTGTGTTTGGGCTGGTGTCTGTACCTGGATTTCCTCGCTGGTGAAAGTCGAGAATTCCTACGCTTTCGGTCTGGCTGGCTACACCGCATTGATCATCATTGTGACTACCGGAGAAACGCCGTTGCTAACGCCGCAGTTTGCGGTGGAACGCTGTAGCGAGATTGTGCTGGGGATCGTCTGTGCGGTGATCGCGGATCTGCTGTTTTCTCCGCGATCCATCAAACAGGATATCGATCGACTGATCGATAAACTGCTGGTGGATCAGTATCACCTGCTGCATTTGTGCATCCACTCTGCGGATAAAGAAGATATCGACCGTGCGTGGAATGATTTGGTGAAAAATACCAGTGCATTGAAAGGGATGCGTAGCTATCTGATGATGGAATCCTCACGCTGGCAGCGCTGCGATCGCCGCTTACAGGCGTTACACGGCCAATCCCTCGCTATGATTACTCAGGCCTGTGAAACCTATTTGATTTTGATTAATCATCCTGATTATCTAACCGATGAACTGAAAGCGCTACTGAGTACACCCGCAGATAACTGCGGCGATATTCATAAGCAAATGAAAGTGTTACGTCAGCATTTCGCGGGTAGTCACAGTAGTGCCGTGCCTTTGACCATCAGTAGCTGGGTTGGTGCCGCCACTCGCTATTTATTGCTGGCGAAGGGCATTCATACCAACAGCAGTATTAGCAGCGTTGAAGAAGAGCTGTTAACCACCGAGCCTGAAATAAAACACACCTCGGCGGAGGGCCATCACGCGATGATCAATGGCCTACGCACCGGTATTGCTACTGCGATCGGCGGCCTGTTCTGGTTGTGGACCGGCTGGACATCGGGGGCGGGCTGTATGGTCATGATAGCGGTTGTAACCTCTCTGGCGATGCGAACGCCCAATCCGCGCATGGTGGCGATGGACTTTCTCATCGGTATGTTAATGGCGTTGCCGATGGGAGCGCTGTACTTCATGTTTATTCTGCCTTCGACTCAGCAAAGTTTACTGCTGTTATGCATTAGCTTGGGGTTACTGGCATTTATTATCGGCGTGGAAGTGCAGAAACGGCGGCTGGGCTCCTTGGGCACGCTGGCGGGTACTATTAACATTTTGGTGCTCAGCAACCCCATGGAATTCAACGTTAGCCTGTTTCTGGATAGCGCCCTCGGCCAGATGGTCGGCTGTTTTGTTTCTCTGATCGTGCTGCTGCTGATTCGTGATAACGCTAAAGTGCGTACCGGTAGAACGTTGCTCAACCGTTTTGTGTACAGCGCGGTGGCGGCTCTGACCACTAACCAAGCCCGCCGCAGCGATAACCATTTGCCAGCGTTATATCAGCAGCTCAACCAATTGCTGATGATGTTCCCCGGTGATATCGCCAAGTACCGTTTGGCTCTGTTGCTGATTGTCGCTCATCAAAGGCTGAATAATACCGAGATTCCAGTCAACGCCGAGTTAAGCGCCTTCCATAAACAGATTCGCCATACCGCCGATCGGGTGATGACGTCGAAAAACGAGCAAAAGCGACGCCACTACTTTTTCCGTCTGCTACAGGAATTAAGTGATTACCAGCAAAAACTGGTTGAATATCATGCTCCTGTCTCTGTTACTCAAACGGTCAAACGTCTTGCAGATATGTTGCACAGATACCAGCACGCGCTCATTCAATAAGCTATTGGCGGCAGGGAGCCTGTTTTCCTGCCACCATCAAGGGCTATACTCAACTCACGCTCCCCCCTTCCTCGTTGCCTATTGTGGGCAGCCCTTTGCCGATCAGGAGGCCTAAAGATGTCCGCTTCAACACATCTGGATAATCCGTTACAGAAACATGAATTGTTTAAAACTGGCTACTATGTCGGTGGAAAATGGTATCAGGCCGCAGAAACCTTTGATGTATTGAACCCAGCCACGGGTGAATTGGTGGCTCAGGTGGCTAAAGCCGGTAAAAGTGAAACCGAGGCGGCGATCAAAGCAGCCCATGAGGCTTTCCCTGCCTGGCGTAAAACGCCGGCCAAACAGCGTGCCGAGATTCTACAGCGCTGGTATCAGCTTATCGTCGAAAACCGTCAGTATCTGGCCGAATTAATGGTCGCAGAGCAAGGTAAGCCCTTGAAAGAAGCTTTGGGTGAAGTAGATTATGCCGCCAGCTTCATTCAGTGGTTTAGTGAGCAGGCTAAACGTGCCAACGGTGAAATTATTCCTCCGGCAAAAACCGGCGCGCGTATCTTTGCCACTCGTGAACCGGTGGGCGTAGTCGCAGCGATTACGCCGTGGAACTTCCCGCTGGCGATGCTAACTCGCAAGCTGGGTCCTGCGTTAGCCGCGGGCTGTACCGGTTTGATTAAACCTGCCAATAACACTCCGCTTTCTGCTTTCGCACTGCTGGCTCTGGCAGAGAAAGCCGGTGTGCCGGCCGGCGTGTTAAATGGCGTTGCTGGCGACACTCACGCCATCAGCGATGTCATTATGGCCAGCCCGAAAGTGCGTAAAATTTCCTTTACCGGCTCCACCGAGGTTGGCAAAACCCTAATGCGCAACGCCGCAGAAACCATGAAGAAAATCTCGATGGAATTAGGGGGAAATGCGCCTTATATCGTCTTTGACGATGCCGATCTGGATGCGGCAGTTGCCGGAGCTATGGCTTGCAAATTCCGCAATGCTGGTCAGGTTTGCGTCTGCGTCAATCGCTTCTATATTCAGGATGGTATTTACGAACAGTTTGTCACCCGTTTGGCTGCCGAAGTGAAAAAACTTAAAGTCGGCAACGGGATGGATGAAGGGGTAAACCTGGGGCCGCTAATCAACTCTGCTGGCGTAAAAAAAGTTGAGGATCACGTCAAGGACGCATTGGCGAAAGGCGGGAGTCTGCTGGCGGGCGGTGAACGTCACGCATTGGGTGGCAACTTCTTCCAGCCTACTGTCATTGCCGAGGCTACCGAAGAGATGAAAGTAGCAAGTGAGGAAACTTTTGGCCCGCTGGCAGCCTGCTTCCGTTTCAAGACCGAAGAAGAAGTGATTGAGCGCGCGAATAACACACCTTTCGGTCTGGCGGCTTACTTCTATACTCAAAATTTGAAAAGAGTATTCCGCGTGTCCGAGACGCTGGAAAGCGGCATGATCGGCATTAACGATAGTTCGGTTTCTACTGAATTAGCGCCTTTTGGCGGTGTGAAAGAATCTGGTTTGGGTCGTGAAGGTTCGGTGCTGGGTTTGGATGAGTTTATGGAAGTGAAAACCTTACATTTAGGTAATTTATAGCCAATAAATCAACGGAAAAGCGCTGGCGCTCATCGGCGTCAGCTCTCTTTTTTAGCCGAGCAAATTGATTGGGAAAATCATGAACAAACGTCTGGTGGGAATTCTGGCGGCGGCGGTGGTATTAATTGTCGCGGTCATTCAGGGAAACGAGCGGGGAACAGCGCCGGCCTCTGTGCCGACGTCAACACCGGTGATAGCGCAGGCCGATAGTCAGGAGCAGACGCGTAGCCATCAGCAGAGTAATAAAGTCAGCCGAACTGACTCTATCGACCAACTGACCCAGCATGAAAAAGTGGTGAAATACCTAAAACAAAACAACCGGTTGCCGGATTTTTATATCACGAAAAAGCAGGCGCGTGAGCAAGGTTGGAATCCGAAAGACGGCAATTTATGCCAGGTATTACCGGGGAAAGCTATCGGTGGCGATCGTTTTTCAAACCGTGAAGGTTCGTTACCCAAGGCGAATAATCGGATATGGCGTGAAGCGGACGTCAACTATCAGTGTGGCCATCGGGGAACGGATCGGCTGCTCTATTCCAATGATGGCCTGATTTATCTGACTCAGGATCATTATAAGAATTTTGTTCGGGTGGAGTGAGAAGATGGTGAAAGTGACGTTTGATTTTGACCATATCGCGGATCTTCCCGCATTTTATCACGATTTTTCGCAGAAGTTTTCTTTGGGCGAAGATTTCGGCGCCAATCTGGATGCATTGTGGGATACGGTAACCGGAGCTATCAGTTTACCGGTGGAAATTGAGTTTATTCATCTCAATCACCGCCGGAAACGGCGTTTTGGCGCGATTATTCTACTGTTCGAAGAGGCGGAAGAAGAATTGTCTGGCAGTTTACGCTTTAATATTTGTTAGTCGGAACCGGGGTCTGTGGCAGACTCCCGGCTCCGTCCGATCATAGCTGCTTCTCGGAAAGTTCACGCAGGTACTGGAAGATTTGACGGAATGCTTTTGGCGGCTTGTTGGCTGCCTTTTCTTTCTGGGCATTACGGATCAAACTACGCAGTTGCTGGCGATCGGCATCGGGATACAGATCCAACACGGTAGGCACCGCGTCATCACCTTCCTCTACCAATCGGTCGCGCAGCACTTCCAGTTTATGGAACAGCGAAACCTGCTGATTATGGCGGTTTTTTAACTTATCCAGTGCGATCTGAATGGGTTCAACATCACGGGCGCGCAGCATTTTACCGATCAATTGGATCTGGCGGCGACGGCCTTCTTTTTTGATCTTCTGCGCCAGTTCAATGGCAGCCAGCAGATCTTCGTCCAGCGGGATTTTTTCCAGCGCGTTTTTGCCCAGCTCTACCAGCTCGGTGCCCAGATCTTTCAGCGCTTCGGCATCGCGTTTAATTTCACTTTTACTGACCCAGATAATCTCATCATCATCTTCATTTTTATCTTCTGGGACTTCGTCTAGCCAGTCTTCGGGCTGTTTGTTCATGGTGTCATTCCTTAAAAAGAGGCTAATCCTATCAGGTTGTTGGCTTTCTGCGAAATTGTACGCAGATCCTGTTAGACTCAAAGCCATGGCGCTCTACATTTTATCCGTGTAAATCGTCGTATTACTACGCCGTCACGGCACTTTCCTGAACGATTATCTCATTAATTATGGCAGATCGATGAAAGTAGTCACTCAAGTTGCAGAACAGCGTAAAACGCTGGAACAAGCTGTTGCACAAGCTTTGGAACTGGCTCGCGCCAGTTCGGATGCGGCCGAAGTCGCCGTTACTAAAACTACGGGTATTAGCGTCAGCACCCGCTTTGGCGAGGTGGAAAACGTGGAGTTCAACAGCGATGGTGCGCTGGGGATTACCGTTTATCACCAGCAGCGGAAAGGCAGCGCGTCCACCACTGATTTGAATCCAGACGCAGTGGCCCGCACCGTCCAGGCTGCGTTGGATATCGCTCGCTATACTTCGCCGGATCCTTATGCAGGCCCGGCAGATAAATCCTTGCTGGCGTTTGATGCGCCGGAGTTGGATCTGTTCCATCCCGCGGAGTTGGACGCCGATCGCGGCATTCAACTGGCAGCTAGAGCCGAGCAGGCGGCATTAAAGGCCGATAAGCGCATTACCAATACCGAAGGCGGTAGTTTTAACAGTCACTATGGCATCAAGGTTTTCGGAAACAGCCACGGTATGCTGAAAAGTTATTGCTCAAGTCGCCATTCGATATCCAGTAGCGTGATTGCAGAGTTTGACGGTGATATGGAGCGTGATTACGCTTACAGCATCAGCCGCCGGTTGGAAGATCTGGCCAGCCCAGAGTGGGTCGGCGCAGAGTGCGCTCGTCGCACCCTGTCTCGCCTGTCACCGCGTAAACTGCCAACTATGAAGGCTCCGGTGTTATTTGCTGCAGAAGTCGCTACCGGCCTGTTTGGGCATTTGGTTTCAGCCATTAGCGGCGGGAATATATATCGCAAATCTACCTTTTTGCTCGATCATCTCGGCAAACAGATTTTGCCTGAATGGCTGACCATCGAAGAGCATCCGCACCTGTTGGGCGGGTTGGCTTCTACGCCTTTTGATAGCGAAGGGGTACGTACCCAGCGTCGCGAAATTGTGAAAGACGGCGTTCTGCAAACCTACCTGCTTACCAGCTATTCGGCGCGTAAACTGGGTCTGAAAAGCACCGGTCATGCTGGCGGAATCCATAACTGGCGTATTGCTGGGCAAGGGCTGGATTTCGCCGGAATGCTTAAGAAGATGGGCAGAGGCCTGGTAGTAACGGAACTGATGGGTCAGGGCGTAAGCACCGTAACCGGTGATTATTCTCGCGGTGCCGCCGGTTTCTGGGTGGAGAACGGTGAAATTCAGTATCCGGTCAGTGAAATTACCATTGCAGGTAATCTTAAAGACATGCTGCGCAATATGGTTAGCGCAGGCAGTGATATTGAAACACGCAGTAATATTCAGTGCGGTTCAATATTACTTCCAGAAATGAAAATTGCTGGTGAATAATCCTTTGGATTTTTTCGTTAATCACGCTCGATTAGCGGGAATGGGTTCAAATATTGTGGCATAAAAATCTGTAGTAAAATGGTCGATGGCTAATGCCCTCGGCCATTTTTATGTCTCATTGCTGCTACCATTAAATTTTCAGTGTTTTACAAAAATTCTATTGCCTGTTTCCCTGCTAGCCACCTATGTTATGAGTGATACAAACTATTAACAATAATTATAAGGAGCGTGAGCATGAGTCAGAAAATAAAAGTGTTAGTGGCCGCCATACTGCTAAGCGCTAGCACTTTGGCAATGGCAAATGATATTGCGGAAGATATGGATACCATTGCGAGCAATTACAGTGCGGTTCTGAAAACCGATTCGCTGGAAAGCTTCAAACAAGGCCTACAGGGGATGCGCAGCGCGGCGTTGGATGCGCAGAAAGGCATTCCGCCTAAATTAAAGGGCAAGGCGCCAGATAGCGCAGAAGTACAAGATTATCGTCATGGATTAACCATACTGATCGGTCAAATCGATCAATCTCTGGCTTTAGCCGATCAAGGCAAGCTGGAAGAGGCGCGAAAGGTGGCGCAGGAATTCAAAGACACCCGCAACACTTACCATAAAAAATACCGTTAAGATGCTATAGCTTGAAAGAATGAGTCAGGCTAAATAATGAGTGCGCTTAAGGAATAAAGAGTATTGAGAAGTAAATGGATTTAACACTTGATGCATAAAAGGGTGAGAGATCGACGATCTACCACCCTTCATCGCTAAAACGCGAAGGTATTAACGGTGATATTCACCGGCGGCTTCTGGTTGATACAGCAGTTCTAATACCTTAATGCGGGCTTCATCCCCACCCGGCAGTTTCCAGTTAATCTCATTATCAACATGTAATCCCAGTAATGCGGCGCCGAGCGGAGCCATAACCGAGATTTGTTCGTTACTATCTTTCAGCGATGCGGGGTAGACCAGCGTGCGAATATGCTCTTCCTGATTATTCAAATCACGAAAACGAACCCGGCTATTCATGGTGACTACGTCAGCAGGTATTTCTGACGGAGGCAGAATGTCAGCGCGATCCAGCTCTTCATTCAGTGCATCGGCAATCGCTGTGTCAGCAAAAGCAGGTTGTGCCAACAACGCATCCAAACGTTCGGCGTCCAGCTCGTTAATCGTGATGGTTGGCTTGGTCATACCACTCTCCAATTCAAGTACAGAAAACATAAAAACAACACCCCCGCGCCATAGGAGAGGGGGTGTTAGAAAATATCAGATTATTAGTCTGATACTAGGCGCTTCTGGCGAGAAAAGAAAGAGATCCGGATCACGAAGCTTTTCTTGCTTTATCTTTTGATAAAAGGTGATCTTGATCTCGTTATTTTCCATAATTGCCATTTTTTATGCTGAAATAAAATAAGGATATTTATTCTCTTACCCTGTTTTCCCTATTTCATCTTCTTATAAAATAGCTGAATCATCGCAAGTTCTAAGATTTTGCATGATATTTGCCTGTTATTTCTTCGGCGTTTTTTTCTGTTTTATCGTTTATAAACATTTATGGATAGCGCTAGCTTTAAAAAAGTGAAAATTCACTGGGAAGGCCCAGTACCGCGGATTTTGCGAATTGGATCAATATTGCTCACTTTATTTCCACTTCGAACTGGAAAAAAACAGGCTACATACTTTTTACGCTTAGGGGTAGGGTAAGGCTATAGCGTAAAGGAAAGGAATAAGATTTAACGCCATGAACTTTTCTTTGCAGTCAGAAAATAAATCAGCACAGTACAGAGGAACGCTAGCGTGAATGATGGAGCCGTATCTGTAAATACTGAGAATAAACTCGATGTCGATGATGGCATTGAGAAAACTCAATGGTTATTGGCGGATATAATGGCCATGCTGAATGCCGAGAATATTTATACCAATGATGTTCAGCAGCAGATGTTGACCTCACATATTCGGGCTATGGTGCTGCGCTCTATTACTGGTGAACCACTGCCGGAAGTGGATAAGTCATTATTTGACGAAATATCAGCAGATTCAATGAGAATGGCTCAGCAAGTAGTCGATTCATTGGGGAATTTGCCCATTGAGGAAGCCTATTTATTGTCCGTGCATTTTGAAGTAGCCAAAGATAATAATTCATAAATTCAGCCTTGGAGAAAAAATTATGAGTCAAATTACCGTTGTGATTGGCGACCGTTTGGGTAAAGGTCAGAAAGTCGGTCAGGGTATTGAGTTGGCCGGGGCAAAATCTATTGTGATTCCTGGCGTTGCCGCAGATATGAAATTGGGCGATGTGATGAATAAAGAACAGGCTGCCCTCGGTATTTCATTTTGCGGCAGCGGTGGCGCAGGCGCTATTACGGCACAAACTAAATATGGCTATAAAGCGAAATACGGAATGCGCTCTATTGAAGAGGGCGTAACGGCAATAAATGAAGGTTGTAAAGTATTAGGTTTTGGTTTTATGGATAAAGAAGAACTCGGTCAGAAACTGGTTGAAGCTTATATTAAGAAACATGGCAATCCGTAATGAAAGAACAATATACCACCCAGGTTAAGGTCAAAGGGAAAGGGGATACTAAAGCTAAGGCTTTCGCCAGCGCATTAGGTCATGTCCAGAATACGGTATTGAAGTCGACACAAAATATCTTATTACGCATTGAACCCCAGGACGTGAAGGTATTAAGCGCGGAAGAGTCGGTAAAAAAAGAGAAATTTCTGTTCTTCTTTCTTCCCCGCGAAAAGAGGACTTATACCGTAGCCTTAGATATTACCGTGAGCGTAACAATCATTAATACAGATAAGGTTGTTTTCGTCTCTAAATAAAAACGTTGGCTATAAATGAAAGGATATACTGATGTTTTTAATCATTCTTTTTAAGTCGATTATCATCGGCGGACTGGTTGGTGTCGGCGTCGGTGCCGGTGCAGCGCGAATGTTTCATGCGCCTACGGTTCAGGGCATGGGCGCATTTCGTACCTTGGGTGAACTGAACTCTTGTGAAGGCGATCCAGCCTCGCATTTCTCCTTTGGTTTGGGCTTCTTCTTTAACGCATGGGCGTCTTCCGTTGCGGCGGGTGCGTTTACGCAAGATGTTGACCATCGCATTATTCCTAACTGGGGTGCAGCAGCATTGATGATTAAAAATCGCAATGTGGCCGAGACCATGCATAACCCGAAAAAAATGGCGATTGCCTGCGGCATTATTGGCGTTATCGTTGTTAGCTTCTTAAATACCACCGCTTCGGCTGTACCGGAAGCATTGCAGGTTACCGCAATTAAAGTATTGGTACCGGCGGCTAATATTCTGGTGAATACCGTGATGCCGGTTATTTTCTGGCTGGCGGCTATTGATGCCGGTCGTCGTTCCGGTTTCTGGGCCACTATTTTTGGCGGTCTGGCTCAGTTAATTATGGGGAACGCTGTTCCAGGTCTGGTTCTGGGTATTTTAATCGGTAAAGGCGTAGAAGAAAGCGGTTGGAATAAAGTCACAAAAATCATGATGGCAGTTATTGTCTTACTGTTTGTTTTGAGCGGTTTCTTCCGTGGCTTTGACATGAAATTCCTGGAGTCATTCAGTCTGGGCGTTCCAGTCTGGCTCGACAGCATTCATAACGCATTAAGCGGTAAATAACATTTCTACAGGAGCTTGATGATGGATGAACAAACCAAAGACGGTTTTTGGTATGCCGACTGGTCATTCCCGATATTTGTTGGCGTATTATATTCCGGCGTTTTTGCTGGTACCCATATGTATTATCTCTATGGGATTGGCGCATTTAACGAAGTGGCTTTCGTTTCCATGTTGCGAGCAGGTATGGATACCGGCGTTTATGGTGCAGTAGCAGCATTCGGTGCCAGCTTCTTATTCGCACGCATTATCGAAGGCTCGCTGGTAGGTATTCTGGATATTGGTGGGGCGATTCAAACCGGAGTAGGTTTGGGGGTTCCTGCATTATTATTGGGCGCTGGATTTGTTTTCCCCGTAGCCAATTTTGCAGCTTCACTGGTCACTGGGTTAGTTATTGGCATTGCTATCGGTTATCTTATTATTCTGGCTAGAAAATTCACCATTAATCAGAGTGATTCAACTTACGGCGCGGATGTCATGATGGGCGCAGGTAATTCATCCGGACGTTTTCTTGGACCCTTGATTATTCTTTCTGCAATGGCAGCTTCTATTCCTATCGGTATTGGTTCTTTGGCTGGCGCATTATTGTTCTATTTATGGAGCAAGCCAATTACCGGTGGTGCGATTTTAGGCGCGATGATTTTAGGTTCTCTATTCCCGGTCGCTATTTCTTGATATTACGGGGCGAAATTAAATGATCAATTTTGCCCCATCATCATTTAGCCACTCACATCTTGTTACCCGGATATTTAACGGAGAATAAAGATAATGCATGACTTTATTATCAAACGGGCAAGGTTGGTTGAAGGGCATCAGGTCGATATCGTTATTGATGACGGCAAGATTACTTCAGTTTCACTCTGTAATGAAAATCCTATCGACTTTCTTTCTGCCAAGGCAACCATAGATTTGGCGGGGCAGTACTTTGTCAGCGCAGGCTGGATTGATTCACACGTTCATTGCTACCCAGCTTCGCCAATTTATCATGATGATGCGGATTTAATTGGCGTGGCCAGCGGCGTGACTACGGTTATTGACGCGGGGAGTACCGGTGCCAATGACGTGGATGATTTTTATACCTTGACGCGAGCGGCGAAAACACAGGTTTACGCGTTTTTAAATATCGCTAAAACCGGCATTGTGACGCAAAACGAATTAGCCGATATGGAGCAGATCGATAAATCCAGCGTAAGCGAGGCAATCGCTCGCAATCCCGGCTTTATTATTGGGATTAAGGCTCGGATGAGCAGTAGCGTCGTGGGGAAAAACGGCATTAAGCCTTTGGTTCGAGCCAAAGAAATCCAGCAAGAAAATAACCAATTACCTTTGATGGTACATATTGGCAATAATCCGCCGGATCTAGATGAAATTGCCGATTTGCTGACCCAAGGGGACATTATTACCCACTGCTATAACGGTAAACCCAACCGTATTTTGACCCCGTCCGGTACGCTGCGGGAGTCTATTCAACGCGCATTAAAACGTGGTGTGTTATTGGATGTCGGTCACGGCAGCGCCAGTTTTAGTTTCGATGTTGCTGAGCAGGCGATTAAACAGGGAATTTACCCTCACACCATCAGTTCTGATATTTACTGCCGCAACCGTATTACCGGGCCGGTGCACAGCTTGGCAAAGGTGATGTCTAAATTCTTTACCATTGGTCTTAACCTCGAACAAGTTATTCGCTGCGTAACAGAAAATGCCGCGCAGGCATTACGTTTGACCGGTAAAGGGGTATTAGCCGCAGGCTTTGATGCCGATTTAACTATATTCGAAGTGAAACAACGGCCTCAAGTATTTGTCGATTCAGAAGGTAAATCCGTAACCGGAGAGAAATATTTGCTGCCATTGGCTGCGGTTGTCGCCGGTGACTTGGTGTTAACTGACGAAGGGAAATCTCACGATGTCTTCGATCTATGAAAAGTACCAGCTAAAAAGCGTGATTAATGCATCCGGTCGGATGACGATTTTGGGCGTTTCTACGCCGCGGCAGGACGTGGTCGAAGCCGTTGCATTCGGGCTAAATCACTTCTTCGAAGTTAAAGATCTGGTGAATAAAACCGGTGCTTATATTGCAGAGCGACTGAATGTGGAAAGTGCGGTGGTCGTTTCCTGCGCTTCGGCAGGAATTGCGCAGTCAGTTGCTGCCGTTATCGTGAAAGATAACGCCAATTTATTGGTTAATCTGCAAGCTGCGGTGTTGCAAGTCCCCCATGAGATCGTGTTGCCAAAAGGGCACAACGTTAATTTCGGCGCCCCGGTGGATACGATGGTGACCCTCGGTGGCGGTAAAGTGGTGGAAGCGGGCTATGCCAATGAATGCTCTGCCGATCAGCTTGAAGCGGCGATCACGCCGAATACTGCGGCGATTTTGTATATAAAATCCCACCATTGCGTACAAAAAAGCATTTTGTCAGTTGAACAGGCAGTTGTGGTCGCGCGTAAGCACCAACTGCCACTGATTGTAGACGCGGCCGCCGAAGAAGATCTGGCCTGCTACTATCAGATGGGCGCTGATTTAGTGATTTATAGTGGCGCGAAGGCAATTGAAGGGCCAACGAGCGGGTTAGTCTTGGGCAAAAAGACCTACGTAGATTGGGTTAAGCTACAGTCGAATGGTATTGGTCGGGCGATGAAAGTGGGTAAGGAAAGCATTATTGGCCTGACTCAGGCTATCGAGAGCTATATTCAACAGGAACAGACCACCGGCCAGCAAATGGTTGAAAAAATGACGCCATTTATCAGTCAGTTGAATGCTTTGCCAGGTATCTCCGCCAAAGTGGTATGGGATAGTGCCGGTCGGGATATTGCCCGAACCGAAATCAGCTTCGACGAAGTCAAAATTGGGCGTTCAACGCCAGAGTTGGTCGCAGCTTTGATGGACGGCGATCCGGCGATTTATTTCCGCGCGTACAAAGCAAATGAAGGCAAGATTGAGGTGGACGTGCGCAGTGTCACGTCAGCACAGCTTGAGGTCATTTCTACCTGCATTCAACGCTTGGTTCAGGGAGATTAATCGATGAAATTGACCCCTAATTATTACCGAAATCGAGTTTGCCTCAATGTGCTAGCGGGTTCCAAATCCAACGCGCAGGCTATTTGGCAGGCGGCTGAAGGTCATGTTTTGGTTGGTGTTTTATCTAAAAACTATCCGGACGTTGAAAGTGCGGTCAGCGATATGCGCGAATATGCTGAACGGATAGACAATGCGCTGTCAGTAGGGCTTGGCGCAGGGGACCCAAATCAATCCGCTATGGTGAGTTTAATTGCTCAACAGGTGCAGCCACAGCATGTTAATCAGGTATTTACCGGCGTAGGCCCAAGCCGGGCGCTGCTTGGTCAGTGGGAAACCATAGTGAATGGATTGATTTCACCGACTGGAAAAGTGGGATACGTGAAGATATCCACTGGCCCACTGAGCGCCGCTGCGCCGGATGGGATTGTTCCGGTAGAAACCGCCATTGCCATGTTGAAAGATATGGGCGGCAGCTCGATTAAGTTTTTCCCGATGGGTGGGTTAAAACACATTGAGGAATACCGCTGTGTGGCCGAGGCCTGCGCCAAACATGATTTTTGGCTGGAGCCGACGGGCGGCATCGATCTGGAGAATTTTGAGACAATTTTACAGATCGCTCTCGATGCCGGAGTCAGCAAAATTATTCCTCATATCTATAGTTCAATTATCGATAGCGAAACGGGTGATACACGCCCGCAGGACGTTATCACGTTGCTGAACATAGTAAAAAGAATCGTGGCATAAGCTTTCAGAAGGGGCATCGCTGAGATGCCTCATTCTTTATCGGGTGTGGTGTAGGCTGTTTTTACCTGTAAATCTGGATGTTAGGTTAGCTAGACCCATACCCTGGTCGCGTCATAGTGATAAGGGAAAAATATGCGTAACAGGCCATTCCTCTCTGAAACATACCCTGCGTCTAATGTCATTCCGCCGCGTTTACTTGCGGTTGGCCTTTCTTTGGCTCTATTGGCAGGATTTCATCCATCTTCTTATGGGGCAGAAAAATCTAGCGGAGCGGAAAATTTGAAGCAATTTGCGTATGTCGGCACCTATAACCCGAACGGTCAAGGCGTTTATCGACTACAGCTCGATCCTGCATCCGGTGAATTAAAGAATAAAACGCTGGTTAGTGAACTGGCGAATCCGGCTCAGTTAGTGGCGGACGCTCAGGGGAAGACGCTGTATGTCGCCAGTGAGGTATCGGATTACAACGGCGGTAAACACGGTTCAATTGCAGCCTACCGTGTCGATCCGCAAGACGGCGGCTTAACTCTGTTAAATCAGGTTGATGCGCAAGGTGCGGGGCCGGTTTATTTGTCTCTGACGCCTTCGGGGAGCCATTTATTTGTGGCGAACTATGTCAGTGGTTCTGTGGCGGTTTTTCCTTTGGCTACGGATGGAAAAATAGAGGCGGCCAGCTCTGTTCATCAAGATGAAGGCCCAGCGGGAGCGGCTAAACCGGCTGCTGCGGTTGAAGGTAGTTTTGCCGCCAGCGATCATAACGGCCCTCATGCTCATATGATCGCCTGCGATCCCAGCGGGAAGTTTGTTTTTTCCACCGATCTGGGTCTGGATCGGATCTATCAATGGCATTTTGATCCAACAACGGGTGCATTAACACCCAATGAACCGCCCTATATCAGTGCATCTTCTGCGGGCGCTGGCCCACGTCATTTTGTTTTCCATCCGAATGGAAAAGTACTATTTCTGATTAATGAAGAGGCCTCTACGCTGACCAGTTACCGTCTGGACACTCAGAAAGGGACTTTGGAACAAGTAGTTAGTGTGTCATCGCTACCAAAAGCGTTTCGTGGAACCAATTTTGCAGCGGGTTTAACACTGTCAAAAGATGGGCGTTTCCTCTACGTGGCAAACCGTTTGCATAACAGCATTGGGCAGTTTGCAGTAAATGGCGAGGGGGATCTCAAAGCCATTGAGGAGGTATGGACGCGTGGTGATTACCCGCGTACGTTGGTTTTAGATCCCGGTGGTCACTACCTGTACGCAATGAATCAACGTAGCGATAACATAACCCGGTTCAAGGTGGATCAAAGCAGCGGAAAATTGAGCTTTATTCCTGGTTACATTCCGGTAGGTAGTCCATCGCAAATGATTTTTACGCCATTGGCAAAAGAGTAGCACTGGCAGGCTGTTCCTCCCGATAGGAGCAGCCTGTATTCGGCAGAAATGCCCTACATCAGCGGAGAGGCGCAGTGAGATTTCCTTATCAACGTTTGGCTTATATGTTCGATGCGCTGCAATCTGAAACTCTGCCGCAGGATGAACTGGCAAAGCGCTTTGCCGTTTCGACCCGAACGGTACGAGCTGATATTACTGCGCTGAACGATATTCTTGAGCACTATGGTGCGCGTTTTATTCATAATCGGGGATTTGGTTATCGATTAATGATCGATGATGCCGAACGTTTTCAGGTATTGCAGCAGCAAACGCCTAAGACGAACCTGACGCCGCGTACCGCCGCCGAGCGGGTTCAGTATTTGCTCATTCGCTTTCTGACCTCAGCCTTTGCACTGAAGCTGGAGGATTTGGCTGATGAATGGTTTGTAAGCCGTGGTACGCTGCAAAGCGATATGGCTGAGGTGAGAGAGCGTCTGGGAAGTTACCATCTGACCATAGAGGCTAAGCCTCGCTATGGTATGAAGCTGTTTGGCACCGAGCTAGCCATTCGTTCCTGCCTGACCGATTTACTGTTTCAGCTGCATGTTCAGGACAGCGACAACCCACTGTTAAAAAATGTTTTTCTTAGCAATGCGGCGATGCCGGCGCTGACCGATTTATTGCACCAATTATTGTCTCAATACGCCGTGCGATTGTCTGATGAAGGTGAGCAGTACCTGATTTTTTACTGTGCGGTGGCGGTAAAACGTATCGCTGAAGGCTATCCGCTATCTGATTTTGATGCTGAAGATGTAGATGAAGCGGTAAAACTGGCTTCCGGACGTTTGGCCAATGAGTTACAGCTATTGGCTGGCAAAGAGATTTCAGCGGCAGAAGAGGCTTATCTTCGGGTGAATATTGCCGCACGGCGGATGGAAATCAGCGAGCCTAGTACCAGCCAGCCCAGCGAAATAAACGCGGACGATGAAGAAACGCTGGTGGATTACATCCTTTCGTATATTAACTCTCACTATAACTATAATTTGCAGGATGATAAGCAATTACGCATCGATTTGCTGACCCATATCAAGACGATGATTACGCGGGTTAAGTATCAGATCACTATCCCTAATCCACTGTTATCTAATATCAAACAGCATTACCCAATGGCCTATGATGTAACGCTGGCTGCGGTTTCCAGTTGGGGGAAGTATTCCCCTTACAGCCTGAGTGAAAATGAAATTGGCTATTTAGTACTGCATATCGGGGTAGGGTTAGAGCGGCATTATAATATTGGTTATGAGCGTCATCCGCAGGTCATGCTGGTGTGTGATACTGGAAATTCGACGATTCGTATGATTCAGGCGCAAATTTCCCGCAAGTATCCTCAAATCGTGGTAACCAGGACGGTATCTCTACGGGAATATGAAAATATAGCGACTATTGCCGAAGATTTTATTATCTCCAATGCGCGTTTAACGGAAAAAAATAGGCCGGTAGTGGTGATGTCGCCTTTTCCAACGGAATATCAGCTGGAGCAATTAGGAAAACTGGTTTTAGTCGATCGCACCCGGCCTTATATGTTGGAAAAGTTCTTTGATGAAAACCATTTTGTGCGGGTTAATGAACCGCTGACTCAGGCGCAGTTGTTCAGCAAAGTTTGCCAGCAACTAGAGCTTGAAGGTTTCGTCGATGCGGATTTTTACCCTTCGGTAGTCGAGCGGGAAGCTATCGTTTCCACCATGCTGGGGGAAGGAATCGCTTTATCTCACTCCCTTGGCCTGTTGGCTAAAAAGACCGTGGTGGTAACGCTTTTGGCTCCGCAAGGAATTGCGTGGGGGGAAGGGGAAACGGCCTACGTTATTTTCCTGCTGGCAATCAGTAAAAGTGATTATGAAGAAGCGATGGCTATCTACGATCTGTTTGTTACCTTTGTCCGTGAACGCTCAATGAGCCGTCTGCTCAGTAGCCAGAACTTTGAAAGTTTTAAAGGCATTGCGATCGATTGTTTAGGGCGCATCTAATCCCGAAAATAAGAGAGCGTAGCCATTTTTTAATACCCCATATCATGTTGCCAGAATAAAAGCAGGAGGATATTCAACCTCCTGCTATCTGTTTGGGATACTGGCTATCTGACCGTTATTGCCAGCCGTAGCGGCGGACAAACCAGCCTTTTACCAACTGCGTTGTTATCATATAACCGGTCAGAATCACAATCAGCCATGGGAAATAGCTGAGCGGCAGAGCCTGCAACTGTAGGAAACCAGCCAGCGGAGAGAAGGTTAAACCGATACCCACCACGACCACTGCCAGCGTCATTAAACACAGAGGCCATGAAGCGCGACTTTGAATAAACGGAATCTTTTTGGTGCGAATCATGTGCACAATCAGCGTTTGGGACAGCAAACCTTCTACAAACCAACCGGACTGGAATAAAGTCTGCATTTCTGGCGTGTTGGCCTTAAATACCCACCACATCAGAGAAAAAGTCAGCACGTCGAATATCGAACTTATCGGGCCAAAGAACACCATAAAACGCCCCAAATCGCCGGCGTTCCAGCGTTGTGGTTTGGTCAACTGATCTTCATCGACGTTATCAAATGGAATCGCAATTTGCGAAATATCATACATCAGGTTTTGCACCAGCAGATGCAGCGGCAACATCGGTAGGAAAGGTAAAAAGGCGCTGGCAATCAGCACGCTGAATACGTTACCGAAGTTGGAACTGGCAGTCATTTTGATGTATTTCAGCATATTGGCAAAGGTGCGGCGGCCTTCAATGACCCCTTGCTCCAATACCATCAGACTTTTTTCCAACAGGATAATATCCGCCGCTTCTTTGGCGATATCTACCGCAGAATCCACGGAAATTCCTATGTCAGCCGCCCGTAAAGCTGGCGCATCATTGATACCATCGCCCATAAAGCCAACGACATGACCTGCATTACGGAGAATTTGCACGATACGTTCTTTGTGTAGTGGTGTCAGCTTGGCAAATACCGTAGTAGCGTGGGCGGCGGCGGTCAGTTCCTCGTCGCTCATTTGCTCAATATCGCTACCAAGCAGTACTTGAACGACGGAAAGCCCGACTTCTTTACAGACTTTTCGCGCAACCAGCTCGTTATCACCGGTAAGAATTTTGACGGTCACGCCGTTTTGTTTCAGCGCCCGCAGAGCGGGTTCAGTGCTTTCTTTCGGTGGATCGAGGAAGGCAATGTAACCCTCCAGAATCAGGTCGGACTCATCGGCTACGCCATAGTCCAGATGATTCGCCGGTAAGATTTTATTGGCCACGGCGACAACTCGCAGCCCCTGTTGATTTAACTCATCGGTAATGCGGCGAATACGAGTCAGCAGCATTTCGGTCAAAGGAATAACTTCATTGCCCTGACGAACATGGCTACAGATGGTGAGCATTTCTTCCAGCGCACCTTTGCAAATCAGTTCGTGATAATCGGCTTGAATGGCCACTACCACCGACATGCGGCGGCGTTCAAAATCAAAGGGAATTTCGTCTACTTTACGGTAATCGAGCAGCGCTTTGGTGGAGGCAGATTCCGCCATTGCGCTAAGAACCGCGACATCCAGTAGGTTTTTCAGACCGGTCTGGTGATAGCTATTCAGCCAAGCATAATGCAGCACACGTTCGCTGTTGGCGCCAAAGACGTCGGTATGGCTTTCCAGTACGATTTTATCCTGCGTTAGCGTACCGGTTTTATCGGTACACAAAATATCCATCGCGCCAAAGTTTTGAATCGCATCCAAACGTTTCACAATGACCTTTTGCTGCGACAATTTCACCGCACCTCTAGCCAGAGTGGACGTCACGATCATCGGCAGCATTTCCGGCGTTAAACCGACGGCTACCGAAAGGGCAAAGAGTGCCGCCTCCCACCAATCGCCTTTGGTGAAGCCATTGATCAGTAAAACAATAGGCGTCATCACCAGCATAAAACGAATTAGCAGCCAACTGACTTTACTGATGCCGCTTTGAAAGGCATTTGGCTGCTCATCCTGATGAGTGACACGTTCGGCCAACTGACCGAAATAAGTCTGATTACCGGTGCCGATAACGATAGCCAGCGCCGATCCGCTGACCACATTGGTTCCCATAAAGCACAGGGTATCTCGTTCTAATGGGTTAGATTCATCGGGATAACGGCTGGTAGCGATTTTTTCTACCGGCAAGGATTCGCCTGTCAGCGCAGCCTGGCTGATAAAAAGATCTTTGGCGAGCAAAATACGCAGATCCGCCGGGATCATATCTCCTGCTGAGAGTTTGATGATATCGCCGGTAACCAATTGGGAAATAGGGATTTCCCGATGCTCGCTTTTCCCGGTATGGGCATCGCTGCGAATCACCGTAGCGGTATTGCTAACCATGGCTTTCAAGGCGTCGGCGGCCTGATTGGAGCGGGCTTCCTGAATAAAATGCATCAGAGTGGAAATCAGCACCATAGCGCCGATGACCAACGCGGCGGTCAGATCTTCGGTTGCGTAGGAAATCAGCGCTAGCAGCGTTAACAGCAGATTAAAAGGATTGCGATAACAGTGCCACAGATGTAACCACCAAGGCACAGCTTGCTGATTTTCAATGGTATTATCGCCAAGGCGTTGGCGAATGGCGTTGGCTTCCGGCTCTGTCAGCCCCTCCGGATGACTGCTAAAACGGTCATAGAGCTGCTGCGGCGTTTCATTGGCACAGTGCAGGCGTTGCTGCGCCAGTTCTGCGGGAAGTTCTTTGGCCACACCTTTTTGCGGCAAGCCGTCCAGCATCGCTTCGCGGCGGATAAGGCGGCGTGGCAGACTGCGGCTCAATGCGTTAAGCATTTGCCGGGCGAGGTTTTTCACTTTCATTATGCTGAACCTGATTACATCCACGACAAAACTGCCGTGGTAATGGCAAAAATATTGCTAAGCAGGAACGAGCGAATCTATGACACGTTACTGCCTACCAGATTGTTTCTGGTAAGGCAGCAGCGAAAACGGAGCATCACCTTACCAGAGCCACCCGTAGGGGGCCGATTGGGGAACGGGGTCCACTGGGTAATTAACCTCCGGTAAGACAAAAGATAGGGTAGGCGCTAGGCGACATCCACCCGGTGACAAAAACCTTTACAGAATCACTCCGCGTAAAGGTAGGAAATCTGTGTATCTAACGGCATGATACCTTTCACTTTTTGATCCATAGCGCCGTTGGCTATTTTTACTTAACCCATCGATTTAATGGGCTAAGCTTTCAGGGATTCCCGCTATTGGGGCCTGAGTGTGGCTCAAAATTTATTGGGTATATCATGAGTCATACTTTTGATTATAGGCGGGATAACCTTTCTATTATCAGGGTAAAGATAAATAATTAGTCCAGTTTATACTTTTTAACCTAAACCTTAGGTAAACCATGCAAAACCGTCTGACGATCAAAGATATTGCCCGTATGAGCGGCGTGGGGAAATCCACGGTATCGCGTGTATTGAATAATGAAGGCAGCGTTAGCCCGCAAACCCGTGAGCGGGTGGAGGCGGTTATCCGTCAACAAGGGTTTACGCCATCTAAATCAGCGCGGGCAATGCGCGGTCAGAGCGATAAAGTGGTAGGGATTATTGTTTCGCGTCTGGATTCTGCTTCTGAGAATCAGGCGGTACGAACCATGTTGCCGCTATTTTATCAGCAGGGCTATGATCCTATCTTGATGGAAAGCCAGTTTGATGCAGAGCTGGTTACGGAGCACCTGAATATTTTGCGCCAGCGTAACGTTGACGGTGTGATTGTATTTGGTTTTACCGGCTTGACCGCTGAAATGCTTGCGCCGTGGCAGGATAAAATGGTGGTGCTAGCACGTGAATATCCCGGTTTTTCTTCGGTTTGTTATGACGATGATGGTGCGGTGACGTTATTGATGGACAAACTGCGCAAAGCCGGTCACCAGCACATTAGCTATATCGGCGTACAACCCTCTGATGCCACCACCGGTATGCGTCGCCATCAATCCTATTTGAACTACTGCCAGCGCCATGGATTGACCCCAACGGTGACGTTAGGTGAGCTCAGCTATCAAAGTGGTTTTCAGCAGGCAGCTCAGGTGATCAAACCCGACACGTCTGCGCTGGTTTGTGCTTCGGATACCATCGCTTTAGGCGTCAGTAAGTACCTGCAACAGCAGGGGAAACAGCATATTCAGGTGTGCGGAATCGGTAACGCGCCTTTGCTTAACTTCCTGTTTCCTAACTCATTTTCTGTTGAATTAGGTTATGGTAGTGCGGGCGTTCAAGCGGCTCAGCAACTGCTCGGACAGTTAAATAATGGCCTCGCTATTCAGCAGATCATCATCCCCGGGAAACTGATCTGATCGATCCAATTGATGCTTTTTTTGCTGGTTAAGTAAGCAAAAAAAGCCGTTAAATTGTGATCTTCGGCACAGCTTGGGAACGTTCCCATTTCATAAAAACAAATCAGTAGCTAATCTTTAATGAGCCACTAATTTAATTATTCGCGTGTTTATTTCAGTCAATGCGCGGGATCCCACCTTATGAAAGGTACGTTGAAATGAGCAAAGTAAAGCAACAAGACATCGATCAACTGATCGTATTGGTGGGAGGCAGGGAGAATATTGCCACTGTCAGCCACTGTATTACCCGGCTGCGTTTTGTCTTAAACAATCCGGCCAAGGCCGATCCAAAAGCTATTGAAAACTTGCGGATGGTCAAAGGCTGCTTTACCAACGCCGGTCAATTTCAAGTGGTTATCGGGCCAGATGTTGATGATTACTACAAGGCTCTGATTGCCACCATTGGTCATGCCGAAGCCGATAAAGAGCAAACCAAGTTGGCGGCGCGGCAGAACATGACCTGGTTTGAACGCGGTATTTCCCATTTCGCCGAGATCTTCTTCCCGTTGTTACCGGCGCTGATTTCAGGCGGGTTGATCCTCGGTTTCCGCAATGTGATCGGCGATATTCCTATGTCCGACGGAATGACGCTGGCGCAGGCGCATCCGGCGTGGAAAACCATCTACGATTTCCTGTGGCTGTTGGGCGAGGCGATTTTCTTCTATCTGCCGGTGGCGATTTGCTGGTCTACAGTGAAAAAAATGGGCGGTACGCCGGTATTGGGTATCGTACTGGGGATTACGCTGGTTTCGCCGCAGTTGATGAACTCCTACATGCTGGGACAGCAACTGCCGGAGGTATGGAACTTTGGTTGGTTCACCATTGAGAAAGTGGGCTATCAGGCACAGGTTATTCCCTCCATTTTGGCAGGGCTAGCCTTAGGTTGGATTGAAGTCAATCTGAAGAAAATCATTCCTGCTTACCTGTATCTGGTTATTGTTCCGGTTGTTTCTCTGTTATTGGCCGTATTCCTGGCGCATACGTTGATTGGGCCGTTTGGCCGTATGATTGGCGATGGCGTGGCTTGGGGAGTGAAAGCGGTAATGACCGGCAGCTTTGCGCCGATTGGCGCGGCTCTGTTTGGTTTCCTGTACGCGCCGTTGGTGATTACCGGGGTGCATCAAACGACCTTGGCGATTGATATGCAAATGGTTCAAAGCATGGGCGGCACGCCGGTGTGGCCATTAATCGCTTTATCCAATATCGCGCAGGCTTCCGCAGTACTGGGCATTATCATTATTAGCCGCAAAGTTAACGAACGCGAAATTTCGGTTCCAGCGGCGATTTCGGCCTATCTGGGCGTTACCGAGCCGGCTATGTATGGGATTAACCTGAAATATCGCTTCCCAATGCTGTGTGCCATGGTGGGTTCCGGTATCGCTGGTCTAATTTGCGGTTTAAGTGGCGTTATGGCGAACGGTATTGGCGTCGGCGGTTTGCCGGGAATTTTGTCCATACAGCCGAAGTTCTGGGCGATTTATTCGTTGGCGATGCTGGTGGCGATTATTGTGCCATTGTTCCTGACTATTCTGGTTTATAAACGCAAAGACAGCCGTGGGGAATTACCGGTCTGATATGCGTCGAGCCCCGTACCGATTACGGGGCAATTTTTTAAATGAATAAGAGTTCACGCTATGAATAATCCCATTCCCTGGTGGCAAAACGGTGTCATCTATCAGATCTACCCAAAAAGCTTTCAGGATACTACCGGTAACGGTTACGGTGACTTAGCCGGTGTAACTAGCCGTTTGGACTATCTGCAAAAATTGGGCGTCGATGCTATTTGGCTGACGCCGGTCTATCTCTCTCCGCAGGTTGATAACGGTTACGACGTGGCTGATTATTGTGCCATCGATCCGGCTTACGGCACGTTGGAAGACTTTAAAACCTTGGTTGAAGCCGCTCATCAGCGCGGTATTCGTATCGTAATGGATATGGTGTTCAACCATACTTCAACTGAACATGCCTGGTTCCAGGCGGCAAAAGATCCGGCCAGCCCGTACCGTCAATTTTATCTCTGGCGCGACGGTGAAGGGGATCAGCTACCTAATAATTGGCGCTCAAAATTCGGCGGTAATGCCTGGCAGTGGCATGCGGAAAGCGGCCAATATTATTTGCATCTGTTTGCCACCGAGCAGGCGGATTTAAACTGGGAGCACCAGCCGGTACGGGATGAGCTGAAAAAAGTCTGCGAGTTCTGGGCCGATTTAGGCGTCGATGGTCTGCGTTTAGATGTGATCAATTTGGTATCCAAACAGCAGGACTTCCCCAACGATTTTGATGGGGACGGTCGCCGCTTCTATACCGATGGCCCGCGCATTCACGAGTTCCTGCAAGAGATGAGTCGCGATGTCTTCCAGCCTCGCGGTTTAATGACCGTGGGTGAAATGTCGTCCACTCGTTTAGAGCATTGCCAGCGTTATGCGGCGTTAAACGGTGGCGAGCTGTCGATGACTTTCAATTTCCATCATCTGAAAGTGGATTATCTGAACGGTGAAAAATGGTCGCTGGCCGAGCCGGATCTGGTTGAACTAAAAAGTATTTTCTCCACTTGGCAGCAGGGTATGCATAACCAGGCGTGGAACGCGCTGTTCTGGTGTAACCACGATCAGCCGCGCATTGTTTCCCGGTTTGGTGATGAAGGACCGCTGCGCGTCCCTGCCGCCAAGATGTTGGGAATGGTATTGCACGGTATGCAGGGGACTCCCTATATTTATCAAGGGGAAGAGATAGGCATGACTAACCCTGGCTTCACTTCGATTGAGCAGTATCGCGATGTTGAAAGCCTGAATATGTTTGCTGAACTGAGTGAGTCCGGGCGTCAGGCCGATGAGTTATTGGCGATTTTAGCCACTAAGTCACGAGATAATGGCCGCACGCCAATGCAGTGGGATAACAGTGCTAACGCCGGTTTTAGCCAGGCTACGCCGTGGATCTCGCCGTGCAACAACTATCCAGAAGTTAACGTTAGCGCAGCGCTGGCGGATGAAAACTCAGTGTTTTACGCCTATCAGCGCCTGATTGCCTTGCGCAAACAGCAGGATATTTTCACCTACGGTGATTATCAGGATCTTTGCCCAGAACATCCTAGCCTGTGGTGTTATTTACGCAGTTGGCAGGATAAACGTTTGCTGGTGGTAGCGAATCTTAGCAATAAGCCGATGGGATGGCAGCCAGAAAATCTGGAGTTAGGCGGTTGGTCATTGCTGATGAGCAGTTACGACGATGCCCCAGTTCATCCAGAGGCGATGGAACTTCGACCTTATGAGGGTATTTACTGGATTAAAAAGTAACGCCCCGGTTTGGATTATAGCGCTACTTTTTCCATAAACTACTTTATTCATAAACTGTTTTATTTATGCAATGTATTGATTTATATATACATTATAACTATGGCCGCAATTAAGGGCAGGATGCTCTCTTTATGAAGGAATTAGCAAATCAGGGAGGATGAACAGACAGGGATGTTATGACGGGAGTGTCTGATGTGACGCTAAGCTATCACGGCTGACGTGAGTCAGCCGTGATCGGCACGCCGTCGGGATTAGCGACGAACGGCGATAGCTTCGATCTCGATTTTTACGTCTTTTGGCAAGCGAGCGACTTCAACGCAAGAACGTGCTGGGAATGGCGCGTTATGTTCAGCAAAGAAGGCTTCATAAGTCGCGTTGACCGTGCTGAAATCGTTTAAGTCTTTCACGAATACCGTAGTTTTGACGATATCTGCAACTTTCAGGCCTGCTGCTTCGACAATGGCTTTCACGTTTTCGAGGGATTGACGTGCCTGAGCTGAAACGTCTTCGGCAACTGCGCCGGTTTTTGGGTCAACCGGGATTTGGCCGGAAGTGATGATCATGCTGCCCAGATCGACACCTTGAACATAAGGACCAATCGCTGCGGGGGCAAGCTCAGTGCTGATAATACGTGACATGTTGACTCCTGGTTTACGTAAAGCGGAAAGGGATACTCTGTAATCACCGCTATTATAGGGCGGAGGGGAATTACGGCAACCTAAGGAAATAAAATGATTGCGGTAGTTCACAGTGTCCGCCGCTGAGTAAGTCGCGGCGGAGACAGCGAGTCTTCCCGGATTAATCGGCCTGCATCACCACCTGATGGTCGAACTCTTTCTCACAGTATTTGCACTTCAGCAACACTTCATCTCGCAGAGCTTTTACCTGGAAACTGGAATCGACCGGTTCGTTACGGCTAATGCAGTTACCGTTCGGGCAGGTCAGCACGCCGTCAATACGATCTGGCAGGCTAAGGGTCAGCTTCTTCACCACATTGTAATTATCGATGCGGTTAACCGTGGCGTGTGGCGCATACATTGCCAGTTGGTTTGCCTGTTGCTCGGTCAGGAAAGTGTTCTCGATCTTGATCAGATCTTTGCGGCCGAGTTGATTGGACGGCAGGTTCAGGCCAATGGTAATACGCTGATCGGTCGCGGTCAGTTTGAACAGAGACAGTAGCTTAAAGCCGATTTGTGCTGGAATATGGTCAATGACCGTGCCACATTTGATCGCTTCTACCTGTAGTTTGTAATCCTGAGTCATACCTTTCCCCTTAAAGAGCCAATTCAGCGTTTAAAACCAGAGCCAACAGCGCCTGACGCGCAAAAATTCCGTTACCGGCCTGCTGGAAATAGTAGGCATACGGCGTTTTATCTACATCGGTAGTGATTTCATCAATACGCGGCAGCGGGTGGAGAACTTTCAGATGATCGCGCGCGTCGGCCAGATCGGCCGCCCGCAGCACAAACTGCGCCTTCACGTTGGCATATTCGGATGGGTCCAGACGCTCTTTTTGCACCCGGGTCATATACAGAATATCCAGTTCTGGAACCACTTCTTCGATGCTGGCATGCAGGCTGTATTGAATGCCTTTTTCTTCCAGCATTTTCAAAATGTAAGTGGGCATCGCCAACGCATCTGGGGCGATAAAGAAGAAGCGGTTACCGTTAAATTTCGCCAGCGCCTGCGTTAGTGAATGCACGGTGCGGCCATATTTCAGATCGCCGACCATCGCGATATTAATATTATCCAGACGCCCCTGAGTTTCCTGAATGGTAAACAGATCCAGCAGGGTTTGGGTTGGGTGCTGGTTAGCACCATCACCGGCGTTCAGTACCGGTACATTGCCGGAGAATTCTGCGCCCAAACGTGCGGCACCTTCCTGAGGATGGCGCATCACAATGGCATCAACGTAGGTGCTGATAACGGAGAGGGTATCTGCCAGCGTTTCCCCTTTCTTGCCTAACGAAGTATTGCTGCTATCGGAAAAACCCACGACGGAGGCACCCAGGCGGTGGATGGCGGTTTCAAAGGACAGACGAGTGCGCGTGGAGGCTTCGAAGAAACAGCTGGCGATCACTTTATGCTTTAACAATTCAGGCTGCGGATGGCTTTTCAGGCTGGCGGCGGTGCGAAGTACCAGTTCCAGTTCTTCGCGGCTGAGATCGTTAATTGAAATAATGTGTTTTTGATACAACGGATTGGCCATGTTTCGCTCTCCTCTGTGCTAGCCCGTGGCATGGGGCTGCCCCTGGTGTGTCTTTAGCGTGAATGTAAAATCAGAGTAAATATAAAATCAGCGTGAATATAAAATCCTGAATCTATTTGCCTGGCATTCGACATCGCCGTCCGTTTGGCGGGCAAAAAAAAGCCCCTCAACGAGGGGCCTGATAAGATCGGTTTGGCAACGGCAGAAACCACGGCAGCTGACCGCCAATTGGCAGACGATTTTGTCGATTTTCAATCTGATGATATTCAACAAAACGCTCGCTGTTTTTCATGGATTCTCCCGGCAAATTGTGGCGAATTATACTCGTGCCTGCGTTCTCTGCAAGGGGTAAACCGTGCATTTTTTGCAATTAGCAAACGATTACCCAGCGGGTTTTATTACGCAGCGGTTTTGCGACGGCGGTTAAGCGGGAGGAAGAGAGTGACCAGGGCCGAGGATAAATTAATCAGGGCGAAGATATCTCGAAGAGTAAAAAACATTCAGAAGTGAGTAAAATCAGGCGGTGAAACCGAAGGCTCCAGCCGATGACGCCAGCAAAGAGCCAAATACTCTTTTAACCAAAGGCTGATATCGCGCATAAATAGCCGATATCAATCTTCATCGAAGCCGGAATTAAACAGTTCGATCACTGCGGCCAACGCAGACACTTCGTCTGGCCCGGTGGCTTCCACCTCAATCTGGCGGCCTTTGGCAGAATCCAGCATCAGCAGCGCAATCACGCTGCTGGCTTCGGCTTCTGTCCCGCTGTCATTGCGTAGCATGACCTCTGCGTCAAAACTTTGCACCAGTTCGAACAATTTCATCGCCGGTCTGGCGTGCATGCCCAGCTTGTTTTTGATCTCAACGGTCTGTTTGACGGTCATTATTTACGTTTTTCCAGCGTACGATGACGAGACTGAACGTTTTTGCCACGGGAGCGGAAATAGTCGGCAAGCTGTTCAGCAACATAAACTGAACGGTGTTTACCACCGGTGCAGCCAATAGCGACCGTTAGATAGCTGCGGTTATTGGTTTCCAGCATCGGCAGCCACTGCTCGAGATAGCTGCGGGTTTGATAGATAAAATTGTGCACTTCCGTATGGCGATCGAGGAAGGCGGCAACGGGGCGATCCAAACCGGTCATCGGGCGCAGTTTTGGATCCCAGTGCGGGTTAGGCAGGAAACGAACGTCGAAAACATAGTCTGCATCAATAGGTAAGCCGTGTTTGAAGCCGAATGACTCAAATACTATCGTCAATTCACGCTCACGTTTCCCGAGTAGGCGAGTACGTAGCATTTCGGCCAGTTCATGCACCGACATTTCCGAGGTATCGATAATCAGATCGGCGCGCGAGCGCAGTGGCTCCAGCAGGGCGCTTTCTTCATCGATAGCGCTTTCCAACGACAGATTCTTATTGGAGAGAGGATGCAGGCGGCGAGTATCGCTGTAGCGGCGAATCAAGGTATTGCGATCGGCATCCAAAAACAGCAGCTGCGGTGAGAACGTGTCCGGCAACTGAGCCATGGCATGTTCGAATACCTCCGGAGATTCCGGCATATTGCGGACATCAATACTTACCGCAGCGGAGATGTTCAGGTCAGCGAGCGTTTGCGCCAGCTGTGGCAATAGCACAACGGGCAAGTTGTCGACGCAATAAAAGCCCATATCTTCAAGGGCACGTAAGGCAACAGACTTCCCTGAACCGGAACGGCCGCTGACAATCATCAGCACCATGTGGCAACTCCCCTAGGTATCTCAATGGCGTTATGCGCCACAATTAGAAACTTTTATTCCGGCTTACAGGCCGGAATCCATCACTGGTAAAATAAGAGCGTTACGGCAGAAAAGCTAGCTTTATCATTGAGTTTCAGCCGGAACTTCTGTAATGATTTGATACAGCTCATCATCACTTTGTGCCGCTCGTAAACGTCGACACACTGTTTTATCTGCTAATCGTTTAGCGACTAAAGATAAAGTATGTAGGTGGGTTTTACATTGATCGGCTGGAACCAGCAAGGCAAATAACAGGTCAACCGGCTGATTATCAATAGCATCAAAAGCGATAGGTTGATCCAGACGAATGAAAACGCCGACGGCACGCAGCGTGTCTTCCTCTAACTTGCCGTGAGGAATGGCGATGCCATTACCAATACCGGTACTGCCCATACGTTCGCGGGTTAGCACAGCGTCGAAAACGACCTGTGACGGCAAGTTAAGCTGCTTGGCAGCAAGCTCGCTGATGATTTCCAGTGCCCGTTTTTTACTCGAGCAGTGAACGGAGCTTTTGGTGCACTCGATATTTAATACCGAGTCTAATTGCATGGCTAAATCGTTGGTCATCTCATCTTTCACTTAAGCGCTGTTTCACTCCTGATGTCGGCGGCTGGTCAATCCATGTCGCCGACTCAGGTAATGTAGCGCGACTGGCTACAGTGAGTGAAGAACCTTTCCCTTTAGACTATATATCCGTTATTTTTCAAACTACTTGGTGTTGGCTGCTATCATTCACCCAATCACTTAGTGATGTAAGTTTATGAGTTTCTTTGGTTTGCGGCCTTCCTGTATCCTGAAATCTGTATGGCATATAAGTCTGGCGGTCATCATGTTCTTAATGTTGCTTTAATTTATCTTTATGTTTGTTTAATTGACGGGCTAATTTATCGATCAGACCGTCAATGGCCGCATACATATCCTGGTGTTCCGAGGTTGCATGCAACTCTCCTCCATTCACATGGACTGTCGCTTCCGCTATTTGTTGCACTTTCTCCAAGCTTAAAACCACATAGACCTGATTAATACGATCGAAGTATTGCTCAAGTTTGGCAAATTTCGTGGTAACAAATTCGCGTAAAGGTTCGGTTATCTCGACGTGATGTCCGGTAATGTTGAGCTGCATAGTGTCTTCCTTCTCTGTTCGGGTCAAACCAACTGTTTACGTTGATTGGACGGCGGGATGGATAACGACTCTCGGTATTTCGCAACGGTTCGCCGCGCCACCATAATGCCTTGCTCGCAAAGCAGGGTGGTTAGCTTGCTGTCGCTCAGTGGTTTGGCAGGGTTTTCTGCCGCCACCAACTTCTTCACCAATGCCCGGATCGCCGTAGAAGAGGCTTCGCCTCCGCTTTCGGTATTCACATGGCTGGAGAAAAAATACTTTAGCTCGAAAATACCCCGTGGGCTGTGCAGGAACTTCTGCGTAGTCACGCGGGAAATCGTCGATTCATGCATATCCACGGCCTGCGCGATATCCGCCAGTACCATGGGTTTCATATGTTCTTCACCGTTTTCAAAGAACTCAATCTGCTGTTCGACAATACAACGCGCTACTTTAAGCAGCGTTTCGTTGCGGCTTTCCAGGCTTTTAATCAGCCATTTTGCCTCTTGCAGATTACTGCGAATAAACTGACCGTCGCTGTCATTACGCGCGCTGCCACCCATGGCGGCATACTGCTGATTGATTTTCAGGCGCGGAATGCTGTCCGCGTTCAGTTCTACCGTCCAACCGCTGCGTTCTTTGCGTACCAGAACGTCAGGAATCACATACTCGGACTCACCGGTATTGATCGACTGGCCGGGGCGCGGATCCAAAGACTGAATCAGCGCGATCGCTTCTTTAAGTGTATCTTCTTTTAAGCGACTTAAGCGGATCATCGTGCGGAAATCATGGTTACCTAACAAATCCAGATAATCGCTGACGATCAACTTGGCTTCGTTCAGATAAGGCGTCTCTTTTGCATACTGAGAGAGCTGAACCAACAGACATTCCCGTAGATTGCGCGCCGCTACGCCAATAGGATCAAAATGCTGGATGCGCTTTAGCACCGCTTCCACTTCTTCTAGCGTCAGGCTTTCATCACCCATGCTTTCCAGAATATCTTCCAGCGGCACGGTGAGATAGCCAGTGTTATCCACCGCATCGACGATGGAGGTCGCGATGGCGCTATCGGTATCGGAAAACGGCGTCAGTTCCACCTGCCACATCAGGTAATCTTGCAGAGACTGGGTCGTTTCACCCTGATAAACCGGCAGTTCATCGTCGCTGTAATCATTACCCATACCTGAAGGCGTACCGGCGGTATAAATTTCATCCCAAGTCGCGTCTAACGGCAGTTCTTCCGGCATATCCTTTTGTTCAAGGGCTTCGCGGGTATCCAGATCGTCCCGCTCCTCAACCTCTTTGGCGTCGACTTCTTCGTGGACATCCGTTTGCTCAAGCAGCGGGTTGCTTTCCAGCGCCAACTGAATCTCCTGCTGAAGCTCAAGCGTAGAGAGCTGCAACAAACGGATAGCCTGTTGGAGTTGGGGGGTCATGGCCAGCTGTTGGCTGAACCTGAGTTGCAAACCTTGCTTCATAGGATTACGGCGATTTCCCTTAGTGAATCACGAACCAAAAAAACAAACATCAAAGGCGGAATTCTTCGCCTAAATAGACGCGCTTAACCTGCTCATCCGCCAGAATTTCTTGCGGCGTGCCGTGGGCGATTAAGTGCCCCTGGCTGACGATATAGGCTCGTTCACAAACGTCCAGCGTTTCCCGCACGTTATGGTCGGTAATCAGTACGCCAAGGCCACTGTCACGCAGATGCTCGATAATCTTCTTGATATCAATCACGGAAATAGGATCGACGCCGGCAAAAGGCTCATCCAGCAGGATGAATTTTGGATTAGCTGCCAGCGCGCGGGCGATTTCCACACGGCGACGTTCACCACCGGAAAGAGATTGCCCTAGGCTGTCGCGCAGATGGGTGATATGAAATTCTTCCATCAGCTCTTCAGCACGCTCTTTACGTTGTTCGCCGGACAAGTCGTTGCGAATTTCCAGCACGGCCATCAGGTTGTTATAGACGCTCAGGCGGCGGAAGATAGAGGCCTCCTGCGGCAGATAGCCAATCCCGCGACGAGCGCGTTCATGCAACGGCAGCAGACTGATATCTTCTTCATCAATCACGATACGCCCGGCGTCCCGTTGAACGATACCGACAACCATATAGAAAGTGGTGGTTTTACCGGCACCGTTTGGGCCCAGCAGGCCAACGATCTCACCGGAATTCACTTTCAGGCTAACGTCTTCGACCACTTTACGGCCTTTGTAAGCCTTAGCCAGCTTTTCTGCGATTAATGTTGCCATAAGTTTTTACTTACTCTTCTTTTGGCCGTTAGCGTTTGGGCCTTTGTCTTGTAACTGGGATGGTAATAGCACGGTGGTGACTCGCTTGCCTTTATCACTGAAGGCTTCCATTTGCTGCTCTTTCACCAGGTAGGTGATTTTGTCACCTTTGATATTGCTATCCAGCTGTTCCAGATAGGCATTACCGGTCAAAATAACGAATTCTTTGGCCACTTCATAACGCAGTTTCTGGCCGTGGCCTTTTACCGGTTTCCCGTTGTCCTGCATTTGATAGAAAGTCACCGGATTACCAAAACCTTCGATCACCGTTTTACTTTGATCGCCGCCGGGACGAGTAATAACCATTTTATCGGCTTTAATTTCGATACTACCTTGCTTCACGATCACATTGTCCGTGAAAGTGGCGGTATTACCGGTCATGTCCAGAGCTTGTTTATCCGACGTAATATTAATTGGCTGATCGGTATCGCCGGTTAATGCCAGAGCCGGAACGCTTGCGACCAAAAGCGAGCTGGCAATCAGGAGGTGACGCATTTTATTTTTGGATTTCATAATAGGTTTTAACCTTTTCAATCAGCTCGGCGGTTTTGTTCCGCAAATTCCCACGCATTTTCATGCCGTTAGATGTAAACCCAATGCCATAAAGGGTAACTTCATCGTCTGAGGATACATCCTGAGTGATCAAATTAACCTGCGCATTATCGGTTTTGATTTTCTGCAATTGCGAAGTGGTGGTTAAACTGTCCACGACCACATTACCGTATAAATACAGCATTCTGTCATCGGTCAGTTTGGCGCGATCGGCGCGGACTGACCAAGTCGCTACGGCATTTTCATCAAACATGGTCATGACCGGTTTGGTAAACCAGGTCACCTCTTTGGTGGTGTAATTTTTAACATCTTCCGCCACCAGTTTGTAATTGAGTTTACCGACCGGATTATAAACTACCGTCACCGTATGCTGACTTTGGTAGGTCGGTTCATTATCGTCGACTGGAATATTCTGATCTTTCTGATTAAATCCGGAAAAGTTCCAGCCAATCAGCGACAGCGTAATCAACGCCAGTATTAGCGTGATCCAAAATTTTGTTTTACTCATATCGACAACCCTTCGGCACCTTCCAGCTTATCCTGCGCAAGCAGTATTAAATCGCATAATTCACGCACTGCACCGCGCCCGCCGTTTATCCGCGTAACATAATGTGCTTTAGGTAGCAGCAGAGGGTGGGCATCTGCCACCGCTACGGATAAACCAACCTGTGCCATCACCGGCCAGTCAATCAGGTCGTCACCGATGTACGCGACTTCCTCAGGCTGACAGGAGAGTGTATCTAACAGTTCACCATAGGCCAAAAGCTTATTGGGTTGCCCTTGGTAAAGATGAGTAATCCCCAAGGTTTTAGCTCGGTCTTCCAGTAACTTTGCTGAACGGCCGGTGATAATGGCCACTTCAATCCCAGAGGTGAGCAGGCAGCGGATGCCATAACCATCGCGGACATTAAAGCTTTTCAGCTCTTCGCCATCGTTGCCCATAAAAATCAGGCCGTCGGACATCACGCCGTCCACGTCGCAAATCAGCAGCCGGATTTTGGCCGCTCTTTGCATTACATCTGCGGTTACCGGCCCGTAGCAAGTGTCCGCATACTCAGTGTTACTCATTCCATATCCTTTATACGACGCCTGCTCTCAGCATGTCATGCATATGAACCACGCCCAATAATTGGTCACCGTCAGCCACTAATAGCGCGGTGATATGACGTGATTCCATCAGATTTAGCGCATCAACCGCCAGAATATTCGGGCGTACCCGAACGCCGCCGCGGGTCATTACATCGGCAATTTTGGCGTTATTCAGGTCGATACCCATATCAAATACGCGGCGTAAGTCGCCGTCGGTAAAGATACCCTCGATCTTCATCAAGTCGTTACAGATAACGGTTAAACCAAGATTCTTCCGAGTGATCTCTAATAATGCATCACGCAGCGAAGCATCGGGACTGACGTGGGGAATATCATCGCCAGTGTGCATGATATCGCTGATGCGCAAGAGTAGTTTACGCCCCAGTGCGCCGCCGGGATGGGACAGCGCGAAGTCTTCCTGAGTAAAGCCACGGGCTTTCAGCAGCGCGACGGCTAATGCATCGCCCATCACCAAGGTCGCGGTAGTGCTGGTGGTTGGCGCCAGACCCAGTGGGCAGGCTTCCTGCGGCACTTTGATGCATAAATGAATATCTGCGGCCTTGCCCATGGTGCTGTTTGGATTGTTCGTCATACAGATCAATGGAATGCGTTGACGTTTCAACACCGGAATCAATGCCAGAATCTCGTTGGATTCGCCGGAATTAGAAATGGCCAGCACGATATCCTGCGGTGTTACCATTCCCAAATCGCCGTGGCTAGCTTCCCCCGGATGTACAAAGAAGGCCGGTGAACCGGTACTGGCGAAGGTGGCCGCAATTTTGCAACCGATGTGGCCAGATTTCCCCATGCCCATCACGACGATCTTGCCCTGACAATGGAACATTTTCTCGCAGGCGCGAGCGAAATCTTCATTAATATATTGATCAAGTTCGGCCAGGCCATCACGTTCGATCTGTAATACCTGTTTACCGGCCTGTTGAAAATCTACATCCGGATGCAAAGCAACGTTCGACATACTCAGTTCCCGCTCGTTTTATAATACTGCGCTGAAAGGGGCGAAAAATAGCACCGCAAGGTACGCGATAAAGCCACATAATAACAGAGCGCCGGCCAGATGACCGATTCGTTGTTTTCGCCCAAGGCAAAGTAGGGTAAATATGACGCTTACAACCAGCATTACCCAGTAATCTCGCTGGAAAGCTTCCGGATTAATTGCACCCGGAGACAATAACGCCGGTACGCCCAATACGATCACGATATTAAAAATATTGGAGCCGATGATATTACCGATGGCCATATCATCCTCGCCTTTTAGTGCGCCGGCTATAGAAGTCGCCAATTCTGGCAGGCTGGTGCCGATGGCAATCACTGTTAAACCAATGACTAACTCACTCAGCCCAAAGAAGCGGGCAATCACCGTGGCATTATCAACCACAATTTTGGCGGAAAGCGGTAATATAATAAACGCCAGCACCAGCCACAGACAGGCCACGGTATTACTGCTGTCCTGAGGCAATTCTGATAATTGCTCGCGGGTAAGAATATCGTTACCTTCATTGTGCGCCAGACGGGCAATCTTCAACATCAGGGTGATAAAAGCGGCGGCGGCAGTCAGTAAAATAACCCCATCCCATTGGCTAAGATAATTGTTAGATAGCACAAAGCCGCACAGAACAGTGACCACCAACATTAACGGGAGTTCTCGTTGCAGAATTTCTGATCTTACCGTCAGCGGGCGAATAAACGCGGCTCCGCCAATAATCAGCAGCAAATTGGTAATGTTTGAGCCGATAACGTTACCCACGGCCATATCGGTTTGGTTATTGAGTGCGGCCGTAACTGAAACAATCAATTCAGGTAGAGAGGTGCCGATGCCGACAATGGTCATACCGATAATTAACGGTGGAACACCTAACGAGCGGGACAAAACGGCGGCGCCGTACACCAGGCGATCCGCGCCGTACACCAATAAAACCAAGCCAACGATTAATAATGCTATCGCAAGAAACATGCAGAGTCCTTATTGGGTATAATCCCCGGTCCGTTGGCGAAAGGGCATTTGTTTGAGCTTTCGCTCTCATTCTCTTAATGCACTAATTTTGACTGTGGGCGTCGGAAAAGTAAAACTTATGGCCACTTTGGCTACGAAAAAGCGCAAATAAGTTGTAAGAATGCTACGCGTTACACCTATTGACTCCATTTACTGTAGCATTGGCGGTTAAATAGGTAATAAACGGCCTGAAGGGATAAATAAGCATGAATCAGCCGGTGTCTAATCTGATTGAGATCCGTAGGATGAGTTTTACCCGCGGAGAGCGCCCTATTTTTACAGATATCAACATGACCGTACCTAAGGGCAAAGTCACCGCTATTATGGGGCCGTCGGGTATAGGAAAAACCACGCTGCTGCGTTTGATTGGCGGGCAGCTAACTCCGGACGCCGGTGAAATCTGGTTTGATGGCGATAATATTCCATCACTTTCCAGACATCGCCTGTATGACGTGCGTAAAAAAATGAGCATGTTGTTCCAGTCTGGAGCTTTGTTTACCGATTTGACGGTGTTTGAAAACGTGGCTTTTCCGCTGCGCGAACATGGTCATCTACCGGAAGAACTGCTACACAGCACGGTGATGATGAAGCTGGAAGCCGTGGGGCTGCGCGGTGCGGCAAATCTTATGCCGGCCGAGCTTTCGGGCGGTATGGCTCGTCGTGCGGCGCTGGCGCGGGCTATTGCATTGGATCCTGAACTCATCATGTTTGATGAGCCTTTTGTCGGGCAGGACCCAATCACTATGGGGGTATTGGTTAAGCTGATTGATGAGCTGAATCATGCGTTGGGCGTAACCTGCGTCGTGGTTTCTCACGATGTGCCAGAAGTGCTTAGCATCGCGGATTATGCCTATATCGTTGCCGATCAGCATGTTATTGCTGAAGGAACGCCGAAGCAGTTACAAACCAATAGCGATCCTCGGGTGCGTCAATTCCTGGATGGCATCGCTGACGGGCCGGTACCATTCCGTTTCCCGGCGGGCGATTATAAAACCGAGCTATTAGGCTGATGGAGTGTTCATGTTAGTACAGACGTTAGCGTCCGTAGGCCGCAAAGGTATTAATATTTGCGCTACGTTCGGGCGAGCGGGATTGATGTTGTTCAACGCCATAATTGGTTGCCCGCAACCGCGCAAGCAGTTACCGCTACTGGTAAAGCAGCTTTATAGCGTGGGGGTACAATCCCTGCTGATTATTGTCGTTTCTGGCCTCTTTATCGGCATGGTGCTGGGCTTGCAAGGCTATCTGATTCTGACCACCTATAGCGCAGAAGCCAGTCTGGGCATGATGGTCTCACTGTCCTTGCTACGTGAGCTAGGACCGGTGGTGACGGCGTTATTGTTCGCCGGGCGAGCCGGTTCTGCGCTGACCGCAGAAATCGGCCTGATGAAAGCCACCGAGCAAATCTCCAGTCTGGAAATGATGGCTATCGATCCATTGCGCCGGGTTGTTGCGCCCCGCTTTTGGGCCGGTTTAATCAGTATGCCTCTGCTGACGGCAATTTTTGTCGCAGTCGGTATCTGGGGTGGCTCCGTGGTTGGCGTGGACTGGAAAGGTATCGATAGCGGCTTCTTCTGGTCAGCCATGCAGGGCGCGGTTGATTGGCGTACAGATTTACTGAATTGCCTGATCAAGAGTCTGGTATTTGCCATTACCGTGACCTGGATTGCGCTGTTCAATGGGTATGATGCAATCCCAACATCAGAAGGGATTAGCCGGGCAACGACCCGTACCGTGGTGCATTCATCACTGGCGGTACTGGGATTAGATTTTGTGCTGACAGCACTGATGTTTGGGAATTGAGTCGATGCAAACGAAGAAAACTGAAGTCTGGGTGGGCCTATTTATCGTGATTGCCTTAGCGGCAATCATCTTTTTATGCCTGAAAGTGGCGGATATTAAATCTGTTGGCAATCAGCCTACTTACCGGATATATGCCACTTTTGATAATATTGGCGGCCTGAAAGCCAGTTCACCGGTTAAAATTGGTGGTGTAGTGGTAGGACGGGTGGCCGATATTACTCTTGATACCAAAAATTACAGTCCGCGAGTTGCGATTGATATAGAGGATCAATATAACCGAATTCCTGATACCAGCTCTTTAGCGATTCGTACCTCAGGTTTATTGGGCGAACAATATCTGGCGTTAAACGTGGGTTTTGAAGATCCGGAAATGGGCACCAGTATTTTGAAAGAGGGTGGCACCATTCAGGACACCAAATCTGCATTGGTTCTGGAAGATTTAATCGGCCAGTTCCTGTACAAAAGCGGCGGTAATAATCAGGAAACACCTGAAACTGCACCGGCAGGGGGTTCTACTCCTCCCGCGGCTCAAATTCATTAAGAGGGCATTTGAATGTTTAAACGTTTATTAATGGTCGCACTGTTGGTGGTGGCACCGTTGGCAAATGCCGTGGATCAAACCAACCCTTATCGTCTGATGGACGATGCAGCGCAAAAAACTTTCACTCGTCTGAAAAACGAACAGCCTAAAATTAAGCAGAATCCAGATTATCTGCGCACCATCGTTCATGAAGAACTGATGCCGTTCGTGCAGATTAAATACGCCGGAGCCTTAGTGCTAGGCACTTATTACAAAAGCGCCACGCCAGCTCAGCGCGAAGCCTATTTCAACGCTTTTGGCCAATATCTGGAACAGGCCTACGGCCAGGCATTGGCTTTATATCACGGTCAAACTTACCAAATTGCGCCAGAACACCCGCTGGGTGATGCTAATATTATCGCTATCCGCGTCACCATTTTGGACCCCAATGGACGACCTCCGGTGCGTTTGGATTTCCAATGGCGTAAAAATAGTCAAACTGGTCACTGGCAAGCCTTTGACATGATTGCGGAAGGCGTCAGCATGATCAGCACCAAGCAGAATGAATGGGCATCGATTTTGCGCACTCAGGGTGTAGACGGTTTGACTAAGCAATTGTTAATCGCCGCCAAACAGCCTATTACGTTGGATCAAAAATAATTATGGCAGATGAGCTTCGCTGGGAATCCCAAGGCAGCACGCTGTGGCTGATTGGGGATCTGGATCGTGAAACCTTGCTGCCACTGTGGCAGCAGCGGAACGCTTTGCTGGCGGATAAAACTTGCCTGAATGTGGCGCAGTTACAGCGTGTTGACTCTTCAGGTTTGGCGTTGCTGGTTCATTTACGTGAAGCGTTGCATCAGCGAGGCGTCGAGCTGAAAATTTCAGGCGTCAGCGATCGTTTGGCGACGCTGATTACGTTATACAATTTACAGGAAATAATTCCAGTCACGGCGGCAACTTAGCGCGTCGCACGACCTTAGTTGAGCATAACGGCATTCTGGCCCCTGTACGTAACTTACGACACAGGGGCTTTTCTTTAGTTTAAGAGCTCGCCGTATTCATCTACTATGTTTGACTGATTATGATCCTCTGAAAATAGAATGAATATTATGGATACCAACGAAATTAAAGATGTGCTGATGAACGCATTGGCACTACAGGAAGCACACGTGACCGGCGACGGTAGTCATTTTCAGGTGATTGCTGTCGGTGAGTTATTTGCCGATATGAGCCGCGTGAAGAAACAGCAGGCTGTGTATGCGCCTTTGATGGAATACATCGCTGATAACCGCATTCATGCTTTATCGATCAAAGCTTATACGCCTCAAGAGTGGCAGCGGGATCGCAAACTTAACGGCTTTTAATGCTGTTGGCTACGGCGAACAGCGACATCGAATCTGACAACAGAGAGTAGTCAAATGGAGAAATTTCGTGTGCAGGGGCGGACTCGCCTAAGTGGTGAAGTCACTATTTCCGGCGCTAAAAACGCTGCCCTGCCAATTATGTTTGCCGCGTTGTTGGCCGAAGAACCGGTGGAATTACAGAATGTTCCTCATCTGAAGGACATCGATACCACTATTAAATTACTGAGCCAACTGGGTACTAAAATTGAGCGTAATGGCTCGATTTTTGTTGATGCCAGCGGGGTTGATGTATTCTGCGCGCCTTACGATCTGGTGAAAACCATGCGCGCCTCCATTTGGGCGTTAGGGCCTTTGGTTGCGCGTTTTGGTCGCGGTCAGGTTTCTTTACCAGGCGGCTGCGCTATCGGTGCTCGTCCGGTTGACCTGCATATCTCTGGTTTGGAACAGCTTGGCGCTGAAATCAAACTGGAAGAAGGCTACGTTAAAGCCTCCGTTGACGGTCGCCTGAAAGGCGCTCACATCGTTATGGATAAGGTCAGCGTTGGCGCGACCGTCACCATTATGAGTGCGGCGACACTGGCTGAAGGCACCACGATTATTGAAAACGCAGCCCGCGAACCGGAAATCGTCGATACTGCGAACTTCCTGAACACGTTGGGTGCAAAAATTACCGGCGCAGGCACTGACCGCATCACAATCGAAGGCGTGGCGCGTTTGGGCGGCGGCGTTTATCGCGTACTGCCGGATCGTATCGAAACCGGTACTTTCCTGGTGGCTGCGGCGATTTCTGGCGGTAAAGTTGTGTGTCGCAAAACCCGTCCGGATACTCTGGATGCGGTATTGGCGAAACTGCGTGAAGCCGGCGCGGATATTGAAGTAGGTGAGGACTGGATTAGTCTGGATATGCACGGTGAACGTCCTAAGGCCGTGACTTTGCGTACCTCGCCGCATCCAGGTTTCCCGACGGATATGCAAGCGCAGTTCAGCCTGCTGAATCTGGTTGCCGAAGGTACTGGCGTGATTACCGAAACTATCTTCGAAAACCGCTTTATGCACGTTCCGGAATTGATTCGTATGGGCGCTCGTGCAGAAATAGAAAGCAACACCGTGATTTGCCATGGCGTTAAACAGCTCTCTGGCGCGCAGGTTATGGCAACAGACCTGCGGGCTTCAGCCAGCTTGGTATTGGCGGGTTGTATCGCTGATGGCGTAACTATCGTTGACCGTATCTATCACATCGATCGCGGATACGAGCGTATTGAAGACAAACTGCGTGCGTTGGGTGCCAACATCGAACGAGTGCAAGGGGAGTAAGCTTTGCTGCGGCTTAGCTAACTGAGATTTAATCTGGCAGGTATGTAGTCATGCCAGATTTAACCGAACCCAGATATAAAAAAGCCGGTCAGGTTTCTCAACTGGCCGGCTTTTTTTGCCTGTAACTCAGATTATTTCATCCCATCAGCTGTCTGGATATTCACTGATAGTTAAGTTCAGGGTGATTTGTTCGCCATTGCGCAGAATAACCACGGGAATAGTGGTGCCAGGACGGACTTCGGCTACCTGATCCATGGTTTCTACTGCAGAGATTGCCGGTTTGTTATTCACACTAAGGATAATATCACCGACCTGCATATTTGCCGCCGCCGCTGGGCCGTTAGGCGAAACCTGATTCACTTTAATACCGTGAATGCGCTCCAGATTAGAGGAAGCATTGCGGGTATTGGCGTGGAACGGCGGATAATCGCCGCCGGTAATGCCGATAAAGCCACGAATGACTCGCCCATCGCGAATCAGTTTTTCCATTACTTTAGTGGCTAAAACGGTAGGAATTGCGAAGCCAATGCCTTCCGGCGTTTCGCCATTGTTACTTTTATCGAAAGATAACGTATTAATTCCCACCAATTCGCCGAGAGAGTTGACCAGCGCGCCCCCCGAGTTTCCCTGATTGATCGATGCATCAGTTTGCAGGAAGTTTTGTCGACCGGATGAGCTTAAACCTATGCGTCCAGTCGCGCTGATAATGCCCTGAGTAATTGTTTGCCCTAGGTTATAAGGGTTACCTATGGCAAGAACCACATCGCCAACATGTGGGATTCTGTGGTTATTAATCGGTATAACCGGCAAATTGCCCGCATCGATTTTTAGCACGGCCAGATCGGTCATATTGTCGGAGCCAACCAGCAAGGCTTCGGACACGCGCCCATCTTGCAGAGCCACAATAATCTGCTCAGCGTTATTCACCACGTGCTTGTTGGTAAGAATATAGCCCTTGTCACTCATGATCACGCCAGAACCCAGAGTGCGAATGGCCAGACCGTCCTGAGCGGTGGCACCCATGCTGCGGTTGTACACATTGACTACCGCAGGCGCGGCTCTGCGCACCCCAAGGTTGTAGCTAACGGGAACTTCACTATCTGTGCTCTCTGCTTTTCCGGCGAACAGGTAACCGGGCGAACGCAAAACGGGCAGCGCAGCCAGTAATATACCGGCAACAATCAGCCCAATAATGGTGGATCGCAATAGCTTAATAAACATGAGGTTTAAGGCATGAAAGATAGGTGATGGCAGAATAGCATGAGTTAACCGGACACAGCATTGTGCTGTGTCCGATTTTTCTACAAATTAACGTAATAATAGATAAATGGTTTCGTTGCCGCGGATGATATTCAACGCCATCACCGCAGGTTTAGTTGCCAGCGCTTTCCGTAACTCGCTGATATCTTTAGTTTGCTGACGGTTGATACCGATGATCACATCATCTTTCTGTAACCCGGCCTGTGCAGCTGGGGAACCTTTAGCGACGTTATCGACTTTAACGCCTTTGCCTACGCCTTTAATTTCGGTGTTGCTCAAAGACGCACCCTGTAATGATGAAGACAGGGTTTCGGCGCTGGTGGAGGTCGGGTTGCTGTTTTCCAGCGTTACCGAGACTTCCAGCGGTTTGCCGTCGCGCAGTAAGCCAACTTTGATGGTTTTACCCGGCCCGGTCGTTCCGACTTTAGCGCGAAGCTCGGCGAAGCTGTTAATTGGCTTGCCATCCACAGAAACCAATACGTCACCGGCTTTAATACCGGCTTTCGCCGCAGCAGATTTCGGCATAACTTCGCTGACGAATGCGCCACGCTGCGCGTCGATATTAAAGGCTTTGGCCATGTCGGCGGTCATTTCACTGCCTTTAATACCTAAAACGCCGCGTTTGACTTCACCAAACTCAATCAGTTGCTGGCTTAGGTTTTGCGCCATATTGCTCGGAATGGCAAAGCCGATCCCGATGTTACCGCCGCCCGGAGCCAGAATGGCCGTGTTAATCCCGATAAGTTCGCCGTTCAGGTTAACCAGCGCGCCGCCGGAATTACCCCGGTTGATAGAAGCATCGGTTTGAATAAAGTTTTCCAGCCCTTCCAGATTCAGGCCACTGCGGCCCAGAGCGGAAATAATACCGGATGTTGCAGTCTGGCCTAAACCGAATGGGTTACCGACCGCAACGGCGAAATCACCAACTCGCAGATTGTCTGAATCTGCGATAGGAATCGCTTTCAGGTTTTTGGCATCCGTAATCTGTAACAGAGCAATATCGGTTTGCTCATCGCGCCCCAGCAGTTTGGCATCATATTCACGGCCATCATTCAACTGAACGCGGATTTTATCTGCATTATTGATAACGTGATTATTAGTCAGCACATAGCCTTTCTCGGCGTTAATAATCACGCCTGAGCCCAGGCCTTCAAACGGTCGGATGCTTTCTTTGCTCATCGGCGCATTCGGGCCGAAGAAGAATTTAAACTCTTCCGGTAAACGCTGTTGCTGCGCTTGAGTGCCGGTCACATGGACACTGACTACCGCTGGCAGGACTTTTTCTAACATTGGTGCAAGGCTTGGCAAAGGTTGTCCGGCGACGGCCATTGGCAAGGGGGCTGCGGTAACCGCCGGTGCAGCGGCAAGGCTAAGGCCAACGCTTATAGCTAGTGCACTAAGAAGTAATGACTTTTTTTTCATTGGATTAAACTCTCTCAATACCTAACGGTGAATGAATTAGTGATATTGCGGCATAGGCCCACTGAAAGCTAAGACCGTTGGACCGGTAAAAAATTCACTTATTTCAAAAAGCTACTGCGATTACCGCCAGAAGCGACCACGTGATATTCCATCATATAGGGATCGGGGGTCGGTGATTCAAGGAGTGGTAAGTATAGAACTGTAAAAGAAGGGTAAATTAAAGATAACCAGATAGCGCGGGGGAGTGCGCTATCTGGACAACATATTGATAGGTCAGATTAATCGCGGGTTTGATGTTCAGGACGCAGCAAACCGGACGCCCCTTCGGAATAATCGCGCGGCGGCATTTTTACCGGTGCCTGATCGTTATCCGCTTCGGATTCGGTCAAACGGTAGCGGAACGGGTTGTCCTGCATTGGTAAATCAGGCAGCAGGTTATTCGAGCTTTTCGCCATGTGCTGATACAGCTGACGATAGTCACGAGCCATATTGTCCAGCAATTCCGCACTGCGGGCGAAATGACCAACCAACTCCTGACGATATTCTTCCAGATCGGATTTGCTCTTTTCCAGTTCGTTTTGCAGCACTTGCTGCTGACGCAATTTACGATTGCCAAAGCGCATGGCTACCGCACCGATGGCGATACCAACAACTAATCCAATAAGCGCATACTCCCAGGTCATAATGACTCCTTTTTTGACTTCATTGTTCGGTAGGGCTTTTTCACTAATAATACCCACTATAACCGTTAACCTTGTCAGAGTGGAATCCTGATGCAACTTTGCCTATGGTTATCATACTTTTTCCGATGGCATTACCGTCGTTAAATGCGTCGATTACCAGATAAATCAGCATAAAAGCGCAGCGAAAAACAGATAAATATTTTATCAGGGATTGTTGAAAAACATGCAACCTAGTACACCTACAGCACGTTATCAGCAGGCTTTAGCCGCTGGAGAATATCAGCCCGACGAGGTTCAGCGTCAAGCGGTTGAGCAACTGGAACAGATTTATTTGGCTTTGTGTGAGCGGGCAAATCGGCCGACACCCACGCTGGGTCTGCGTGGTCGCCTGAGTCGTTTATTAGGAAGAAACCACGCTTTAGCGGTCACTCCCCCAGTACAGGGGTTATATATGTGGGGCGGCGTTGGGCGCGGAAAAACCTGGCTAATGGATCTGTTTTTCCACAGTTTGCCCGGCGATCGTAAGCTTCGGCTGCATTTTCATCGCTTTATGCTGCGGGTTCATCAGGAATTGGCCGAACTGCAAGGCCATGAAAATCCGCTGGAAATAATTGCCGACGGATTTAAAGCTCAAACCGATGTGTTGTGCTTTGATGAATTCTTTGTTTCGGATATCACCGACGCCATGCTGCTGGCTACGCTGCTGCAGGCTCTGTTTGCTCGCGGTATCACGTTGATTGCCACCTCTAACATACCGCCGGACAATCTCTATCAAAACGGTTTACAGCGAGCGCGCTTCATTCCCGCTATTGCCCTGATTAAAGAATATTGCGAAGTGATGAACGTCGATGCCGGTATTGATTATCGGTTACGGACACTCACGCAGGCACACTTGTATCTCACGCCGTTAAACCCGCAAACCGAACAAAATATGCGTCAGATGTTTATTAAACTGGCGGGGAAAGTGGGGGAAGAAAAGCCGGTTTTGGAGATTAATCATCGCCCGCTGGCAGCTATTAGCGCTGCTGATGGCGTGCTGGCGGTAGATTTCCATACATTATGTGAAGAAGCTCGCAGTCAGTTGGATTACATAGCGCTGTCCCGCGAGTATCACACGGTATTACTTCACAATTTGCGCCTGATGACGGCAAAGGAAGAAAATGCTGCACGCCGGTTTTTAGCGTTGGTTGATGAGTTTTACGAACGTCGAGTGAAGTTAATTATCTCTGCAGAAGCATCGATGTTTGAAATTTATCAGGGGGAACGCTTAAAATTCGAGTATCAACGCTGTTTATCGCGCCTACAAGAGATGCAGAGCGAAGAGTACCTTAAACTGCCCCATCTGCCGTAAAACGTCAGGTTGCAGTATATTGACGTCGTTGCTCGCACATTGCTGGTTAAACATGCTATTCTGCGCCAGGGCGATCGTTGATCGCCCGATTGAACACCTGTAATTTTATGCTTCTCACGCCAAAAACAGTTCGATCTTTGCAACCGACTTCTCTATAATCTTGCGACCCCACGTTACAATAAAGTTTTTTTCCCAAAAACTTTATAGTGCCAGCATAGGCTATTCGAAGGGGTAGGTTTGCTGGACTTGATGGTCGTGTGAGCCTCAACTGTTGATTTGAGCGTTTGGGTGTTCACCAACGTGTAACTTATAATTGGGTAAGCTTTTAATGAAAACTTTCACAGCTAAACCAGAAACCGTAAAACGCGACTGGTATGTTGTTGACGCGAACGGTAAGACCTTAGGTCGCCTCGCTACTGAACTGGCTCGTCGCCTGCGCGGCAAGCATAAAGCGGAATACACCCCGCACGTTGATACTGGTGATTACATCATCGTTCTGAACGCAGATAAAGTTGCTGTAACCGGCAACAAGCGTACAGACAAGATTTATTACCATCACACCGGTCACATCGGTGGTATCAAACAAGCGACCTTTGAAGAGATGATTGCCCGCCGTCCTGAGCGTGTGATTGAAATCGCGGTTAAAGGCATGCTGCCGAAGGGCCCGCTGGGTCGTGCAATGTTCCGTAAACTGAAAGTTTACGCGGGCACTGAGCACACCCATGCGGCACAGCAACCGCAAGTTCTGGACATTTAATCGGGATTATGGCAATGGCTGAAAATCAATACTACGGCACTGGTCGCCGCAAAAGTTCTTCCGCACGCGTCTTTATTAAGCCGGGTAGCGGTAACATCGTTATTAACCAACGTAGCATCGAACAGTACTTCGGTCGCGAGACTGGCCGCATGGTCGTTATGCAGCCTCTGGTACTGTTAGATATGGTTGGTAAGTTTGACCTGTACATCACTGTTAAAGGTGGTGGTATTTCTGGTCAGGCTGGCGCTATCCGTCACGGTATCACCCGTGCACTGATGGAGTATGACGAGTCTCTGCGTGGTGAACTGCGTAAAGCTGGCTTCGTAACGCGTGATGCGCGTGAAGTTGAGCGTAAGAAAGTGGGTCTGCGTAAAGCACGTCGTCGTCCACAGTTCTCCAAACGTTAATTTTTTGCCTTTACGGCATCATATTAATGCTAAAAACCCGGTGCCTCACCGGGTTTTTTTATGCCTAAAATTCGAGTAATCCCTATTGGGGGCTGCGATTATGCGGTCTAAACTGCGAGTCGTCAGACAAATCACCATGAAATCACTGCACCATCCCCACAAAACAAGCAAAATCTGGTAAACTATCACACACTTTTGTGCCTGTTCGCCGAGCTGCTGACGTCCGTTTATCTCCCTGGCTGAATGATTATCTCGACCAAGGCTTATTAACGGCGTATTGGTCGAGACAGTGAACTGGCGGTAAAACTACTCAGGATAGCAACCGTTGTGTTGGCTATTCGCACTGTTTTCTAGATAAACTTGGAGGTTTTCATGGCTGTCGCTGCCAACAAACGTTCGGTAATGACGCTGTTCTCTGGCCCGACCGACATTTTTAGCCATCAAGTACGTATCGTACTGGCGGAGAAAGGTGTCAGCGTTGAGATTGAGCAGGTTGAGATGGATAACCTGCCGCAGGACCTGATTGACCTCAACCCGTACCAAACGGTACCTACGCTGGTCGATCGCGAGCTGACTCTGTATGAATCCCGTATCATCATGGAATACCTTGATGAGCGCTTCCCGCATCCTCCATTAATGCCTGTGTATCCGGTTGCCCGTGGTGAAAGCCGTTTGATGATGCTGCGTATCGAGAAAAACTGGTATTCACTGATGTACAAAATCGAGCAAAAAACCGGTCAGGAAGCAGAATCAGCCCGTCGCCAGCTGCGCGAAGAGCTGTTGGCCATTGCTCCAATCTTTGGTCAGACGCCTTATTTCATGAGCGAAGAATTTAGCTTGGTTGACTGTTACCTGGCACCGCTGCTGTGGCGTTTACCTGAACTGGGTATTGAGCTGAGCGGCGCTGGTTCAAAAGAATTGAAAGGCTACATGACTCGCGTGTTCGAACGTGATGCATTCCTGGCCTCGCTGACTGAACCTGAGCGCGAAATGCGTTTGCGCATTCAAGGTTAATGGTTATGGAGATGTCAGATATGTCTCCGCGCCGTCCTTACCTGCTGCGCGCATTTTATGATTGGCTGATTGATAACGAGCTTACACCGCATCTAGTGGTAGATGTGACGCTGCCCGACGTAGAGGTTCCAATGGAATTTGCCCGTGATGGTCAAATTGTATTGAATGTCGCGCCGCGGGCGGTGGGTAATCTGGAACTGGGTAATGAAGATGTCCGTTTCAATGCCCGTTTTGGCGGTGTACCTCGTCAGGTTGTTGTACCTATGGGCGCAGTTCTGGCTATTTATGCCAGAGAAAACGGCGCGGGTACGATGTTTGAACCTGAAGCGGCTTATGATGCCGACGCAGAAGGTTATTTTGCCGAGATGGATGACCAGAACGAAGAAAACGCGCCGAGCGAAAGCCTGGTGCTGGTCACCGATGAGACTCAGGCAAAGCTGGACAGCAGCAAACCGGATGATGAGCCTCCGCAGCCTCCACGGGGTGGACGGCCTGCATTACGGGTTGTGAAATAATAATCCGAGTGTTCTGCGTATTATTATAGGGCGGCTTAGGCCGCCCTTGTTGTTTCTGGCTCAAAAGCCGATCGTTAAGACAGCTTCTGCAATTCGGCGATGCAACTATCCCGCGTGGTCATCATATCGCTATTTCTGATAGTCGATAGAGTTCTGGAAGCCCGTTGTTTGAAGTTGATTTTGGCGGTGCTATCTGTTGCATCAGTCGGAGCAGTACAGACGTCGGACAAAGTTAACGAATGGCTATCGCCTACGGCCTTCAAGACCGCCGCTGGATTATAAATCAGGGCTGAAGACAGTGCTGATTTAACGCCTTGCGCAAATTTCTGATTCCCACCTTCTACTAGCTTCGGCGCCATCGCAATCCAGTTATCATCACCCAGCTTGATATTATTTTCTACCGCCGACAGTTGCCCGGATTTAGCCAGTTCTGCTACTACCGCTTTGGCTCCTCGTGCTTCAATGTTGTAGCCTACTTCCTGATAATTCAGTGACATAGCCAGAGAACTGAAACTGGTGACCAGTAAACCACCGGCGAGTAATAGCAAAGGGGTTTTCATCATCGATATCCTTGATCAAAATAACGGGTTGTAACTATAACAAATTAAAATAATTTATTTGTTCAATAGCTAACCTGTGCCAATATCTGCGCTTACACGAAGATAAGTCAGTCATTATAGCTATTTATGTATAGATCGCGATGAATATAGTTGACTTGATTGTTACAATTTTTTTATTTTTCTACCCTATTCATTTGATAATATTATTAATTTTTATTTCCCATCCGAATCATGCTGGTAATTATTTTTAAATACATAACAAAAACCCATGTTTAATTTCATGATACAAATTTTATTTATATGTATTACATTGTGTTTCATTGCTTATATTTATATAGTAAATATTTTAGTGCAGAATATTCTTAATTAAAGCTTGCTGCGGTTAATTAATTGAAATTGTCATTAAGTAGTGAGTTAATGATGTGGCTACGTTGAAATGATATTATTTATTTAAATATTAAAACGCAAAGCATCCATTGTTAACTTTGATGATCTAGTATGGATATTTATATGATTAATATCTATCAATGTCATTAATTGGAATGCAAGGAGTGATAATGCGCATTTAAAAGGAACTTATAATATGACTGGATATTCTCCCATGCGCGAAAATAATAGATTTATTACTCACTCTATTCATTACTTTTTATTTTATTTCGTGTTATTAGGTTTGAATCAGAAAAGTTGGGCAAATACCCCGTCTTTATCAGGAGTCGTTACAGGTAGCGCGGCTATTTTACAAGATAATGAACAACTATTGTCCCAAGAAACAACGAGGGTGCAGCAGAAACCAGTCATTGACCAACGCGAAAAATCCAATTCGAAAAGCGACACGGGGCAAATGCTGCGAGTGGCAACGCTAGGTGTGAAATCTTTACCGGAGCGCTATCGGGAACAAGTAAATACGCTATTAGCCGCGCGACAGAATCAGAATATGAGCTTATCCCAGCTACAGGCTATTCCATTGGAAATAGAAAGGATAATGCGCAAAAGTGGCGACCTTCTTAGTTTTGCTTATTTGCCAGAACAAGATATTACTGAAGGTCATGTTTATATTCAGGTGGTGCAAGGGCAGTTAGAGAAAATTCATCTACACAACAATCAATCTAACGTGCGCGATAGTTTGATAAATAAATTCCTACAGGCAGGGAATAAGCAACCTGAAGATATTAGTCAAATGGAAAGCGCGCTGCTGCGCTTAGGGGATCAGCCAGGAATCGGGCCATTAACTTCAATATTATCACCGGGTGAACAGGTAGGGAGCTCGCAGCTGAGCGTGAGCGTGGCATCAGAGCCAGTGATTAGCGGACGTTTGATGATGGATAATCATGGGGGGCGTTATTCCGGCCGCATCCGGACTTTTGCTCGAATGACCATTAATAACCCAACAGGATCGGCGGATCGCTTACAGGGAATGGTGCTCTATGTTCCTCAGTTCCTGCAAAATAAAGATTCCAATGATGCCAAAACTATCCTGGGCAATATTGCCTATGATTTACCCTTAGGTTATCAAGGCGCACGGGGCGGTATTTCTTATAGTCGGGTTGAGTCGCAGCCGGGGGGAAGATTTACCGGTTTTATCGACAGTAATGCTGATGTGCTCTCGATTTATAGCTCTTGGCCGGTTATCCGTACTGCGGGCAATAATTTATCTCTGGGTGTACAGGGGGATTATAAGTGGATGAGGGATAAAATATTGACCTTCATTTCTCACCGTGAGCAAGACTCTATAAGTTTGAGTCTCAATGGGGACTTTCGTCACCGATGGTTTGGACAACCTAATATTTTTAACTATCGTGCAGGATTAACTCGTGGAAAGTTAAGGGATGCGCAGCAAGATAATCCTAACCGTGGGGAATTTTGGAAGTGGGAAGCCCAGGGTATGGGATTACAGCGACTCAACGATTATTTTGGCGCTAGTCTGCGTGCCTCCGGGCAATTTAGTCATCAGAATATGGACGGCGTGGAAAAAATGGCGCTAGGTGGTCCATCGATTGTCCGAGCTTATGATGTGAATACGATTAGCGTAGACCGAGGTTTTTCCCTATCCCCAGCATTACGCCTGGATCTAACTACGTTATATCCTGGAATCAGTACTCATGCTTTCTATGATTACGCCCAAGGCTCTTTACTGGCAAATAAAGGAATCGGTCAATCTAATCATGTTTTATTACAAGGTTATGGAGCAGGGCTGACTTATCAGCACGATCGAGGAAACATTGATATTACTTATGCCAGACGGGCTGGCGCAGTAGATAATTTACTTGGCGCTACCGATCGTGGCCGATGGTGGTTAACCGGTTCGATTAATTTCTAATAATAATTTCATAATAACCATGTTTTCACTTAAATCATATTTTTATGAATAAATTGGTTGTGTTATTTATTTTTAATTATCATCTGAGTTGACATTTATTTTTATATAAACATCTTACGCGATTATTTCGCGGGGCTATCTCTAATCAGGGATAGATATTGCTGCATATAAAGGAGTTATCATGAAAAGTAATAGAATAGCCAAACCTCTAGCCGTTTGTATTAGCTTTATATTAAGTGGCCAAGTTTATGCATTAGGCGTTGGGGAAGTCACTGTGGGTAATGCAATTATTGGTGAAAAAAGCCCTGAGAATACTACTATTATTACGCAGAATAGTGACAGAGCGGTAATTGATTGGACTAACTTCGGTATAGCACCAGGTGAAACCGTTAAGTTTGAACAACCTAATACTAATTCCGCTGTTTTAAATCGGGTTCACGAACAATTTGAAACTTACATTCAAGGTAATTTATTGTCTAACGGACAGGTTTTCGTCGTTAATCCGCGCGGCGTTACCATTACCGACGGTGCCAAAATTGATGTAGGTAGCTTGGTTCTGTCTAGCTTGAATTCCACTAATGATAATTTTATGGCTACACCTGGTGGAAATATCGCATTTTCTGGGGACGCTCGTGGTGGCTTGGTTGTTAACCTGGGAAAAATCACAGCGAAAGATAATGTTGTGATGATGGGAGCTGCTGTTGGTAATGAAGGCGTTATTGATTCAGGAAATGAAGTGTTATTGGCTGCTGGCGATGACATGACACTATCAGTTGGAGATAGTGGCATGTCGGTAAAAGTTGATACAGCATCTTGGAATAATCAAGATAAAAGGCACGCATTCTCAAATATTAGATTAATACCGGAAGCGCCATATGCGCGGTATTCCGTGGTAAATAGAAATGTGATTAATGCTGGTGTCGTAGAAAGTAATAATGGTCGAATTAAATTGATTGGCGAGAGTGTTGAGCATTTGGCGGGAAGTTTGAATAGCCCTAATGGGACTATTGATCTTAATTCGGGTATTTCAACTAATATTAAAAGCATGATCAATGCAAAAGATGTTGTATTAAATAGCGAGGGTAGCGTAGTACAAAGCAGTAACGCAGGGGCAGAAATTATAGCGAAAACTATCACTGTAGGTAATGAAATGACGAAAGGAGGTGATTATTATTTAGAGAACCATTTCAATAAAACCGATACCTTAAAAGGTGTTGTAAATTCTGCATCTAGCGGTTTTGTAGCAAACGCTGACAGCGGCATCAACTCGGTTAAATATCGTAGTGGTTCCAGAAATCCACTGCTTGTTAAAGATATTAGAGCTGAGCAAGATATTACCATGAAGACTTTTGGTAAGTTAAATGCCACTGCTCTTGAGGCCAACGGAACAATAAATTTAGCACCAGTCGATAATTTAGTCACAGAAGGTTCTATTTCTGGAGGCAATGTTTATCTGGCTAGTATGTCTGGCGATATCTCTACCAACGGCCTAAGTGCTAGACAGAAGGTCATTATGAGTGCTGGAAAAAGTATTACCAAAACCAGGAGTGATGCCTCGGTGAATGCTACAAATATTAAGATGACAGCAAAAGAAAACATAACATTAGGTGAGCTCAATTTTGCAGAACATGCGATTGTTAAGGCAAAAGAAATGACATTTGAGCGTATTCAAGGTTCAGATAATCGTGAAATAGAGTTATTAGCAGAAGATAGAGTGAATATCGGTGAGCGTATGATTGGTGGTAAGGCCTATTTCTCAGGTATTTTCAATGGTTCACTTAGTTTATTACCGATTCCGGGTAAAAGGACCGAAATTCTACATATCTCTGAGAAAGTCAGCCCTTCAGACGATCAGGGTAAAATCATTTTTCCCAAGGATTAGTTACCTGATTCGGTGAGCTGATTGAAGACTTCAATTTGATATATGGTTACCCACAAATGATGGCTCGCCATTTATATGAGAGTGAAATAACAAAGGGCTGAATATCAGCCCTTTTAGTGTATTTCTGCCTACCTACTGACAAATTCAGACTTCCAGATACCCCATAATCCCTTCGGCTGCTTTACGGCCTTCGGCAATAGCGGTGACCACCAAGTCTGAGCCTCGGACAATATCGCCGCCGGCAAAGATTTTTGGGTTGCTGGTCTGGAAGGCGTTATCGGCGCTTTCTGGCGCGACTACACGCCCCTGTTTATCCAGATTGACAGCGTGAGCGGCTAACCATTCCATATTATGTGGACGGAAACCGAAGGCAGTCACCACCGCATCGGCATCCAAAATGTGCTCAGAACCGGCAATATGTTCAGCCTGACGGCGGCCTTGCGCATCCGGTGCACCCAATTGGGTGCGAACCATTTTCACGCCGCAAACTTTACCCGCATCGTTTACTTCAATACTGAGCGGTTGCAGATTGAATTTGAATTCGACGCCTTCCTCACGAGCATTTTTTACTTCTCGTTTGGAACCCGGCATGTTCACTTCATCACGGCGATAGGCGCAGGTAACGTGCGTTGCGCCCTGACGGATTGAGGTGCGCACGCAGTCCATTGCGGTATCTCCTCCGCCCAGAACCACCACGCGTTTACCTTCCATATTCACGTAAGGTTCGTCCGAGGTTGCCGCGTAACCCATGAGTTGCTTGGTATTGGCAATCAGGAACGGCAGCGCATCGTAGACGCCAGCTGCCCCTTCGTTTTCTAATCCGCCGCGCATCGACTGATAAGTTCCCACGCCGAGGAATACCGCATCGTAATCGTTAAGCAGAGTTTCCATCGCCACGTCTTTGCCGATTTCGGTATTCAGTCGAAACTCAATGCCCATTTCGGAGAAGATCTTGCGCCGTTTGATCATCACTTCTTTTTCCAGCTTGAAGGCTGGAATACCAAAGGTCAGCAGACCGCCGATTTCAGGATGACGATCGAAAACTACCGCTTGTACGCCGTTGCGGGTCAACACATCAGCACAGGCTAGCCCGGCAGGACCTGCGCCGATGATAGCCACGCGCTTACCGGTTGGATGGACGTGTGACATATCCGGCTTCCAGCCCATTTCTATGGCTTTATCGCTGATATAACGTTCGATATTACCGATGGTCACCGCACCGAACTCGTCGTTTAGCGTACAGGAACCTTCGCATAGACGATCTTGCGGACAAACCCGCCCGCAGACTTCCGGGAGACTATTGGTCTGATGTGCCAAATCCGCGGCTTCCATAATGCGTCCTTCGTTGGCCAGTTTCAGCCAATTTGGGATGTAGTTATGTACCGGACATTTCCATTCACAGTAAGGATTACCGCAGGATAAGCAGCGGTCTGCCTGTGCTTTTGCCTGGGTTTCCGAGAACGGTTCGTAAATCTCTACAAATTCTATTTTACGGATCTTCAGCGGTTTTTTCGGCGGATCAACGCGCTGTAAGTCGATAAATTGATAAACATTCTGACTCATTTTAACCCCTTACTGCGCTTGAACCCGCAGCTCAGCTGCGGAACGGCTACGGTGGCCCAGCAGTGCTTTCACATCGCTGGATTTTGGTTTCACCAAGGCGAATTTACTAACCCAATCCGGCCAGTTAGCCAGGATTTCCTCGCCACGGCTGGACCCGGTCAACTGAACGTGTTCAGTGATTAGCCCGCGCAGATGTTCCTCATGGATAGCCAGTTCATCGACATCCAATACTTCTACCAACTCAGGGTTAACGCGTTTACGGAACTCGCCGTCTTCGTCCAATACATAGGCGAATCCACCGGTCATACCGGCACCGAAGTTGATACCGGTGCGACCGAGCACGCAGACGATGCCGCCGGTCATATATTCACAGCCGTTATCGCCGATACCTTCAACTACGGTGATAGCGCCGGAGTTGCGCACGGCGAAACGTTCACCAGCGCGACCTGCGGCGAAGAGCTTACCGCCGGTTGCGCCATACAGACAGGTATTACCGACAATGCTGGCTTCATGGCTACGGAAAGCCGAGCCTACCGGAGGACGAACCGCAATGCGACCGCCGGCCATGCCTTTGCCGACGTAGTCGTTGGCATCACCGGTTAGCGTTAATTCAACGCCGCCGGCATTCCATACGCCAAAGCTCTGCCCGGCGGTACCGGAGAAATGCGCTTTGATCGGATCGGTCGCCAGCCCTTGATCTCCATGCTTCGCGGCGATCGCCCCTGACAGTGCGGCACCAACCGAGCGATCGGTGTTGCGAATATCAAAGTAGAAAGTTTTGCTTTGTTTGGCTTCAATATGCGGTTCAGCCTGTTCCAGCAACGCTTTGTTCAGTGAGCCTTTATCGAACGGGGGATTGTTTTCGGTACAGTACAGCGCTTTGCCTGGATGCGGTTTGGCTGTGGCCAGCAAGGATGACAAGTCCAGCTTGTTCTGCTTGGCGGAAATGCCATCCAACTCGATCAACATATCGGTACGACCAATCAAATCAACCAGTTGGCTTACGCCCAGTTCGGCCATGATCTGGCGAGTTTCTCTGGCGATAAACTGGAAGTAATTGACTACGCGCTCCGGCAGGCCGTGGTAGTGATCGCGACGCAGTTTTTCGTCCTGAGTTGCTACACCGGTGGCGCAGTTATTCAGATGACAAATACGTAGGTATTTACAGCCTAAAGCCACCATAGGCCCCGTGCCGAAACCGAAGCTTTCTGCACCCAGAATCGCGGCTTTGACAATATCAACGCCGGTCTTCAGGCCGCCGTCCACCTGTAAACGGATTTTATGACGCAGACCGTTAGCAACCAGTGCCTGTTGCGTTTCCACCAGACCCAGTTCCCACGGGCAACCGGCGTACTTCACTGATGAAAGCGGGCTGGCACCAGTGCCGCCGTCGTAACCGGCGATGGTAATTAAATCGGCATAGGCTTTGGCCACGCCGGTGGCGATAGTGCCGACTCCCGGCTCGGAAACCAGTTTCACCGAAATCATTGCCTTCGGATTGACCTGTTTCAAATCGAAAATCAGCTGTGCTAAATCTTCGATGGAGTAAATATCGTGGTGCGGCGGTGGCGAAATGAGCGTCACACCGGGTACGGAATAGCGCAGTTTAGCGATGTAGGGCGTAACTTTATCACCCGGTAACTGGCCGCCTTCGCCCGGTTTTGCCCCTTGGGCTACTTTGATCTGAATAACATCGGCGTTAACCAGATAGGCCGGAGTGACACCAAAACGACCAGATGCTACCTGTTTGATTCGCGAGACTTTGTTGGTGCCATAGCGCACCGGATCTTCGCCACCTTCACCGGAGTTGGAGAATCCACCCAAACTATTCATAGCGATAGCCAATGATTCGTGGGCTTCCGGACTGAGCGCGCCGATAGACATTGCCGCCGTATCGAAACGGGTAAAGAGAGATTCTGCTGGTTCCACTTGATCTACTGGGATCGGCGTACCTTGCGGCTTGATTGCCAAGAGATCGCGCAGCGTAGCCACTGGACGTTCGTTAACCAGTTTTGAGTAAGCTTCGTAATCGCTGTATTCACCGCTGTGAACGGCTTTCTGCAACGTATTGACCACATCCGGGTTATACGCGTGGTATTCGCCATTATGGACAAATTTGAGTAAACCGCCTTGATCCAACGGCTTACGCTTCAGCCAGGCTCGTTTGGAGAGATTTTGCAGATCTTGCTGGAAATCGCTGAAGTTAGCGCCTCCGATACGGCTAACCACACCCTGGAAACACAGTTCAGACAGCTCTTTGTGCAGGCCTACGGCTTCAAACAACTTGGCGCAGCGATAAGACGCAATCGTCGAGATGCCCATTTTGGACATGATCTTATACAAGCCTTTGTTGATACCGTTGCGATAGTTGAGCATCACATCGCGGTACTTTTTATCTATAGCCTGTGTGTCGACCAATTTAGCCAATGATTCATAAGCTAAATAAGGATAGATAGCGGTAGCACCAAAGCCGAGTAATACGGCGAAGTGATGCGGATCGCGAGCGCTGGCGGTTTCAACAATGATGTTGGCATCGCAGCGCAGGTTTTTTTCTACTAATCGAGTCTGAATCGCACCCACGGCCATTGGTGCGGGCACCGGTAGACGGGTTTGGGAAATCGAGCGGTCGGAGAGCACCAGCATTACGGCACCATCGCGAACTTTACGCTCGGCTTCGTCGCACAGTGATAAAACGCGCTGTTGCAGATCTTGCTGGCTCGGATCAAACGTCAGATCCAGCCGATCGGCGCGATAATACTCGCCTTCCAGCGTAGTGAGCTGCTGGAAATCCGAATACAGCAAAATCGGGGATTTAAAGCTCAAACGGTGCGCCTGACCTTCGGCCTCGCAGAATACGTTCATTTCACGGCCGATACTGGTCGCCAGTGACATCACGTGAGCTTCTCGCAGCGGATCGATAGGCGGGTTGGTAACCTGCGCAAACTGCTGGCGGAAATAGTCATAAATAATGCGCGGGCCGCTGGAAAGCACGGCAAATGGGGTGTCATCGCCCATTGAGCCTGTCGCTTCCTGACCGTTTTCACCCAATACGCGGATGATTTGATCCAGTTCTTCGTTGGTATAACCGAATTGCTTTTGATAGGTTTCGAGCTGAGTATCATCCAGCTCGCGGCTTCCGACCTGATCTTCCGGCAGGTCCTCAAATGGCACCAGGCGCTTAACGTTTTTTTCCATCCATTCTTTGTACGGATGGCGGCTTTTCAGATCGTTATCGGTTTCGGCTGAATGCAGGATCTTGCCGCTGCGAGTGTCGATCACCATCAGTTCGCCGGGGCCAACGCGGCCTTTCTCTACCACTTCATCGGGCTGGTAATCCCAGATCCCTACTTCGGAAGCGCAGGTAATCAGCTTGTCTTTGGTAATCACGTAGCGCGCCGGACGTAGACCGTTACGGTCGAGGTTACAGGCGGCGTAGCGCCCGTCAGACATCACGATACCCGCTGGGCCATCCCACGGCTCCATATGCATGGAGTTAAAGTCGAAGAAGGCACGCAGGTCGGTATCCATATCCGGGTTATTCTGCCAAGCCGGTGGTACCAGCAAACGCATAGCGCGGATCAGATCCATCCCGCCGCTGAGGAACAATTCCAGCATATTATCCAGCGAGCTGGAGTCTGAACCGGTTTCGTTGACGAAAGGCGCTGCGTCCTGCAAATCGGGAATCAGCGGTGTTTTAAATTTATAGGCACGAGCGCGCGCCCACTGACGGTTACCGGCAATAGTATTGATTTCACCGTTGTGCGCCAGATAGCGGAACGGCTGAGCCAGCGGCCAGCGCGGCACGGTATTAGTGGAAAAACGCTGATGGAACAGGCAAATGGCCGATTCGAGGCGTAAATCTGCCAGATCCAGATAAAAACGTGGCAGATCCGCAGGCATACACAGGCCTTTATAGATCGTCACCAGATTGGAGAAGCTACAAACGTAGAAATCTAAATCTGAGATGCGTTTTTCGATACGGCGACGCGCGACAAACAGGCGGCGCTCCATATCGCGCGGGCGCCATCCGGCCGGAGCGTTAACAAAAATCTGTTCGATACGCGGCAGAGAGGAAAGGGCGATTTCACCAAGAACATCAGGGTTGGTCGGCACTTCGCGCCAGCCCACCACGGAAAGGGTTTCGTTTTGTAGCTCTTCTTCAACGATGCGGCGGCTTGCGTTAGCCAGTTCATCGTTTTGGCTAAGGAATATCATGCCAACGGCGTAATTTTTTGCCAAACGCCAGCCGCGCTCTTCGGCGACCATGCGGAAAAAACGATCCGGTTTTTGTAAGAGTAAACCGCAGCCATCGCCAGTTTTACCATCAGCGAGAATAGCACCACGGTGTTGCATACGGGCCAGCGCGTGTATTGCAGTACGCACGACCTTGTGGCTTGGTTCGCCTTCTATGTGGGCGATGAGACCAAAACCGCAATTGTCCTTCTCTTGGGATTTATCGTACAACATATCAGTGAACCTCCCCAGGCTCTGCGTGACTCTCACAACCGACTGCGAGGGACAATTCACGGTGACGGGTGGGCTGACAGGCGCGCCTGGCGCGGCAAATCTGCTTTTCCGCCCTCCGTCAATGACCTCTCGTGATGGTCTCACAAGTGGTATATGACTTGTTTTAAGAGGGAGTCTTAAATAACTGCATAATTATGACTAGACGTTTGCCCGTCTAGAAAGCTTCCAGCGGACTTCCAACTTAGCGAGAAAGAATACCGAGGTCAAATATAGGCCTAAGATATATCCAGATCACAAAAAATGATTTATCTATATGATATTAAAAATAATTTATGCATTTTTGACCCGGTGAAAGAGTCGTTGATGGGCAGTAGAAGTGTGAGCTGTCTCACTATAGTGCAATCGTCAAATCTCTGCACCATGCTAGTGCTGGTGGGGATGTCAGAGTGATATTCTGTGATTTAATGATTTTGTGACATTTAAAACTATTTTTCATCAATTTGTAATAGATGCGGTAAGGTGTTTGCCGAGATTAGAAAAATTAATCGGTAGCTAAATGATTTTATTTGCATTTATAGTGAATGGTTATGCGAAGTTGCACCCGAGGGAGTGGGAGTTGATCTCTGTCATCGCACGGAACACCCTGACCAGTTAGGCTAAGCGACTTTTACGACAGGCATCCTCCAGATTATGCAGTTGCAGCAATTAGTCAATATGTTTGGTGCGGATTTACAGCGCCGCTATGGTGAAAAAATCCATAAACTCACGCTCCACGGCGGTTTTAGCTGCCCGAATAGGGACGGTACTCTGGGGCGTGGTGGTTGCACATTTTGCCAGGTGGCTTCGTTTGCTGACGAACAAATGCAGCTACGAACCATTAGCGAGCAACTGGAAGCGCAGGCGAAGAAAGTTAACCGAGCTAATCGCTATCTGGCTTATTTTCAGGCTTATACCAGCACTTATGCCGAAGTTAATGCGTTGGCAGCCATGTACCAACAGGCTTTAGCCGAAGCGGATATCGTTGGCGTTTGTGTGGGAACCCGGCCAGACTGCGTACCGGATGCGGTATTAGACCTGCTGAGTGGTTATCATCGGCAAGGTTACGAAGTCTGGCTGGAACTGGGGCTACAAACTGCCAATGATAAAACCCTCAAACGTATTAACCGAGGCCATGATTTCGCCAGCTACCAACAAACGGCTCGCCGTGCCAGAGCGCGCGGTCTGAAAGTGTGTTGCCATTTGATCGTTGGCTTGCCCGGCGAAAATCAAGCGCAATGCCTGCAAACTCTGCAACAAGTTGTGGATACCGGCGTGGATGGACTAAAACTGCATCCGCTTCATATCGTGGAAGGCAGCACTATGGCTAAAGCCTGGCGAGCAGGGCGTTTGCCGGAACTGGCTCTGGAAGACTATGTGGTTACCGCCGGAGAAATGATTCGTCATACACCCGCCGATATTGTCTATCACCGAATTTCCGCCAGTGCTCGTCGCCCAACCCTGTTGGCTCCGCTGTGGTGCGAAAATCGCTGGACCGGTATGGTGGAGTTGAATCGGTATATGTTAGCCCACGGAGGCCAAGCCTCCGCTTTGTAGGTGATCGGCTACAAGGCGTTTGTCACCTGAACTTGGGTTGTGCTCGGCCTCCTCGCGTACTGCTACCTCCTCGCGTGCTACTGGGTGTAAATCCGGGGCACTGCGCGCAGGCGTACTCAGTTTGACTGTCGCTCGAACGCCCTAAGCCTTGGGAGATAGGCTTAGGGCGTCGCCATTTTGGGCTGACGCAGTGATCAAAATCCGCACCTGGTTTGTGCAGGCTCCGCTTCTTGCGTGCTGTGCACACCCCAACTTGGCTACAGCGCATCGCCCATTATTTTTGGCGTGTCTGCGGGCTATCGCCATTCTCAACTTTCGCAATTTCCCGTTGATTTGCAGTCTTTTCCACACTTCTTGGCAACCCGCCTTATCTATTTCTGGTTTTGCGGTATGATTTATCGCATGAAGTTTGACGGGAGTGGTTATGAAGCAAATCAGGGTATTAGCCCAGTATTACGTTGATTTAATGGTGAAGTTAGGGCTGGTGCGCTTCTCGCTGCTGCTGGCTTCGGTGCTGGTAATACTGGCGATGGTGGTGCAAATGGCCGTCACTTTGGTATTACGCGGCTCGGTCGAAAGCATCGATTTTGTTCGCTCCATCTTTTTCGGCCTGTTAATCACGCCGTGGGCGGTTTACTTCCTGTCAGTGGTGGTGGAACAGCTGGAGGAATCCCGTCAGCGACTATCCAGACTGGTAGATAAGCTGGAAATCATGCGTTATCGCGATCGGGAACTGAATCAGCAATTGCAGGAAAATATCTCGCAGCTAAATCTGGAAATTATCGAACGCGAGAAAGCGGAGAAAGCCCATCTACAGGTTGTGGATAAACTGAAAGAGGAAATGGGGCACCGTGAGCAGGCGCAGGTGGAATTAGGGCAACAATCCGCCCTATTACGTTCCTTCCTCGATGCATCCCCCGATTTGGTCTACTACCGTAACGAAGATAATGAATTTTCCGGCTGTAACCGCGCGATGGAGTTGCTGACCGGTAAAAGTGAGAAACAGCTGGTCGGCTTGACGCCACAGGAAGTTTACGCGCCAGATATTGCCGAAAAAGTAATGGAAACCGATGAAAAAGTCTTCCGCCACAACGTTTCTCTGACCTACGAACAGTGGCTGGTGTACCCCGATGGGCGTAAGGCCTGTTTTGAACTGCGTAAAGTACCGTTTTACGATCGCGTGGGTAAACGGCATGGTCTGATGGGCTTTGGCCGCGATATAACCGAGCGTAAGCGCTACCAAGACGCGCTGGAGAACGCCAGCAGGGATAAGACCACTTTCATCTCAACAATCAGCCATGAGCTGCGTACGCCGCTTAATGGCATCGTCGGCCTAAGTCGTATCTTGCTGGATACCGATTTAAACGATGAACAGCTGAAATACCTCAAAACCATTCATGTTAGTGCCATCACTCTGGGCAATATATTCAACGATATTATCGAAATGGATAAGTTGGAACGGCGCAAAGTGCAGTTGGACAACCAACCGATCGACTTTACCGGTTTTATGACCGATCTGGAAAACCTGTCCGGTTTGCTGGTTCAGCCTAAAGGTCTGAAATTCCTGATGGAACCTCAGGGTTCATTACCAGAGAAAATCATCACCGACGGCACTCGCCTACGCCAGATTTTGTGGAATCTGATTGGTAATGCGGTGAAATTCACTCAGGAAGGGCAGATAGTTGTGCGTATCCGACGAGAAAATCCTGACCGACTGATCTTCGAAGTGGAAGATTCCGGCATGGGAATTCCGCAGGATGAACAAGACAAAATCTTCGCTATGTATTATCAGGTGAAAGACAGCAACGGCGGGCGTCCGGCTACCGGAACCGGAATCGGGCTGGCGGTGTCCAAACGGCTGGCGCAGAGCATGGGCGGCGATATCACCGTGAAAAGCACTCAGGGCATCGGTTCCTGCTTTACGCTGTCTATCAAGGCGCCTGCGGTGCAGGATGAGGCGGCTAGCGTGTTGTCTGATGAAGATATGCCGCTGCCAGCACTGCACGTGCTGCTGGTGGAGGATATCGAACTCAACGTGATTGTGGCGCGCTCGGTGTTGGAAAAATTGGGTAACAGCGTTGAGGTGGCGATGAATGGCCAGGATGCGTTGGATATGTTTAATCCGGATGACTTTGATTTAGTGTTATTGGATATTCAGCTCCCGGATATGACAGGGCTGGATATTGCTCGCAAAATTCGCGCGGATTATGGCCATTGCCACTTGCCGCCGCTGGTGGCGCTTACGGCTAACGTTCTAAAAGATAAAAAAGAATATCTTGATGCTGGAATGGATGACGTGCTGAGCAAGCCGCTGTCTGTCCCGGCTTTAACGGCAATGATCAAGCAGCTCTGGGATCATCAGCCTTCCCACTCCACAAAAAAACAGGAACATAAACCGATGCAAACTAATGAATCGTTACTCGATACCGTGATGTTGGAGCAATACATCGATTTGGTGGGACCACAGCTGATTCATCAGAGTTTGGAAATGTTCGAGCAGATGATGCCGGGTTATCTGGCGGTGTTGGATTCCAATATGACCGCTCGTGACCAAAAAGGTATTGCCGAAGAAGCGCATAAAATTAAAGGGGCGGCAGGTTCGGTAGGTTTACGGCATTTGCAGCAACTGGCACAGCAGATTCAAACGCCTTCATTGCCAGCATGGTGGGATAACGTTCAGGATTGGATTGATGAGCTGAAACTGGAATGGCGTAACGATGTTCAGGTACTGCGTGAGTGGACTGCGGAAGCTGAAAAAAAATAACCCCGACCGAGGCCGGGGTGCGCGAATACTGCGCCAACACCAGGGAAAACGTGAACCTGCGTATTGATTTCTGTGTGTGTCCGCAGGTTTTATGGATTCGTTGATACATCATACAAGCAACAACATAGCAAATGTAAGCGCTCTTGTTACAAGATTCATTAAAATATGTGATAGAGATTGTTGTTTGTCACTAGAACAGGTTAGCGATTGACAGCGAAACAAAAGGAGGATTGTGATGAAAAGAGTCGGTGTAGTGTTGAGTGGTTGCGGTGTTTTCGATGGCGCAGAGATACATGAGTCCGTCTTAACATTGCTGGCTTTGGATCGCGCCGGAGCCGAGGCAGTATGCTTTGCGCCGGACAAGACGCAACTCCATGTTATTAATCATTTATCTGGTGAAATTACCGACGAAAATCGTAACGTGTTAGTCGAGTCTGCGCGTATTGCGAGAGGTAAGATTCAGCCACTTTCTGCCGCCGATCCGGCGCAGTTAGACGCGTTAATTGTACCCGGCGGATTCGGTGCGGCGAAGAATCTGAGTCGCTTCGCAACCGAAGGAACGGCGTGTTCTGTAGACGAAGATTTATATAAGCTTACTCAAACAATGCATAAGTCTGGCAAACCAATTGGATTTATGTGTATTGCCCCAGCGATGTTACCAAAGCTGTTGGGAGAGCGAATTCGCCTGACTATTGGTAATGATATCGATACCGCCGATGCTATTGAGGCCATGGGGGGAGAACATATCGTTTGCCCGGTGGAAGATGTCGTGGTGGATGCGGAGCATAAAGTCGTTACCACGCCCGCCTATATGCTGGCCGGTTCTATCTCAGAAGCAGCCGTCGGTATCAACAAACTGGTGAGTAAGGTGCTGGGCTTAATCGAATGAAATTGGGGAAATACGGGATAGGATGGATCTGGCGTGGTCTAAAGCGTGGCATTTTGGCGCTGTTGGGCTTTTGGCTGGCCGCTATTTTGATTTTTGCCTTCCTGCCCGTGCCCTTCTCCATGGTAATGGTCGAAAGGCAGCTCGGAGCTTGGTTTTCCGGCGATTTTTCTTACGTGGCGCATTCCGACTGGGTGCCTATGAGCGAAATTTCCCCTTACATGGCTTTGGCCGTGATGGCGGCGGAAGATCAGAAATTCCCTGACCATTGGGGATTTGACATGGGGGCCATTGAATCGGCTCTGGCGCACAATCAGCGCAATCAAAAACGCATCCGAGGCGCATCGACGTTATCGCAGCAAACGGCGAAAAACCTGTTTCTGTGGGATGGCCGCAGTTGGGTGCGTAAAGGGTTGGAAGCTGGATTGACGGCCGGGATTGAGCTGGTGTGGACCAAAAGGCGCACTTTGACGGTTTATCTGAATATTGTGGAGTTTGGCGACGGTATTTTCGGCGTTGAGGCCGCGGCGCAGCGTTTCTTCCATAAGCCTGCTAGCCGGTTAAGCGCTTCTGAAGCGGCTATGCTGGCGGCAGTGTTGCCGAATCCACATCGCTTTAAGGCAAATGCACCCTCAGGCTATGTAATTAGCCGCCAACAGTGGATCTTACGCCAAATGCGTCAGCTGGGCGGCAAAACTTTCCTACAGGAAAATGCGCTGTAAAACGGCCGCTAGGTTGAGTTGGCAGAAACAAAAAGGGCTTAGTATCAACTAAGCCCTTTTGCTTTTAAGTGAGTAAATTACTGAACGTAGGTAAAGGCGGTGGTGACGTGTTTTACGCCGCCAACTTTACTGGCGATCTGCGCGGCAGATTGTCCTTCTTGCTGCGTAACCAGGCCGAGTAGGAACACTTCGCCATTTTCGGTGGTGACTTTGACGTTAGAAGATTTAACCGAATCACTGGTGAGTATTTGCGAACGAACCTTAGTGGTAATCCAGGTATCTGATGAAGCGGTGCCCAGATCGACCGGTTTGCCCAGACGAATCTCGTTGTACACTTCACTGGTGCCTTCAACGCCAGCGGCTATTTGCTTGGCTCGGGTTGCCAGTTCGGTCGTCGGTGCTTGCCCGGTTAGCAGTACTTTGCCTTGGTAAGCCGTAGCGACGACGCGGGCTTCTTTTTTCAGTTGCTGGTCTTTGCTCAATGCGTTGGTCACTCGGGCTTCTAGTGTGCCGTCGTCAACTTGAGTACCGACGCTGCGAGGGTCAGTTGCGGATTTGGTCGCCACGGCGGCGCTGCCAACTACGACGGCACCAACACAGCCTTGTAATAGCAATGCGCTAAACAGCACGGCAAAAAATGGGAAACTAACCTTCATTTATGCTCCTTTAATCGTCCTGATGAGGGAATAGGGTGTTATCAATCAGATCACACAAACAATTCACTGTAAGCATGTGCATTTCCTGCACCCGAGCGCTGCGGTGAGAAGGAATGCGAATTTCAACATCCTGCTGGCCTAACAGACCTGCCAGTTCACCACCGTCGTAACCCGTAAGCGCGACAATCGTCATATCGCGGGTTACGGCTGCTTCAACTGCTTTCACAATATCACGGCTGTTACCACGAGTGGAAATTGCCAGCAGAACGTCTCCGGCCTGGCCTAAAGCACGCACTTGCTTGGCGTAAACCTCTTCATGCAAACGGTCATTGGCAATCGCGGTCAACACCACATTATCGGCATTTAGTGCGATAGCTGGCAGGCTTGGCCGTTCGGTTTCGAATCGGTTGATCATACTGGCGGCGAAATGCTGGGCGTTTGCCGCCGAGGTTCCATTGCCGCAGCAAAGAATCTTGTTACCATTCAGTAGTGATTGAACCAGCATCATCGCCGCTCGTGATATCGCGTCAGGTAAGGCTTCCGCCGCAGCAATCTGGGTTTGAATACTCTCGGTAAAACAGACTTTGATTCTATCCAGCACGTTGATTTAACCCACTCAGTAAAATGAATTGCCCGGCTTTGGCCGGAGAAAAATGATCAATCCGTATTGAAAGCATTAGGCAACCATTCTAACTGGTTACCGGTAATCGCAAAAACATCAAAACGGCAAGATGATGTGTCAAAACTGGCTCCGCGCTGCGCCAGCCAAACCGCCGCAGCACGTAATAACCTTTGCTGTTTGGTATGAGTCACGCTGGCAGCGGCACCGCCAAAGGTCGCATTCCGACGAAAACGCACCTCGACAAATACCCAAGTCGCACCGTCGCGCATAATAAGATCTATCTCGCCGCCGCGAACGCTCACATTGGCAGAATGAAAGACCAGACCGGCTTGTTCCAGATGGCGGCGAGCCAGCCGTTCATAATTTGCGCCAATATCCCTTTGGCTCATGTTTTAATCCATTATTTTCGCCCCCGACCGGAAACGGGGGCGCTAAAGTCAGGTTGAAAACGCCGGTTATTGCGCCGGAACAACCATTCCCTGGCGGTATAGCAACCAAGGCAGTTTACGGTTAACCACGCAGTTTGATGATGCGGTCAGTTCACCGGTAGAGCCTGATACCTTAAAGCCTGGAATCTGGCGCATTTCAGCAAAGTGGTTAGACAATGTCCAAGCATCCATCCCCATGGCATACAAACGAACCAGCGAATAGTCGTTAGCAAACTTGGAGGAAGCCTGCTGCATCAACGCAGGGTTGGCGCCGGCCATCAGCGGAATATCGCTGAACTGAACGCCTTCCATTTCCAGACGGTAATCCGGGCCTGCACCAGCCTGATAACTGCGCGAGCTGGCGTACAGCGATGGTTTGCTGCGAGTGGTGGTCGCCATATCGATCATAGGTTTAATCAGCGTCAGCTCGTCCGGCGTTGCCACGATATACACGGCATCCACGTTCCCGCCTGCGGAAGTAGAAACCACCGGCGCGTCAACCGGCGGTGCCGGGATAGTCAAACCGGCGATAGTCACTGATTGCGGAGCCGCTGTCGGTGTAACAGAAATTGGTTGGCCGGTCAGACGAATACCCGCGCCGCTGTTGATGGACTGCTTCAACTCTGCGGTGGAACCAAAGCTCTGCTGTAGTACGGTCTGGCCGCCTTGCTTCTGCCATTCTTCAGCAAAGGCTTTGGCGATACGATCGCCAAAAGCACCGCGAGGGGTTAGCAACAGCGGCATTTGCTTTTGCTGTTGCCATAAATGATGGGCGGCATCGCGCGCTTCATCTTCCGGCGACAGAGCGAAGTAACAGATATTTGGGCTGTCTTTGGCGGTTTCTGGCTGATTTAGCGCCAGAATATTCAGCGTGGTCGGCGTGGCGGTTAATTGCTCAACGTCTGGTTTCAGCAACGGGCCGACAACCAGCGTGGCACCATCTTGCTGTGCCTGAGCTAGCAGCGCAGCGATTGGCTGAGAAGTGGTGTCATAGACTTTAACCTGTGCATTGCTGGCAGCGACAGGTGCGGCAACTGGAGCCGGGGCTTCCGGCGTTGCGGCGGCCTCACCGTCCACTGGCGCGCTTGCGTCAATGGTCGGTTCTGCGGTTGGTGCAGGTGCTGGCAGGCCGCTTTGAGCCGCCATAAAACCTTGCTGAATAGCTTCGCCAAATACTTTTGCCTGACCGCTTAATGGCAGCAGCAGCGCAATTTTAGCGGTGGACGCCTGAGTGAAGTTCACAATCTGAGTTAGCTGCGCAGGCAATGATTTCGCCGCCGGATTTTGCGGATAGCGAGTTTGCCAGTCTTTGATCGCCGCTTTCAATAAATCAGGGTTCTGTCGGTTATCCTGATATACGTGCAACAGATCCAGCCAGCCTTGCAGGACATTTTCATCGGCATTGATCACCAGCGTATTCAAATCCTGAGGCGTCAGTTGCGCCAGCGCCAGCCAAGTGGCATCGATGTTATCCTGATGAGCCTTATCTTTAAGCAGTGGTTCCTGAGCGATATAGGCGCGAATCAGCGGCAGAGTCGGTTTACCCTGACTGGCGCCGATCAGCGCCTGATAATAGCGAACCTGCTGATTTGCCGATAATGTGCTGGCGTCTAATTTAGCCAGTATTGCAGCGGCGGCAGGTGCATTTTTCTGTGCAACCAATAACTCGGCGGCCAGCAATTGTTGTTCCTGACGCTGAGTGTCGCTCATTTTTTCAGGCAATGTATTCAGTTGCTCACTGGCTTGCGGCAGCTTCCCTTCACGTAGCAGGGCACGAATGGCGAGTAATTGCCAGTCAGCCTTGTTATCATCACTACTTTGCTGCAATTGTTGCAGGTAATAATCAGAGTTCGCGCTTGCTTCGTCCTGTATATTTGACGGCGGCGGAGTCTGTGGGGCCAGGCCAGAACAGCCAGCCAAGACAAGAGCGGCCAGAACAGCAGGAATGAAAATTCCTGCTTTGGTACGAACGGATGTTGAGGAAAGCATACTGTATCCAGTGATGTTTTTTTCAAGATGCTCAATATTAAATCGGTAATCCGGATGAAACAATGAATCAACACGATCGAGCAGTGATTTCTGCATCTACGCTTTACGTGGTACCCACCCCCATCGGTAACTTAGGGGACATCACCCACCGGGCGTTAGAGGTACTGAAAAGCGTTGATTTGATTGCGGCAGAAGATACGCGCCACACGGGTTTGCTGTTGCAACACTTTGCTATCAACGCGCGCCTGTTTGCGCTTCATGACCATAACGAACAACAAAAAGCTGACCAACTGCTGGCGAAGCTACAGGAAGGCCAAAGTATAGCTCTGGTTTCCGATGCGGGAACACCATTAATCAACGATCCCGGCTACCATTTGGTGCGCCGCTGTCGTGAAGCGGGTATTCGGGTCGTACCTTTGCCCGGAGCTTGCGCTGCTATAGCTGCGTTGTCAGCTGCGGGGATTGCTTCAGATCGTTTTTGCTACGAAGGCTTTTTGCCAGCAAAAACCAAAGGCCGTAAGGATACCTTGCAGGCGCTGATTGAGGAACCACGAACGCTTATTTTCTATGAATCGACCCATCGTCTCTTGGAAAGTTTGCAGGACATGGTGACGGTGCTCGGCCCACAACGCTACGTGGTTCTGGCGCGAGAGTTGACCAAAACCTGGGAGTCAATCCACGGTGCGCCAGTGGGCGAATTGCTGGCTTGGGTGCAGGAAGATGACATGCGCCGCCGGGGTGAAATGGTGCTGATTGTCGAAGGACACAAAGCGCTGGCTGACGATGCATTGCCGGCTGAGGTACTGCGCACTCTGGCATTACTGCAAAAAGAGCTTCCACTAAAGAAAGCTGCGGCGCTGGCGGCAGAAATCCACGGCGTGAAGAAAAATGCCTTATATCGCTATGCGCTCAACCAGCAGAGCGATGCGGAAGAGACAGAAGAAGACGCAGCGCAGTAATGTGCAAAGCCGGGCGCGATGTCCGGCTTTTATCAGGTTCTTTACCCATTATTTCCAACCGTGATGCCAGCCATGCCCAGGGTGATACCAGCCCCACGAATGGCCTTCATGATAGCGCCAAACATAGCCCGGCCCTGGCATTGGATATTCAGGAGCGACATAAACTATGCCCGGCGGTACCACAAATTCAGATTCGCGATAGCGAGCGGGTTCCACCACACAGCTACTGAGCAAAAAAATTGCGGCAAGTGGAGCAATGAACAGCGCGATACTTTTCATAGTACAGCTCCTAGAACGCTCGAGTGAAATGTTGGCCTGACAGTTCTAATTCTAGCTAATAAATTCTGCGTATTGTTTTGATCGAAAAGGTAATTTTTGTCAGCATCTTTACAATTATCTATGAGTTTGTTGAGCTGTAATAAAGTGAAAATAGGTCATTCACGCGGTATCGGAGGAAGAGAACATATCGCGCCATACATTGACCCAATTGCGCGGGTAAAGGCTTCATTTATTATCGCATATGCAAAACAGAGTTAAGCCACGTTCGATAAAATCACTTTGTTTGATAATTAATCACTATAAATCTTTGTTTCAAGTGAAAGATGACATTCCGCTTCAATGTGACTATAATCCGCCGCGGAGTTGACTAGACAGTCGCCGCTTCACTGCCGTCCCTCTCGGGGGAGACAGGTGGAGGGGAGGAAAGTCCGGGCTCCATAGGGCAGGGTGCCAGGTAACGCCTGGGGGGCGCAAGCCTACGACAAGTGCAACAGAGAGCAAACCGCCGATGGCCCGCGCAAGTGGGATCAGGTAAGGGTGAAAGGGTGCGGTAAGAGCGCACCGCGCGGCTGGCAACAGTCCGTGGCATGGTAAACTCCACCCGGAGCAAGGCCAAATAGGGGTTCACATGGTACGGCCCGTACTGAACCCGGGTAGGCTGCTTGAGCCAGTGAGCGATTGCTGGCCTAGAGGAATGACTGTCCACGACAGAACCCGGCTTACCGGTCAACTCCCTCTATTATAGAGCCCCTTGTGAGGTTATCCTCACAAGGGGTTTTTTATTGGGTGATTGACTACTGCGCGTCGCCCTAAAATTCAATGGAGTGTAATTTCTTCGGTTCTTGACGTGATAAGTCAGCAACACTAATACGGATGCGAGTGAAAGCGTGCCGCTGGGGTCGTAGCGGCGTGAGCCGCCGGAGCGCCCCTCGGTGCGCTAAGCTCGAGCCTGTAAGGTGACAGGCTACTGCGCGTCGCCATTTTGGGCTGACGCAGTGCTCAGAATCCTCACCTACTTTGTGTAGGTTCCGGTTCCTACGTGCTGGGCGCACCCCAACTCGGCTAGCTCGCGACGTCCTAAAATCCAGCGTGATGCGATCTTTGAGGATTCAGCTGTTATTTGAATCAGTACCTATACCGGCAGGTCGATTAACAGCGCGCGTAGCGGCGTTTTGGCTTTAATGGTGAGCTGCTGCTCTTCCTGAACAAAGGCGCCGTCGCCGCAGGTCAGACGCTGAAGATCGCTGGTCTGCGAACCTTCCACTTCTACGGTGCCGTGAATTGACTGTAAATACGCCCGTTGACCGTGAAGCTGAATGCTATGTTCATCTCCCGCCGCCATATCCAAATGGTGAATCCACATCTGCTGACGCAGCTTCAGACTCCCCTGATCGCCATCAGGCGAAGCCAGTAAACGATATGATTCATTGCCTAGCGCTAGACGCTGACTCGAATCAGTATCCTGCTCAGGGCAGGCATTCAGCCACAGCTGAATCCGGGTTAATGGCTTACAGCCACTCAAATTATGCTCGCTGTAACTCACCTCAGACTGCGGCGAAAATAAAATAACATCGCCTTCTTTTCCCTGTACATGATTACCCAAACTGTCTCTGTACTCCGCTTCACCCTGTAAGATCAGGTTGAGAATATCTACCTGAGGATAAGTTCGTGGCTGAAACGCTGCGCCGGGTGCGAGAACTTCCTGATTGAGCACTCGCAATGAAGCGTAGCCCAGCAGTTTGGGATCGAAATAATGACCGAAAGAAAAGGTATAGCGGGCCTGTAACCAACCAAAGTCAGCTTGCCCGCACTGTTTTGCCGTTCTGCATGTGATCATGACGATGATTGCCCCTATAAATTGATAGACAAATGGTAAGCGTCTGGACGCAGGATTGTTAGCCAGTTAATCTGGTCGGTATATTCAAATTTCCTGACTGAGAAAACTGATGGCCAAAGATCGGGCGTTAACGCTAGAAGCGCTGCGGGTAATGGATGCGATTGATCGTCGAGGCAGCTTTGCCGCTGCCGCTGATGAACTGGGTCGAGTGCCTTCGGCCCTCAGCTACACCATGCAGAAGCTTGAAGAAGAGCTGGATGTGGTGCTATTTGACCGCTCCGGGCATCGCACTAAATTCACAAATGTTGGTCGGATGCTACTGGATCGCGGCCGGGTGTTATTGGAAGCTGCCGATAAACTGACTACCGATGCTGAAGCGCTGGCGCGGGGTTGGGAAACACACATCACAATTGTGAGTGAGGCGTTGTCGCCCGCCTGGAAACTGTTCCCGCTTATCGACAAACTGTCGCTCAAGGCCAATACGCAGGTTTCAATTTTGACTGAGGTTCTGGCCGGAGCCTGGGAGCGATTGGAGCAGGGGCGTGCTGATATTGTTATCGCACCAGATATGCATTTCCGCGCTTCTTCAGAAATCAATTCACGAAAATTATATAAAGTAACCAGCGTCTACGTGGCCAGCCCAGATCATCCAATCCATCAGGAACCGGAGCCGCTCTCGGAAGTGACTCGGGTTAAATATCGAGGTATTGCCGTGGCAGATACCGCTCGCGAGCGCCCGGTCATTACCGTTCAGTTATTGGATAAACAGCAGCGTTTAACGGTCAGTACTATTGAAGATAAACGACGCGCGTTGCTGGCCGGATTAGGCGTGGCGACCATGCCTTATGAAACGGTCGAAAAAGATATCGAAGCGGGTCGCTTACGGGTTGTTGGGCCGGAGTACAGCCGAGAAGTGGATATTATTATGGCCTGGCGGCGAGACAGTATGGGCGAGGCTAAGTCCTGGTGCCTGCGGGAAATTCCTAAATTACTGGGGCGCGGTTAGGAATATAGTGAGACGGGCGCTGGTCGCCCGTCCGAGTAAAAAAGGTATAACAGGGTATTGGGTTAGACTATTACTCTGAACCAAAACGAACATCTCGCCCGTGGGCCGACAATAAATCCTGTTCTGGCCCGACGGAAATAATACCGTAGGGATTAATCGTGGTATGACTACGATAATAATGATTGCGAATATGTGGCAAGCTAACGGTGCCAGAAATGCCTGGCATCTGGTAAATATCTCGTAGGAAACCGAATAAGTTCGGATAATCACTAATTCGGCGTTTATCACATTTAAAGTGGGTGACATAGACAGGATCAAAACGAACTAAAGTGGTCCACAAACGTAAATCAGCTTCAGTCAGTTGATTGCCAGTTAAATAACGCTGCTGGTCCAGAATTAATTCCAATTTATCCAACGCCACAAACAACGTATTTACCGCTTCATCGTAGGCGTTCTGGCTGGTGGCAAAACCGGCTTTGTATACACCATTATTTACCGCATCGTAGACCCAACCGTTAATTTCTTCGATTTCCTCACGCAGCGCTTCGGGATAATAATCCCCCTTGGCGGCACCTACACCATCAAATGCACTATTAAAAATACGCATGATATCGGCGGATTCGTTGCTAACGATGGTTTGCTGCTGCTTATCCCAAAGTATGGGGACGGTCACTCGTCCGCTATAAGTGGGTTCTGCACGTAAATACAACTGGTAGAGGTAATCCGATTGGTAAAGGGAATCTCCGGTGGTATCAGGGAAGTCGGTGCCAAAGGTCCAACCTTTATCCAACATTAATGGATGTACGACTGAAACCGGAATAAGGGATTCTAACCCTTTAAGGCTGCGCATTAATAAAGCGCGATGCGCCCAAGGGCAGGCAAGTGAAACGTATAAATGATAACGATCTTTTTCCGCATTAAAGCCGCCGCGGCCGTGAGGGCCGGGCTGGCCATCAGGGGTTATCCAATGACGGAATTGTGAGGTGCTACGTTTGAAATGGCCGCCGGTTGACTTAGTGTCGTACCAGATGTCTTGCCAAACGCCGTCAACTAGTTGTCCCATTGGGTACTCCTGTGTATTTAGAGGTAATCACGAATTTTATAGCGCAGAGAGCAGAGGAAGGCGAAATAAGTTTGGATTAGCAACGCCGTATTAATCCATTCGTCAGTAAGGCGACAAAATAACAACGCCCTACCATCAGATAGGGCGTCGGATATTAGCCGCGGGGGAAAGTTACCACTTTTTGCCCAGCAGACGGTCAATACTGAATGCGCCAGGACCTGCAACGGCCAGCACCAGGAAGCCACCGGCGATGGTCAGGTTTTTCATGAACATCAGCTGGTTTACGCCTTCCGCAAAGTTTGTGTGGAAAATCAGCGCGGTTAACAACGTGAAGCCCGCGGTAAACAGAGCGGTAGTACGGGTCAGGAAACCAAACAGAATCGCCAGACCGCCGCCAAATTCCAGCAAGATAGTCAATGGCAAGAAGAAGCCGGGAACGCCCATCATCTGCATATATTGCTGAGTTCCAGCATAGGCATCGCCCATTTTTCCGTAACCGGCAACAATAAACAGAATTGGCATCAGAATACGTGCAACCAACAGACCGGTATCTTGTAATTTATTCATCGACTACTTACTCCAAATAAGGGTTGATGCTAATGCTTAACATTAGCGGCAATATTTCGTGGCAATCCGTTGGCTTTCCAGCTTCATACCGGGTTGATGAATAATATGTTAGTAGGGAGGTAGGAAAGTTGTTAGCAAGTAATACTGTTTGTTTTTATCAAAAAAATTGATGGGTTTAACAAAAAGTGCGAAAAAGGTTAGCCGATAAAGATAAGTGGAAGGGTTGAGAATAAAAAATAAATAATAAATTGAATGAGTTAATAAAACTCGCCGTCTGAGACAGTGGCGACAGGCGAGTTTAGCGGGAAGAAAATGTGCGACGGAAAAGTCGGAAGGTACCCCACGCGCTTAACGCCCTGCGGGACCAGCGAATCATTCGGCTGGGATGGCGAACGCCATAAACTGCGATCAGACTGGAACCCAGAACCAGAAACTTACGCATTTCAAGAATTTTGAGCCAGCCGCGATCATAAGGCGCGGTCACTTCAATCCAGTGTGCCGCGCTGTTAGCCAGATCCAGGCGTTGCTGTTCAATCTGACGCAGCAACTTTTCCTTCTCTAACCGTAACTGGCGGCTCACTGGTCTTTCTCCAATAATTCCCGATCGATTTCCAATTGTTGACGGGTAGAACCCAAAAACGTGGAACGACGAGCTTTAACCAGCGTCCAGATAACACCTATCAACGCTAGCCCCAACAGCACGCCGGTGGTGATAGCCAAAGCCATAAAGCGGTAGACGGGATCAACGGCCCACATCATTAACACCAGCAGGCTCATTAAACCAAAAGCGGTTAATAGCAGAGTGATTCCGGCCATTATCAGCAACTGAATCAGCGTTGCCTTTTCCTCTTCCAGCTCAATTACCGCCAGTCGAACGCGGGTTTCAACCATGCCAACCACGATAGTGGCGATGCGATGGATGGTATCAAGGACCCCTTTACCGGGGCCCTGTGTGCGAGGTTGCTCTGCCATAATTAGCGACGAGACAACAGAACGCCCAATACCACGCCAACTGCGGCACCGATACCAACACCTGTCCAAGGGTTGTCATGAACGTAGTTATCAGCCTTGTCGGCGATTTCTTTGGTCTGAGCCGCAATTTTGTCGCCGGTTTCGCTCAGGCGCTCACGAGTGTCCTTTAGGGCACTCTCAGCTTTGGATCGTAATTTATCTAACTCAGCTTTTGGCTTATCAGAGGAGGAATGCAAAACTTCTTCCAATGTATCTGCCAGTGATTTGAGTTCGGCGCGCAAATTTTCAGCGTTTTTATCTTGTGCCATATAAATAACTCCTTAACATAACTGAGAAGAATATCTAACATAGCGGATTTTCTGAGCGGTTGAAAGGCCAACCTGTGGAAAATCATGCTAATCCGCCTGCGGATTCGTCCTAAAAAACACCATAAAATGGCTTTTTAACCAGATTTTTGACTACCAAAAGCGATGAATAATATCTATTCAGCCTGAAGTTGCTTTAGCTCGGTTTGGGCTTCGTCCAGCTTCTTCTGCTTTTTGGCGATTTTCTTTGCGTCACCGGTTTCCTGCGCCTGCTTCAGCTCTTGCTGACGCTCGGCAACTTTCTGCTGTTTCTGAGCAACTTTTTGCTGATGCTCAGCCTGTAAACCGGCTTCAGTACAGTTGGATTTCACTTCTTTCAGAGCCGTTTCCAGCCCGGCAACGCGCTGGGTATTACCATGCTGTTTGGCATAATCGATCTGCTGCTGAATTTCTTTCGCTTTGATATCGCAGCCGTTAGCGGTAGCAGCCTGAGCCAGGCCGCAGAATGCAACAACCGGTAAAACCAGCAGAAGGGAATGGCGTAACAACATAATATTTCTTCCTTTTTGCAGCCTGAAGACAACGGTGTGTCTTAGTTCCATGCCGCTTAATAAATGGGACATATCAGTAATGGCGATAACCGCACTTAAGTTAAGCATAGCGCTGAATAGAACATCGCCCAAGTTTTCTATTGGGTTATATTGGGGAATCCCTTTCATTTTTCAAATTGTTGCGTGGTTAGCGGCAGCGCGAAACCTATCGGTTACATATCGAAGAGTAATCAGAGCACGCGGGGAGAAATGACATCAGAGGGACGGGGGAGAGTTTCCCCCGACAGAGGATTGAGCTAGCCTATTTTTTGCGTATCACCGCCAAACTTTGGCAGCCAGCTATGACGTTTGGTTGATTCACTCAGCACGATGACGTAGCCCTTCGGCAAAATAGCCTGCAATGCTTCAATGGCTTCTTTCTGCTGCTCCGGTGATTCCAGACTTACCACCAAACTATCGGCCTCCGGCGTAATGCTTTTAATCCGAATGCCTCGTTCGTCCAGATGTTGATAAAGGTAGAAGCCGTCCGGAAGACTCAGCCCTTGTTGATTAGGGCTGATTTTCAGGGCGCTTTCAGTATGCAGTATCACGGGGGTAAACAGCGCGACAAGCACCAGCATACCTAACGCTAGCACCGCATAGTGCCAGCGTGGGCGGCGCAAACGAGCCAGAAGCTGGATCACGCCTGATTTCCTTTATCACCCTGCACGCTGCGCTTTTTACGCCACAGTACGTACAGAGAACCAAATAGGCCGATAAACAATAACGCTAGCGGTAGCAGCATTAGGAAGAACATGACTTCATCTTCGTATTTGCGGAATACCGGCGTTTTACCCAACGCGAACCCCAATGTAGTCAGAATCAGTACCCAAAGCAGGCCGCTGACCCAGTTAAAGAACTGGAAACGAGCGTTGCTCAGGCCAGAAAGGCCAGCAATTGTGGGTAACAGTGTCCGGACGAAAGCTAAAAAACGGCCAATTAGCAGGGCGGACAAACCGTGGCGGTGGAATAAATTATGCGCGCGGGTGTGATAGTGAGCAGGTAAATGGGATAACCAACCCTGCACTATCTTGGTATTTCCCAGCCATCTTCCCTGTATGTAGCTGACCCAACAGCCTAAACTGGCGGCGGTAGTCAGAACCACTAGCGTGACCGGGAAACTCATTGCCCCTTTGGCAATCAGTACGCCGACCAGAATCAGCAGGCTATCGCCGGGTAAAAATGCTGCTGGCAGCAGGCCATTTTCCAGAAATAGTATGACAAACAGCAGGATATAAATGGCCCACACCAACGAAGGGTTAGCGAGTGTTTCGTAGTCCTGCTGCCACAAGGCATGTAAGAGTTCTTTAATGATATCCATCTGGTATTCCTAAAACGTCATTGTTTTTGTTGCGCTCACGCGGCGGTTCAGATAAAGGTGCTGATACTTCCAAAGTGAACCAATCCGTTGATGCGTATGCAGTAAATCTATTTTTTGCTTATAAATTTTTATGACAATGGAAACAGAATTGCGGCGTCGTGATAAGTCAGTGCACCGCTGTACAGGATATTACTCTCTTTCCAGCCGCCCACGCGATTTTGCTGCGCAGCTGAATGAAGCATCCAGCGGCCAGATTGGCGTAATGGTGACGGTTGTCGGGACTGCTTATAGATTTCTTTTGCCTGAGCATTGCGTGAAGTTAGGAACCAGGACGGATGCCAACTCAGGTTTACCCATAAAGTATTGCCTGTTCCGGTGAATTTAGATGTGCCCAGACGGTTTTTAATTGAGAAATTTTTGATCCGCTTGCCAAGACGCAGCTGGTCGGGCAATGGCGCATTATGTCGGAAGACGTTTTGAGTAATGAATTCAACATTAATGTATTGAATTGCGGCGCGCTGAAGGGCGGTATAAGAAACGTCCTGCGTGGAATCAGAATGCCCAGCCAATAGCGGCTTGCTGGCGACCGAACCGGTCCAGCAAGAAACAGCAATAAGCAGGATCAACAACCAGCGCATCTTTCGCGTTTCGCTCCCAAAGTGGCGGGAAAAAAAAGAGCAGTCACTTTAGCAAAATAGCAGGATATGAAACAGGGAAATATAGGCGTTAATTGATGGTTTATTGTACCGCTTTTAAGAAATAGCTTCTCTGCTTACATTTGCTGACAGATCTCGACATTTACTGACTAGAGTGATCCCGCCAATGCAAGGTTATAAGAGGGAAACCGCAATTTTTGCAGGCGGTATCCCTTTTATTTTTCGATTCTTCCTGCGGAAAAACGTAGGTAATAGTAGCGGGGAGACTATTCAGCTCAGGCTTTGCTGTTTATCGTCATATTGTTGGCCGCAAGATTATCCAGATGAACCACTGGATTTTCTGCAAATAAATAACGATCGACGTTAAATTCGAAATCATCAGTGGTGGCATGGAACAGCATTTGCTTGGTGTTTTCCAGATGCTGCCACATTGCCAGTTTGCTGGCATAAGGATCTTTACGCATTAACGCTTTCAGGATCTGATCGTGATCTTCGCACCAGCTCTCAATGGATTTATCGTCAATGTGCTCATGCAGTTTGATCCAATACGGATTATGCACCCGTTGGCTCCACATTTTCTCGACGATAGTGGCCATCGCGGTATTTTGGGTAGCCAGAGCGACCTGCACATGGAATTTCAAATCCCATTGTGAATCCCGAAAACGATCTTCCTGACGAGCGTGTTCCTGTATTTCAATCAGTTTGACTATATCCTGACGAGTGATTTGCGTTGCTGCAAACTCGGCGATATTGCTTTCAATTAACTGGCGCGCCTGAAGTAGCTCAAAAGGACCGGCAGCAGCGAACTCAATTTCATTGCTTGGCATGACCAAATGCTTCTGCTGATTGGACATGACGTGGATGCCAGAGCCTTTGCGTACTTCTACGTAGCCCTCGACTTCCAGCATAATAATCGCTTCACGGACGACGGTTCTGCTGACATTCATTTCTTCCGAAATATAGCGCTCAGCAGGCAACTTATCGCCAACCTGATACACACCAGCTTCGATGCGTCGTTTTAACTCTGCGGCCAACTGTTGGTATAACCGTCTGGTATCTGTGAATTCCATGATTAAGGCTCTTGGATCAATTGAGGCAGATAATGTTATGACTCAGTGTTGTCAGGGCTTGGAGGCTATCCCGAACGGCATATCTCGCGGACTTGTTATACCACTTATTCCCGATTGGTTCTAGCTATTGCTATCACAGATATACTTAACCAAAGGTAGTGTAGGGCGGAGAAAAACAAACCCGGCAAGCTTCTGCCGGGCTAGTGTGTGCGCAGTGCGTCACTCTTGGAGAACGTCGCCGGACGGGTTAATTTTGCTCAGCCGGTGCTTGTTGTATCGGATCTGTCTGTGAGTCATCGGCAGGGCGATTTTGCAGCACCGTCCAGATAACGATGACTGCCAGTACGTCGAACACCGCCAGCGCGGCAAATAGTGGGCTGAAGCCCAACGTATCTGCTAATGCGCCAACCACCAGAGCAAACAGCGTACTGGCAGTCCAGGCTGCCATGCCGGTTAACCCGTTGGCAGTGGCGACTTCGTTACGACCGAAGACATCGGAAGACAGGGTAATCAGCGCGCCAGATAGAGACTGGTGAGCAAAACCACCGATACACAGCAGAGCAATAGCGACATAAGGACTAGTGAACAGGCCGATAGTGCCAGGCGCAATCATTAGCAGACCGCCCATAGTCACAACCAATTTACGAGAAACAATCAGATTCACTTTCAGGTATTTTTGGAACAACGGAGGCAGATAGCCACCGAGAATACAGCCAAGGTCAGCAAACAGCATTGGCATCCAGGCAAACATCGCAATTTCTTTCAGGTTAAAGCCATAGGCTTTGAACATGAATAGTGGAATCCAGGCATTGAACGTCCCCCAAGCCGGTTCTGCCAGAAAGCGTGGGATGGCTATACCCCAGAATTGGCGGTTACGGATAATCTGCATTGCAGACATCTTTTTCGAGTTGGAGGTGGAGTGGTGAGCTTCCTGACCGCTGAGAATATAGTCCCGTTCTTCATCCGTCAGTCGTTTCTGATCTTTCGGGTGTTTATAGAAAATTAACCAACAGATAGCCCAAATCAGGCTGAGCACACCGGTAATGATGAAAGCCATTTGCCAGCTGTGCATGACTATAGCCCAGACCACTAACGGTGGAGCAATCATTCCGCCAATGGATGAACCGACGTTAAAATAACCAACGGCAATAGAACGCTCTTTCGCCGGGAACCATTCGCTACTGGCTTTCAAGCCTGCGGGGATCATGGCTGCTTCAGCTGCACCCACGGCACCACGGGCAATGGCCAGGCCGCCCCAACTGCTGGCTAACGCGGTACCCATACAGAATATCGCCCACATAACGGCGAACATGGCGTAGCCGATTTTGGTTCCCATGACGTCCAGTACGTAACCTGCAACCGGCTGCATCAAAGTGTAAGCGGCGGAATAAGCGGCGATAATATAAGAATACTGTTGCGTAGTGATATGTAGCTGTTCTTGAAGCGTAGGTGCGGCGACGGCGATGGCGTTACGTGTCAGATAACCCAAAATCGTGCCCATGGTGACCAAGGCTATCATGTACCAGCGTAACCCTTTAATTTTACGCATTTCTAAATCTCTCCCAGTCTCTAAGATTACTGCTATGGAGTGCTGTCTGGCGGCAGTCCATGGCGCAATTTGGTCCATCCAGTCGATGCCCGTGCACCCGGTGGTACCTAAACGCTCCTTTTTTGATCGTGTCTCTCAACGCCGAGGGGGTTAAATCAAGCTGATGCCCCTAAGGTTGCGATGCCTGGTATCACCACGGTCCTAAGCCGTTAGAAAAATGACACTGACGATGTATTCCTTCACCGACGACCTGTAATTTTTTCGATTTGGTTTCCCCTGAACTCTCATGATGCGTATCCATAAGACAACTCAGGGCGACGCAACAATAACTTGTCATACAGATTTAAAAGTTGAGTGACATCACAAAAACCACTTTTCAATTAGGGAATAATAGAACTCGTCAGCCTTAGTGCTGCAAGGGACTAAATAATAGAAAATGTTGAGTATTTGTTCATTTTGTTAGGTTTTTGCGATCACTGTCTTGTAAAAAGTGCTGGACGGTAAGTGGAATTGGTGTGATAACTTCGCGATAACAGAAAACAGTGCTCTACGATGTAGCCATGTGAGGAAGCCAATATGTCGCAGTTTTTAACCGAAGATTTTTTGCTGGATACCGAGTTTGCCCGTCGTCTGTATCACGATTATGCAAAAGATCAGCCGATTTATGACTATCACTGCCATTTACCACCGGAACAAATCGCAGAAGACTATCGTTTTAAGAACCTGTATGACATCTGGCTGAAGGGCGATCACTATAAATGGCGCGCTATGCGTACCAACGGCGTTGCCGAACGATTCTGTACTGGCGATGCCAGCGATCGGGAAAAATTCGAAGCTTGGGCCGCAACCGTCCCTCACACAATTGGCAATCCTCTGTATCACTGGACTCATCTGGAATTACGTCGTCCTTTCGGTATTACCGGCAAACTGCTTTCGCCGAAAACATCGGAAGAAATCTGGCAACGTGGCAATGAGCTGTTGGCTCAACCGGCTTTCTCTGCGCGCGGTATCATGCAACAGATGAATGTCAAAATGGTCGGCACCACCGATGATCCTATTGACGATCTGCGCCACCACAAAGCTATCGCCGCGGATGGCAGCTTTAACATCAAAGTGTTGCCAAGTTGGCGTCCGGATAAAGCCTTCAATATTGAAGCCGCCGGTTTTCGCGATTACCTGAAGCTGCTGGAAGCTGCGGCAGATACGTCTATAAGTAAATTCTCCGACCTGTGCGACGCATTGAACAAACGTATGGATCACTTTGCCGCTCACGGCTGTAAAGTCTCTGACCATGCGTTGGACGTGGTGGTCTATGGTGAAGCAGACGAAACGACGCTCGACGGTATTCTAGCTCGTCGTCTGACGGGAACTCAGCCAACGCTGGAAGAAGTGGCTCAGTTTAAAACCGCTGTGTTGCTATTTTTATCTGGTGAATATCATCGTCGTGAATGGGTTCAGCAATATCACATCGGTGCGCTGCGTAATAACAACAGTCGCATGTTCAATCTGGTTGGCCCAGATATCGGTTTTGACTCGATTAATGACCAGCCGCTGGCTCAGCCGCTTTCCCGTTTGCTGGATGCGCAAGGTCTGCGTAATGCGCTACCGAAAACGATCCTGTACTGCCTGAATCCACGCGATAACGAAGTCATTGGCACTATGGTCGGCAATTTCCAGGGCGAAGGTGCCGCAGGGAAAATGCAGTTCGGTTCCGGCTGGTGGTTCAACGATCAAAAAGACGGTATGCAGCGCCAAATGACCCAACTGGCGCAGCTGGGTTTGCTAAGCCGCTTTGTCGGTATGCTGACCGATAGCCGCAGCTTCCTCTCTTATACACGTCATGAATATTTCCGCCGAATACTGTGTCAGATGATTGGCCGCTGGGTGGCAGGTGGTGAAGCACCGGCAGACATTGAACTGCTGGGTGCGATGGTGAAAAACATCTGTTTCGATAACGCCAAACAGTATTTCGCTATCGAATTGTAATGTGCCAAGCGGGAGCGCCAATCGGCCTCCCGCCTTTCAAACTTTTGCTTAATTCAACGCTGTCTGCGGGACGGAAAGCGACGGGCTGTGCATATGATGCCGGTTTATCGCCCGTGGCCTGTCTATGGCGGAACGCGTTATGAGGTAGATCAACATGCTAACCCTGAACCGTCGTGATTTTCCCGGCCGCAGTTACCCTGACAAAGTCATTCAATTTGGCGAAGGCAATTTCCTGCGCGCCTTTGTCGATTGGCAACTGGACCTTTTGAACGAACATACCGATCTTAACGCTGGGATCGTAGTGATCCGGCCAATAGATACGGATTTTCCTCCGTCCTTGAGTACGCAGGATGGCCTGTATACCACGGTCATTCGCGGTCTGAATGAGCAGGGGGAAGCGGTGCGGGAATCTCGGCTGATCCGTTCGGTGAATCGGGAGATCAATATCTATCGTCAATTCGACGAGTATCTGGCACTGGCTCGCGATGCTAATATTCGCTTTGTTTTTTCCAATACGACCGAAGCCGGTATCGCCTGGAATGAGCAAGATAAACCGGATGATGCGCCACCGGCGTCATTTCCAGCTAAGCTGACTCGCTTATTATTTGAGCGCTATACGCATTTTGACGGCGCGGCAGATAAAGGCTGGGTGTTGTTGCCCTGTGAATTAATCGATTATAACGGCGAAGCCTTGCGGGAACTGGTGCTGCGCTATGCGGAGCATTGGCAGTTACCGTCTGGATTTACCCGTTGGCTAACAGAAAATAATACTTTTTGCTCAACGTTGGTGGATCGGATTGTGACCGGTTATCCCCGCGATGAAGTGACCGCTTTACAGGCTGAATTGGGCTATCAGGACAGCTTCCTCGATACGGCGGAATACTTCTATCTCTTTGTTATTCAAGGGCCACAGTGGTTGGCAAAAGAGTTGCGTCTGGATCAACTGGATCTGAATGTGTGCATCGTGGATGACATCAAGCCGTATAAAGAGCGTAAAGTCGCCATTTTGAACGGTGCTCACACAGCGCTGGTGCCTATCGCTTATCTGGCCGGTCTGGATACCGTCGGGCAAACCATGAATGATTCTGAAATCAGTCAGTTCGTGGAAAAAACCATGATTGAAGAAATCGTTCCGGTTTTGGATTTACCTGAGGATGAACTGCTTTCCTTCTCGCAGGCGGTATTAAGCCGTTTCCGTAACCCTTTCATTCAGCACCAGTTATTGTCTATTGCGTTGAACGGTATGACCAAATTCCGTACCCGCATTTTGCCTCAGCTGCTGGCTTACCAGCAGCAAAAGGGCAAGCTGCCGCCGCGTTTAACCTTTGCATTAGCCGCGTTGATCGCCTTTTATCGCGGGGAACGTCAAGGAGAATCCTATCCGTTGCAAGACGACGCTCACTGGCTGGAAACCTACTCCCGTTTATGGAGCAGTGTGAAGCAATACGAAACGACTCCCGCCGCATTGGTTCAGACCGTTTTGTCTGATGCGAATCATTGGGGGCAGGATTTAACTGCAGTACCCCAGTTGGCCGAACAGGTGACAGAGCAACTGCAAACTATCCTGGATCGTGGAATGAGAGCAGCGGTTGCGGCTTACAGCTAAAGGTTTTCTATGCAAAAGACGATAAAAATTCACCCACTGGATAATGTAGCCGTTGCTCTACAGGATCTGGCGCAGGGAGAAGTCATCAAAATTGATGGCGATGCAATCACGCTGGCGCAGCCAGTGACCCGCGGGCATAAGTTTGCGCTAACTTTAATCCAGCCGGATCAAATGATTGTGAAATATGGTTTGCCGATAGGTCATGCACTTAGCCCGATTCAAACCGGTGAACATATTCATTCTCAAAACGCTAAAACCAATTTAAGTGACTTGGATGAATACCAATATCAGCCAGAATTTAGCGATCTGCCGGTGCAAATGGCCGATCGAGAAGTTCGGATCTATCGTCGCAAAAATGGCGACGTGGGCATTCGTAACGAATTGTGGATCATTCCAACCGTTGGCTGCGTTAACGGTATCGCGCGTCAGATCCAACAGCGTTTTCTGAAGGAAACCAACGAGGCGGAAGGCATTGACGGGGTGCATTTGTTTAGCCATCCGTTCGGCTGTTCACAGCTTGGTCAGGATCACGAAAATACCCGAACCATGCTGCAAAATATGGTGCGCCATCCTAATGCCGGTGCGGTATTAGTTATAGGTTTAGGCTGCGAGAACAATCAGGTCGACGTTTTCCAAACTACGCTGGGAGAAGTGGACAATGAGCGGGTTCGCTTTATGGTGTGCCAGCAGCAGGACGACGAAGTGGAAGCTGGCTTGGAACGACTGCGAGAACTATATCAGGTAATGCGCAGCGACCCGCGTGTGCCGGGTCAACTCAGCGAACTGAAATTTGGCCTGGAATGCGGTGGTTCGGACGGTTTGTCCGGTATCACGGCTAACCCACTCTTGGGGCGTTTCTCCGATTATGTGATTGCCAACGGTGGCACTTCGGTTTTGACTGAAGTACCAGAAATGTTTGGTGCAGAACGCATTTTGATGAGCCGTTGTCGCGATGAGTCTACCTTTGAAAAGACTGTTAGCATGGTGAATGATTTTAAACAGTATTTCATCGCTCATCATCAGCCAATTTACGAAAATCCGTCACCGGGTAATAAGGCTGGCGGCATTACTACGCTGGAAGAAAAATCGTTGGGCTGCACCCAAAAAGCAGGGCAAAGCAAAGTGGTCGACGTGCTGAAGTACGGCGAGCGCCTGCAACGTCCGGGGCTGAACTTGCTCAGCGCTCCGGGGAATGATGCGGTGGCAACCAGTGCGCTGGCGGGGGCAGGCTGTCATATGGTGCTATTCAGCACCGGTCGAGGTACGCCTTATGGTGGTTTCGTGCCTACGGTGAAACTGGCTACCAACAGCGAGTTGGCGGCGAAAAAACCTCACTGGATCGACTTTGATGCGGGAAAACTAATCAAAGGGACTTCAATGGATGTTTTACTGGAAGAGTTCGTCGAACTGATCGTCGCCATTGCCAATGGCAAACCGGCGCGCAATGAAGCCAATGATTTCCGTGAATTAGCTATTTTTAAAAGCGGAGTCACCTTGTAACTAGTATGGTTAACCATTAAAATAAAACGACGTTTCATTTTTCGCGCGCTTACCGTGGGCCCCGATTAGCGGTAAGCGCGTCGTTTTAGCTATGTTCGACTCCAGAAGAGATAGGGACTCCCCTATACCAGGAATACCCCACCATGACGTTCTATTGGTTTGCCCAAGCTGTTGGCGTATTGGCATTTTTTGTCGGTATTACCATGTTTTTCAACCGGGATGAACGACGTTTCAAACTGCAACTTTCGGCTTATAGCGCCATCATCGGTGGCCATTTCTTTCTGATGGGAGCCAGTGCAGCAGGCAGCAGTGCATTGCTTAACGCTCTACGCACCCTGATCTCGACCAAGACTCGTAGCAGCATAGTGATGGTTGTGTTTATCATTCTGACACTAACGTTAGGTTTGTGGCGAATGCATCACGTAGTAGAGCTTTTGCCGATAATTGGCACCGTAGCCAGTACTTGGGCGCTGTTCCGCACTCACGGCTTAACCACGCGCTGTATTATGTGGTGCTCAACCGCCTGTTGGGTAATTCATAATATCTGGCTGGGTTCGATTGGCGGATCGCTGATTGAAGGGAGTTTCCTGCTGATTAACGGCTTTAATATCATCCGCTTCCGTCGCTTGCAATTGCAGGGCATCGATCCTTTTCTGGTCGAAAAGAAAGGATAAAAAGGGCGGCTTTTGCCACCCTTTGGATAAGTGAGAATCTTGAGATTTAACGCGTTGCCAGCGGGTCTGGATTAGCCAGTTTGGCATCGTCAGCCTGACAGGCTGCGGCGGTAAACAGCACATCGGTAGAGGAGTTCAGCGCGGTTTCTGCCGAATCCTGCAATACGCCAATGATAAAGCCTACAGCAACTACCTGCATGGCGATTTCATTTGGAATACCGAATAAACCGCAGGCTAGCGGAATCAACAGCAACGAACCACCGGCCACACCGGAAGCGCCACAGGCGCACACAGCCGCGACTACGCTGAGCAATAATGCCGTCGGCAAATCAACCGCAATACCCAACGTATGTACCGCTGCCAGCGTCAACACGGTGATGGTAATTGCCGCGCCGGCCATATTGATGGTGGCACCCAGTGGAATGGAAACTGAATAGGTATCTTCGTTCAGATTCAGCTTTTTACAAAGTTCCATGTTCACTGGAATGTTGGCCGCAGAGCTACGGGTAAAGAATGCGGTTACACCGCTTTCACGCAGGCAGGCAAACACCAGTGGGTAAGGATTACGGCGAATTTTCCAGAAAACAATCAGTGGGTTAACCACCAGTGCTACCAGAAGCATACAGCCGATCAATACGACCAGCAGTTGCACATAGCCCAGTAATACGCCGAAGCCAGTTTCTGCCAGAGTAGAAGCTACCAGACCAAAAATACCCAGAGGAGCAAAGCGAATCACCACTCGTACCACGAAGGTAACGGCGTGAGACATATCAGAAATCAAAGACTTGGTAGTCTCTGAGCCATGACGCAGAGCAAAGCCTAAACCGACCGCCCAAGCCAGAATACCGATGTAATTGCCGTTCAATAGCGCATGAATCGGGTTGGCAACGATGCTCAGTAATAGCCCACGTAATACTTCAACAATGCCGCCCGGAGGGGAGATATCGGCATTATTGGTTGCCAATACCAGCGTCGAAGGGAACATGAAACTCACGGCGACGGCAATCAGGGCCGCCGAGAAGGTTCCTAACAAGTACAGGAACAGGATAGGGCGAATACTGGTTTTCTGACCCTGCTTATGATTTGCGATAGAAGCCATTACCAGCATCAATACTAATACCGGGGCGACGGCCTTCAATGCGCCGACAAACAAGGTGCCTAACAGGCCTACCGCGACAGCGGCTGATTGTGAAACGCTTGCCAGAATGATACCGGCAACCAAACCCACCAATATCTGTTTAACCAGACTTCCGTGGCTTAAGTAGTGAAATAGCCCTGATTTTTTGTTTTCCATAAATATCAATTTACCTCTTCCCAGTGAACTGAATGTCGCTGTGTTGAATGACGTTGTACAGGCTTCATACCTCGGCCGGAACCTGACCGGGTACTTTTTCTTCAAACCTGTAACCAAGTGTGTTTGCAGGGTTAGTATAAGGGAATGGAATAGGCTGGAAAGAAACAATTAGGGAAATATAATGTTGATCACTTTGCATAACATTTTGTTTACATATGTGTGATCAAGATAACATTTGGCGATTAGTGGTATCTGCCAAATAAATACGGGGTGACAGACACCCCGTGTAATAGATTATCAGGCAGATAGTCACATAGTTAGTGTGGTGTGTTTTGATCGGCGCGGTGATTCACCCAGGCATTCACTAGTAAAGTGAGGGCTAGAATACCGGCAACTACGCCAAGAGAGATGCCGATAGGAATATGGAACAGATCGATGATCATCATTTTGATTCCGATAAACACCAGAATCGCTGCCAGACCGTATTTCAATAGCGAGAAGCGCTCCGCCACGTTTGCTAGCAGGAAATACATGGCGCGCAGGCCGAGAATCGCGAACAGGTTAGAAGTCAGCACAATAAAGGGATCGGTGGTGATGGCAAAGATTGCTGGAATGCTGTCGACGGCAAAAATGACGTCGCTCAGCTCAACCAGAATCAGCACCAGCACCAAAGGTGTCGCGTACAACAGACCATTTTTGCGAATGACGAAACGTTCGCCGTGGAGTTCGTCAGTCATGCGTAAGTGATTGCGAATCCAGCGCACTAAGGGTTTATCACCAATGGGGCTGTTATCCTCTTTGGCAAATGCCATTTTCAGGCCGGTGAATAACAGGAAGGCACCGAACAGATAAAGAATCCAGCTAAATTGCGAAACCAGCCAGCTACCGGCGAAGATCATTGCCGTTCGCAGCACGATTGCCCCAAGTACGCCGTAGATCAGGATGCGTCGCTGTAGATTGGCAGGAACGGCAAAATAGCTGAATAGCATCAGCCAGACAAAGACATTATCGACCGCTAAGGCTTTTTCAATCAGATAGCCGGTCAGGAAAGCGAGCGCCTGCTTATCCGCAATTTCGCGCCCTACGCTTTCGCTCAGATACCACCAGAAACCGGCGTTAAACAGCATAGCCAGGCTCACCCATACCAACGACCAGGCGGCGGCCTGACGTAGCGTCATGGTTTGAGAGCCGCGACGGCCCTGAAGGAAAAGATCAACGGCGAGCATAATCGCGACTACAACGGCAAAACCGACCCAAAGTACGGGCGTACCAACGGAGTTCATCATCAGAGTAAACCTCATAAAAAAACAAAACGGCCAACGTCGGAAGACGCCAGCCGCTATGTCTGAGCTGCAAGCAAACCTCGCCTTCCGGCAAGGTCTCACTTACAACCCTGATGATGTAAAAGCGATTTAATTGCTTCTACATGATGAGGTTGCCCGGTAACCGAGTGCTTTCGCACCGTAATGACGGCAAACCGGCAATGAAGTTACTCCCCTTTGCAGCACCAAAATTAATTCAAAAGAGGGCGTTGGTCAATCACACCTATTCATTTTAATGATGATGCTTGCTGCGAATCCGCAGGGAAAACTACGCCAGTCTGGCGACGAATTTCAGTTTGAAGGCGCGCGGTGCTGACTGAAAGCGCTAAACCTGGATGCTCAACCTGATTTTTAGCAATCAAATCGGCGAAGGCTTCAGCTTCATACCTCATATTATTTTCATACTGCGGTAGCGTCAGATCCTGTATCTCCTGACCTCTTGGAGTATAGGTGATGCTGTGGCACTCAGAGATTCTTTCAATAACTAGCGTGCCGTCTTCGCCCTGAATTTCGCTAGGAATATGAGATTGGCTGACTTTGGAATGGAATAATACGACGTCGAATTCACCGTAATTCAGGCAGACCGTACCGTGAGCGTCGACTCCGCTGGGCAGCAGAGTGGCGCTAGCCTGTACGCTCTGAGGTTCTCCCCATAGCGCGATGGCGCTTGCCAGACAGTAATAGCCGATATCCATAATCGAGCCGTTAGAAAAAGCGGGATTGAAGGTATTAGGATTTTCGCCATTTAAATAACGCTGATAGCGAGAGGAATACTGGCAAAAATTGATAAAGGCTTTGCGTAACTGGCCTAACTTGGGCAACGCATTTTGCAGCTGAATAAAATTAGGCAAATAGGCAGTTTTAAACGCTTCGAAGAGTATGACCTGATATTTTTTGGCGCAGGCAATTAAGGCTTCAACCTCGGCCAGATTAGAGGCCAGAGATTTTTCGCAAATTACGTGCTTTTTATGACTGAGTAACAGCAAGGCTTGGGAATAGTGCAGAGAGTTGGGGCTGGCGATATAAACCGCATCTACCTCGTTGCTCTGGGCTAGGTGTTCCAGAGAATGAAAACAGGCGCTGACCCCAAATTTATTGCCGAAATTTTGCGCCTGCTCCAATTGACGTGAGTAGACCGCAGCCAACGACATCTTGCCACTTGCGTGGGCGGCATCAATAAACCGTTCGGTAATCCAGTTTGTGCCAATAACAGCAAAGCGAATCATAAAAGCTCCGTATCTGTGTACTGTGTCAGTCATTGAACCGCCGCCAGAAAAAGGGCTGACGATGAGAATTTATTGATGCCGTTAGGTCAATTAAGCGGTTAGTAAATATCGCCAAACAGAGATAATTGGGTCAGATAAAGCCGGGTATCGAACTCTAACTGATGATATTGCGGTTCCATGTGACAACACAGGCTATAAAAGGCTTTGTTGTGCTCTTTTTCTTTTAAGTGCGCCAATTCATGCACCACAATCATTTTCAGGAAAGGCTCAGGCGCATTTTTAAATACCGTCGCTACGCGAATTTCAGCCTTGGCTTTTAATTTCCCTCCCTGAATCCGTGAAATGGCGGTATGTAGCCCCAATGCGTGTTTCATTACTTGGATTTTGCTGTCGTAAGCCACTTTGCTCAGCGGTTGAGCGTTACGCAGGTACTGGTTCTTCAGATCCATGGTGTACTGATAAAGTGACTTATCCGTATTGTAATCATGCGGTTGAGGATAACGGCTGCGAAGAACCTGCCCCAAACGTTGTTCGGTGATTAACTGACGAACCTGGGTTTGCAACTGTTCGGGATAACCTTGCAGATAGGTCAATTCCTGCATCTGAGTATGCTCTGGCTGATAAGCCTCACCGTTAGGATTTTAACGATGATGGCTTTACGTTGGAAGTAATCAGCCGATAGTACCGTTTTCAGCTAAATTAAACAAAAATGCACCAAGGCCGGGATAGCGTTTTGAGTGCGCGCCCGGCACTGGAGGCCGTTTAGAATTGGTATTTCATGCCAAGACCCGCATTGGTGTCAGAGTAGCCTTGTTTGCCCATTTGATGGCCTAAATTACCCCAGATGTTAAGATCTTTATTAAAGATGCCTTCAATACCTAACTTAACTTCTGCGATATGCTTTCCACCCGAACGATCAATTTTTGCGTTATCCATAATGATTCCCGCAGCTTTGCTATTATGGATCCAGTTTGTCTCCAGATAAGGTTTGACTGACAGTGTGCGTTTCTCCGACAGCGTGCCAGAGTTGATCTGCATATAACTGCGTAAGCCGACGTTTGTCATCCAATGGTGGTTGTCTTTAGGTGAAATCAGCGTGCCATAAGCATCAACATGATTTTTAGCTTTAATTCCCTGCCAAACGGCCTGAGCTTTAGGTTGGATAAATAAACCAAACTGTTCCTGATCAATCAGTGGGTGTTTAAAACCAGTTTCTATAGAGGTAGTAAATCCCTTACTTTTATATGATTCATTACCTTCTCCCTGGGTTTCGACGCTATTTTTAAACCAGCTATATTGCCCCAGAATATCAATATAGGCACCTAGCTTAGTGGAGCGATCGGCAAACCATGTGGTGTAAAGCCCCAAGTTATATCCGTGAGTGTTGGAATGGGCGCGATAACCGGTAATATTCGATTCGCTATTAGCATTGGCCTTTCCATATCCGCCAGTAATACCAAAGTATCCAACATCGTTATCGTTGGTTGACCATTGGTTCAAGATATCGCCTAACTGAATAGAGGAATATGTGGATTTACTGGCCAACTGGCCCGATGAATCCTTAAAACGATGAATACCTGCGGATGTTTTCATCCACATTGGGGGCGTCATTTTCTGGCCGCTGAGAGGATCTACATAATCGGTTTGATTAAAGCGATCGTGAATATCGCTGATAAAGAGTTTGTTAGCGGCTATCTGGTTGGCTATATAACCTGCCGCTTCTGGGCGGTACACCCGTGCGGTAGAGTTTGCCACTTTAGGATCCAGGGAGACCTTATTGGTGAGATACCAGCTTTTGCCAGCTGGCCCGTCGCGTAACAATCGATAATCATAAGCGCCGGATATAACGCGACCACGCTGAATAAAGTTGCCTTTTATTTCGCCTGAAACCTCTATGAGTTGAATATCCTGATCGTGTTTATTTATTGATTCGTTGACTCGGTGATTATGGATAGTGACAAAAGTTGTGCCTGCGCTGTCACTATTAATCCAAAGATATCCACCTGGGTATTCGTTATTACCAATTTGTGTGTGGAAGTGTATTTCATTTTGGCTATTATCAGATTGGTACTGGTTCATGTAAAAAATATAACTCCCCAGTTCGCTGCTGGGCAAAATGACTATTTTTGAGTTATTGCTCAAAGATAAACTTTCAATGATGGACTCATCATCTATTGTCCAGATATCGTTATTCAAATTTGGATTAATCACAACCGGGTGTATTACGTCGTTGGGAACGACATCAACATGCTGAGGGGGGGTATTAACCGCTACTTCGGTTGTTTTGTTTTGATTCATATCTTCATCTGAAGATGCATCAATAGATTTGGAACTGGCCGAGCTATTGATATGGTTATAAATGTTTTCTTCTGTAATAAGATCATCAGTAACATTAATTCCTAACGCAGGAGATAAATGATTAAGTGGCGTTATAGAGGATAGAGCACCTGCAATCTTAAATTGTAGATAAAGTTCATTGTTGAATTCTTTGATCAGGAACTCATGAATATGTTCAACACCAGAAGTGATGATTTCCACAACATCATTGACAGGAGTATCGATTCGACTGGCAGGCCAACGGGGAGCAGCAGCAGGCCAGCGCGGAGTTGCAGTAGGCCAATGGGGAGTAGCTGCTGACAAGTAAACAGCCTGAGGCTGAATGCTCAGTGCGCTAGGTGGCTCGAAGGTCGGCAGAGAAGCCCAAGAAGTCGTGCTGGCGTTAGCACTACTCATTGCCAACAGCGCAATGGCAATGCCTCTGGCACACCAATTACGATGAAAGGCTTTAGAGTGTTGAGTTTGGTATAAACGCGAACTTGGCGGGATTGTGTAGGGCAAAGCGCTGAATAGATCCATGAGTGAGTACCTTCCGTGGTTATATTGCTGGATAAGCATAGAAAATTGCACAGGCAGTTTCCCATTAATTAGTTCTTTAATTTGTTTCATTAATAATGTATTATCGGTATTGACTATATAACCTTTCCGATTGTAATAAGTTGGCGGATTGTATATTTGCCTATTTCGATTTGATAGCTGCAATATCCTTAGAGAACTAAAAATGGGATAAACTGTAGAATTTTTTGAGGTTTATTCGTTATTTAAATATATCTCTATGCATCAATAATATAACTATAAGAAGAATTCCCCTCTGGTTAGCCCAGTATCAATAAAACCCTTATTCACGAAAAAACAATTTACTGATCGCCCTTTTTAGGGGATAAACAGCCCAAATTTATCATTCAGGAGCGGCGATGAGCCAACTCGATCTGGAAACGCAAAGCCTAAGACTTGAACGTTTCCCACAGCAGGAAGATTCCAGCAACCTACAGGCGTGGGAAGCAGCAGATGAATATCTGTTAAAAAACATCGACATCAGTAAAGTTGGCGGACGCCCGGTGCTGCTGTTCAACGATCAATTTGGTGCTTTGGCCTGTGCATTACACGCGTCCAACCCGTATAGCGTCAGCGATTCTTATATGAGCCAGTTGGGTACCGCGCACAATCTGCATTTGAACCGTCTGGATGATAACGCGGTGACTTTGCTGAGCAGTATGGATGCCTTACCTGAGGCTCCGGCGTTGGTTGTGATTAAGATTCCTAAAGCGTTGGCATTACTGGAACATCAACTTCAGGCGCTGCGTCGCGTGGTGGCTCCCGATACCATTATTATTGCTGGCGCCAAAGCCCGTGACGTACACAATTCTACTTTGCAGCTGTTTGAGCGTATTTTAGGCCCAACCAAAACCAGCCTGGCATGGAAAAAAGCACGACTGATTCACTGTGAAGTGGCTGATTTACCGCTGACAGAAACACCTGAAACCACCGATTGGAAGCTGGGCGGCACTGATTATGTAATTCATAATCACGCTAACGTTTTCTCTCGCAACAATCTGGATATCGGCGCGCGTTTCTTTATGGAAAACCTGCCGTACAATCTGAGTGGAAAAATGGCCGATCTGGGCTGTGGGAACGGCGTGGTCGGGCTGATTGCCGTTGAGCAGAATCCGGATGCAGAAATGCTGTTCGTGGATGAGTCTTATATGGCGGTGGCTTCCAGCCGTTTGAATATTGAGCGCAATTTGCCGCAGGATCTGGCGCGCTGCGAGTTTATGGTGAGCCACGGTCTTGCTGGCGTAGAACGTGAAAGTTTGCAGATGGTCTTCTGTAATCCTCCTTTCCATCAACAACATACCGTCAGTGATCACGTCGCCTGGCAGATGTTTTGTGATGCGAAACGTTGCCTGAAAACCGGTGGTGAGCTAATGATTGTTGGTAACCGTCATTTGGACTACTACCATAAGCTGAATCGCCTGTTTGGTAACTGTGAAACCATCGATTCCAATCAGAAATTTGTCGTATTGAAAGCGGTGAAAACCAGCTCCAGCTCTCGTTCCGAGGGCGGCGGCTCAGGCAGCCTGGATATGTCTTACAGCGATTTTTAATCGTGCAGAGGGGAGCTGAGGCTCCCCTTTTTGATCCGCAATATTAGATAGCTAAAGCCAATCGCGTGCCCTGATCGATGGCGCGCCGTGCATCCAACTCGGCAGCCACGTCTGCTCCACCGATTAAATGCACCTTTTTCCCCATATCCAGCAGCGGTTGATACAGTTCTCTGCGTGGCTCCTGTCCGGCACAAATAATCACGTTATCCACCGGCAGACAGGTCGATTGCTCGCCGCGGGTCATGTGTAAACCTTCATCATCAATCCGGTCATAGCTCACGCCATTCAGCATTTTTACGCCACGCATGGTCAGGCTGGTGCGGTGAATCCAACCGGTGGTTTTTCCCAATCCTTCGCCCACTTTGCTCGCTTTACGTTGCAACAGGAAAATTTGGCGTGGAGAAGGCGATAGTTCGGGGCCTTGAGGAGCCAAACCTCCGCGGTGATTCAAGCTTTGGTCAATTCCCCATTCGGCGTTGAAAGCCTCACTGTTCAGGCTGGTCGATTCCCCGGATTGACTGAGGTATTCCGCCGTATCAAAGCCGATACCGCCAGCGCCGATAATAGCCACTCGTTGACCAACCGGTTTTTTATCACGCAATACATCGAGATAAGTGAGAACCTTCGGGTGCTCGATTCCCTCAATAACGGGTAAGCGTGGCACAATGCCACAGGCCAGAATAACTTCGTCAAACTCTGCCAGTTCCGCAGCCTGAATATGCTTCCCTAGCATCGTATTCACGCCTTGAATTTCAAGCTGTCGCCGGAAATAACGCAAAGTTTCGTTAAATTCTTCTTTGCCAGGAATCTGTCGGGCGATATTGAATTGCCCACCGATGCGGTCGGCTGCGTCATATAAGGTCACCTGATGCCCGCGGCTGGCTGCGGTAGTCGCAAAAGCCAGACCGGCAGGGCCAGAGCCAATAACGGCCAGGCGCTTGGGTACGGGTGTCACTTGTATCGGCATCTCGCTTTCGCGGCAGGCGCGAGGATTAACCAGACAAGAGGTCAGCTTGCCTTCAAATATCTGATCCAGACAGGCCTGATTGCAGCCGATACAGGTATTGATTTCGTCCGCTCGGTTTTCTGCCGCTTTTCGGACAAATTCCGGATCGGCGAGGAAAGGGCGTGCCATGGAAACCATATCGGCACAGCCGTCGGCCAGCACTTTTTCTGCGACCGCCGGATCGTTAATGCGATTGGTGGTGATCAATGGGATCGTGACTTTGCCCATTAACTTGCGCGTTACCCAGCTAAATCCGGCGCGTGGCACCATGGTGGCGATGGTCGGAATCCGGGCTTCATGCCAGCCAATACCGGTGTTAATCAGAGTGGCTCCGGCTTGTTCAATTGCCAGCGCCAGTTGTTCTATTTCATGCCAGTCTGAGCCTTCATCTACCAGATCCAGCATGGATAACCGATAGATCAGTATAAATTTCTCACCGGTTGCCTGACGCACTGCCTGCACAATTTCCACGGCAAAACGCATCCGTTTTTCAAAACTTCCGCCCCATTCATCGGTACGTTGATTGGTGCGAGCGGCGAGGAACTGATTAATCAGATAACCTTCTGAGCCCATGATTTCGACGCCATCATAGCCCGCCAGCTGAGCCAACCGCGCGCAGCGAGCAAAATCCGCGATGGTCTGTTCAATTTCTTCCGTAGTAAGTGCCTGAGGTGAAAAAGGATTGATTGGCGCTTGCAGGGCAGAAGGAGCTACGGGCTGTTTTTGGTAGCTATAGCGTCCAGCGTGAAGAATTTGCAGCGCTATTTTCCCTCCAGCCTGATGAACGGCATCGGTGACAATTTGATGATGAGCCACCTGACCTTCATCGCTCAGCATCGAACCGCCTTGATAAACCACCCCTTTTTTATTGGGCGCGATACCGCCGGTCACGATTAGGCCAACGCCAGCAGCTGCCCGTTCGGCATAAAACCGAGCCATACGTTCAGGTCCATCGGGTAGTTCTTCCAGCCCGGTATGCATGGAGCCCATCAGAACGCGGTTTTTTAGTGTAGTAAAGCCGAGGTCCAGCGGGGCGAGCAGGTTGGGATAAGCGATCATTGCAGTCTCCATCGAGTGCTTTGGTGATATTAGATACCACCAAATTGTTATTATTATTTCCCCTCCTCGCAGCTTCTCGGGCAAGTGGTCGGATGAGATTTTTATTTCAATCTAGACGCTGTGGTCTGGCTTGGGAAATTTCTCTGTAGCGAATGTGATAGCCGTCATGAATATGCGGTTTTAAGGAGCGCCGCAGGTTATCGTTTTTTTGAACATAAAGGTGGTGAAAGCGCAGATAGGGCTGAAAAGACTTGTTTATCCTTATAAAAAATAAGGAATAAAAGATGAGAACCAAAGAAAAGGATAACTTTCGGTATTGTCAGGAACTGATAATATGCGCCGTGTAAATAAATGTGTCGGTTAAATTAGCCGCTTATAGAATATTTCCTCTCTATCCATTGATAGAAAAGGTTCAAGTGTTTCGGTAATGCGCCGATACCGGTCTTAGATTTTTCTGTGTAGCCGATAACATTTTATTGAGCATGGAAGCTGGAGTCGTAAAGGATTATGAGTTTTAACGAGTTTTTGCCGTTGGTTATCTGCGCTATTTCCCTTATTTCTGTTCTGATCTATGGCGGTAGGCGTTTTCGCGATCGCTTTAAACTGCGGCAGGCTCGTCAACTTCCTGTCGTGCGCAGCCTGACCAGCGCGGAACTCGCCGCGATAGAGATAACTTTCGGCCCGGTGACGGATAAGCTGCTGCTATTGGATCCATTTCGCCAGCCGCCAAATCTGTCTGATCTGAATAATCATGACGTGCGGATTATCGAAGGTGAGTATTCCAGCCACGGTTTGAGCGGCGGCGGGCAGGTAAAGCATGAAACTCTGGGTGGCGTCGAGGTGTATTTACCCTTTGACTCAGATGCGTTTCTACAGCCCCATAATCGGGCAGAAGTGATTTTTATCGGCAACATTGGGTTGGTTGTTTCCCTCAACAACAGTTTCAGGATTGAAGAGGGACTGGAGCGTCTTATCGGCGCTGAAACCGTGCGGGAGAACTGGGCCAAGGGTACGCCGGGAACGATTGCAGAAGATTCTTCCAGCGAGCCAATCAAGCTAATCAGGCAGCGCAAAGAAACCGAAAGTGAATTTATTCTGCGCAAAGGTTCCGGCTGGCGTATTTTTCCTACGTTTCTGATTCTGCTAGGTTTAGGAGCATTACTGGCCAGCACATTGACCACCGAGTGGATCATCGCCTGGTGGGGGGCTGCTGCGTGCCTTCTGCCGCTCGGGTATTTCCTGCTGCTGCGTCGTCGCGGCCTTCCTGGCGCGGTGAACATTATGCGAGGGAAAGTGTATGAGCAGGAGGGTTTGCTATGGCTGGGAGACCACCTGCTGCTGGTATTCCCTGAATCCTGGGGCGCTGTAACGGCACCTGCCGGTGAGGTTGAGGTTCATCTCAGTACCGAAGATTTTACCGTTCTACGTTTCAATGGTCGGGCTATCGATCAGGGAATGAATAACGTTAGGCCAAGGTTCTGGCGCCATCATGTTTCCATCATGATTGTGGCGTTGCTGGTACTGGGCGTGGCGTGGAACGAATGGCGGGCGCCTTTAGCTCGGATTGCCCTGGGTTATCATCAACTTGCAGGTAGCGAACCGGTTCATTTTACTTCTTCTACGGCTTTACGGGACGCTCAGTTGCCGCCGGGAGAGCGGGTTACGGTGGAAGGGACAGCGCGCTGTGAAATGATTTTACCTGAAACCATTAACGTCACCGACGAAACTCGCTCACAAAAGCCGTATCGCGAAGTCTATGCAGACTGTAGCCGCCTGATTTGGGATGCTCCGCACCCGTTACCGATCATTCCGTTGGATGAGACCGTGGCGCGTCTGGCGACCGGTGAATTCTATGTTGATGATACCCATTATGGTTTTTTGGCAAATATTCCTCAGGCGTTGGCAATGATTAACACTGCTTGTACCAACGTTGATTGTAACTATATGAAAGATCGCCTGAGAATCAGCATTAACGACGCTTACGGCACGGAATCAGACGATTGGTATGACCTACTGGCAATGTCAGAGTTGGGGGCGTTTGAGCAGCCTGCGGCATTCCCCAGTAATCATAAAGTCGAAATGTTGGATCAAAGCGCGGATGCCATGGGGATTTATATACGTCCGGTGCTGCGTAAACAGGTCGCGTCCTTTGTTCCCAGTGAACATGCGGTAAAAATTGTGGGATTGAATCGGGAAGACCTGTTGGTGCAACCACCTGAGAAAGTGGGGGGATGGCTGCCCACTCTGGCTTTTTTCCGTTCGCAGGCAAGCAGCGCCGGTGAGCATCATGTGTCCTTTATTGGCGCTACCGGCTTATCAAAAGACGCTATTCCTGTGGTATTGGTGCAGCCCGAGGAACATCCCTGGCAGGTAATAGGTGCGTTCTGGCTGGCACTAATCGTGCTGAGCATGCTCACGGTGCACGGCACGTTGGTCATTCGTGCGTTTCTGCATCGTAATCATAAATAATTCACATTATTGCGCTCTATTCTTTGGTTATCTGGAATTGACTGGTTATATGAATATCGCCAACGAATAGAATAGCACTATAAAAATTAGCAGCCTGTATAGCGCTGCTGAGAGTAACTCGGACATTGCGTTCGATATGCCAGCAGCTTGGCACTTAAATTAGCCGTAAACGGCACCTTAGAGGGAACTGAAAGTCAATGAAACACTGGAATCTTTGCGTGGGTTCGGCACTGAGCATCGCATTAATGTGGCCAGCGGCTGCGCGTTTGGAAACTCACCATCCTGCGATTATTGTTGGCATGGAGGCCAACGCAAAATTACCGGCAAGTATGGATTACAGCGGCCCGGCGCTGCGGTTAACGCTGTCTTCCAAGCACGCCTGCGGAAACAATATTGCCTACATCACGCCGGAGTCTATCGGCGCGCCAGCCAAAGAGTTTGGCTCAGTTGCGGGCAAGCTCAAAGCGTTGATGGACGATCAAACTCCAATGCTGATGTTTCTGGCTGACTGTCAGGGCAGCGTAGCCATGGTACACGGCGCTGACGATTGCAATGCTCAAACTTGCCCAGAGTTTGCTCCTAAAGCGGTTACTAAAGGCATGCTTTATCTGAGTGAAGAACTGGAGCCGGTAAGAGAAGCTGACGCTCAGTACGTACAAAAAATGCCAATGCCTTATGACCAAAAGCTGAAGGCCTGGAAAATGGAAGTCTACGACGTCAACACCGGCAAACTACACGTTGAAGGTTATATTGATGCGGAAGATTTTGCTTCCGGCAAAATGGTTCATCCCTATAAAACCTACTTCAGCAATGGCAAAGTCAGCGTAGACAGCAGCTTAGACGCCAATGGCTTACGTGAGGGTTTAACCACTCTTTATCATGAGAACGGGCGCAAGGCGACATCCAGCACTTTCCATAATGATAAACCGGTTGATGGTATTGATGAGAGCTATGACGAAAAGGGTAAGTTATCCGCCAAATTTAGTTATCGGGGCGGCGTTTTTGACGGCACTAATCTGGAATATTACCCGAATGGAAAAGTGCGCAGCAGCAACCCCTATGTAAAAGGGCAGCCGCATGGGCCGACGAAAAGCTATTACGAAGATGGCACCTTACGTAATGAACAGGTATTCGCAGACGGCAAGCTGGAAGGTTGGTCTATCAGCTATTACCCAAATGGTAAGGTTGAAAGCAAAGACTTTTACGTTAAAGGCGCGCAGCGTAGCCTGGGTCAATGGAATGAAGAGGGCGTGCAAACCCTGCAATGGCAGTGGGATAACGATCATAAAGAGGTTGGCGTTCTGAAACAGTGGCATTCCAACGGCCAGTTGAAAGAAGAAAAACCTTATAAAGACGGTGAATTGAACGGTGCCGTAAAACGCTGGTATGCGGATGGTAAAAAAGAGATGGTGACAAATTATGTTGCTGGTAAACAGGAGGGCGCTTCGCAGGTCTGGAATGAAGAAGGCAAACTGGTTTCAAACTGTATCTATAAAAACGATGTACGGATTAACGACTGCAAAAGTTAATTATCCAAAGTGATGTCATTATTCATAAGCCCGCGTAAGCGGGTTTTTAAGGCTTCAGATTTCATTAAGATGAGCCAGAATTGATGATATTGAGGCAATGATATAGCGGATAGAAACTCATAAGCCACTCGCAGAGAGTGGCTTATTATCACGGCGGATCAAACCGCACGAGTTGTACTTATTTGCCGAGAGCTTTCAGCACTTCGTCGGCAACCGCACCGCCAGAGGCTGGATTCTGACCGGTAATCACCCGACGATCAGCTACGGCGAAAGCGTCCCATGCTTTGTCTGCTTTTTGGTACTGAGCGCCGCGTTTAACCATTTCAGTTTCGGTCAAATACGGGACATATTTATCCAGCTCAGCCAGCTTTTCTTCTTCATTACTGAAGCCGGTGACGGTTTTATCTTTAATCAGCAGAGAACCGTCTGACAGTTTAATATTCAGCAGGCCAACGGCACCGTGACATACTGACGAGACAATGCCGCCATTTTCATATATTTTACGGCTGATCTCTTGCAGCGGCTTATTATCCGGGAAGTCCCACACGACGCCGTGGCCGCCGGCATAATAAATAACGTCATAATCTTCCGGTTTAATTTCTTCTGGCTTCAGCGTTGCGCCGAGCTTATTCATAAAGTCCTTGTTTTGATACCACTCCCAATCGGTTTTATCTGCCATGCTCAGGCTGTGGGGGTCAATTGGCGTGTAGCCGCCTTTGGGGCTGACATAGTCAATTTCATAGCCAGCATTCTGCAGTTTTTTCACAAAATGCACTGCTTCACCAAGCCACAGGCCGGTTGCGCGCTCAAGAGTAGGGTATTTCTCAACGCTGGTGACAACAACCAAGATTTTCTTTTTCATATTATCTCCCAAACACAGGGCTCCATTGCACAGGTTAATATCACGTATAAATATAGGACAAAAAATGGGAAAAAATCTGATTTAAGGGTGTTTGGCAGATGAGATATAAGCAAGATGTATTATTAAATGTAGGTATTTATATTAAAGCTTTCGTTTAGGTTATTATTTTTTATCATTGTGATAGCTTTTATCTCAGGAAGCCTATCCGTGTTAGGGAGAAATATAATGTTGTGGAAGTTGGGTATGGCTGCGATGTCGTTATGTGTTTTCCAGGCATCGGCCAGTGATTATGTATGCGAAAATCAGATGTTTGACAGCAAGGTTGAGCACCTTGAGATGACGAGGGACGCCAACCTGTTATCGCTACAGCGTCCGGGACACGAAATTTTCTATGCCAAGAAAGAAGACGGCAGCATTTATTACCATGTGTTGGGGAGCGGGCAGCCGGAGGCAATACAAGTTATTTCGGATAACGAACTCTGGTATTACGTCCAGGGCAAACTGTATGAGAAGTGCTACCGCGCAGAAGGTTCGTAACGAGAGATAGGCCTGCAAGACTAAATTGTAAAAACCAGAGATCGCCGGTTAAGCCGATAAAATAGGTAAATAGGTAAATAGGTAAAGCCGGTTAATAGGTAAAGCACCAAACTGTCGTCGCGAACCGCAGATCTGGTGGCTGGCGGCACTTTGGGGGCATTAGCCCCAAAAACAAAAAAATCCCCTAAAACAAAAAAGCCACTCTCGAAGAAGTGGCTTAATATACTGATTTAACAGCTAAAATTTGGTGGCCCCTACTGGACTTGAACCAGTGACCAAGCGATTATGAGTCATAAAATCGGCATGTTTTGAAATGTTCGTATTTGGCTCTACTTGTATTTTTAATTGTCTATAATCAATCAGTTATGATGTTAATTTTGTTTCTGTTTGGTTGCCTGATATCCTCATTGTATCATCCTTACCTGACCCGTTACCTGACCCGAAATTGGCATCGGGTCAGGTAATGCTCATCCTTATAAAGGTAGATTTATGGCCGCTAATCTTACCGAGACTGCTATACGTGGATTGAAGACAAAAAGCACGGCGTACTACGTGTGGAGCAACAGCGCTCAACGTGGCACCGGCAGGCTTGGTGTTAAGGTTCAGCCTTCAGGCAGTAAGGTTTTTTATTTCCGTTATTACGTTGAGAAAGGAAAGAAAGAGAAGTTCATCCAGTTGGGCATCTGGCCTGAGATGAAACTGGTGACGGCCAATGAGCTGGCGAAAAAGTATGGTGCCTGGCTTATTGAAGGAAAAGAGCCGCAACAAGAACTTGAGCAACAACGCCTGGCCGAGCAGCACATCATGCAGCTTCATCGTTCGCAGGGATCGTTTAAAGAACTGGTTCACGGTTACGTCAATAAGATGAAGCTCGACAACAAGCGGACGTGGGCTGATGTATTGAAGCGCATGGAGCGAGAGTGCTACACCGTTATTCCTCGTGATACCAAAGCGAAGGACGTGACACCTCTGCAGATCAAAACCATCCTCTCAGGCATTATCCAGCGTGATGCCGTTGTCCATGCAAACCGAGTTCGTTCTTATCTGATGGCGGCATTTAACTACGGCCTGAAAGCCGATAACGATCCGATGAATACCAGCGTGGGGATTACGTTTGGTCTTGAGGTTAACCCAGTATCGGCTATCCCGAAGCAATCAGCGGCGGAAAAAGTCGGAGATACTTGGTTAACACTGGAGGAGCTGCGTTTTGTCATGGAACATTTCTCAGAGGCAACAGGAGTGGGTCCCTTGATGCAGCACTTAATCCGTTTTTGCACTTATGTTGGTGGACAGCGCCCGTTTGAAATGATCGCCAGCCAGTGGAGCGCGATTGACTGGCAGCAAAAGACGCTCCTGGTCATTGCCGATGTATCGAAAAACAAACGTGAGCATCTGATCCCGCTGACTGAATCGGCGCTACAGGAATTAGCCGCAGTGAAAGACCTGACTAAGGAAAGTAACAGTGCCTATATTTTCCCGCTTTCGACCAACGGTGAACGACCGGTACGCACTGATAGCCTGGCGCGTTCCATTATGTATTTTCGGGCCTTTAATCCTGAGCTTAAAGTTTTCACGGCGCGAGATTTACGTCGCACCTGTAAAACGCTGATGGGAGAAGCGGGGATCAGCAAAGAGATCCGCGACCGTATCCAGAATCACGCGTTGAATGACGTCAGCTCGAAACACTATGATCGTTATGATTACCTGACTGAAAAGCGTAGGGCGCTTGAGATCTGGGAAGATCGGATCAACAACTATCAGCGACAGCAGGAAAACAACGTTGTGAACTTGTTTGGGCGGAGGTAAGCTTGACGCGACGTATGAGAAGGACTGGGGCGTTGATCGTATCGAACTGGCAGTGCTGGCGGCTATTACTCGCAAGGCTTGGTCCGATATGGATGAAGCTCAACGCAAAAATCTGCTTGCGAGAATGGATCTCACTCTGGGCAGTACGATGTTTTTCCCAGAAGCGAAATTAATGACTCAGTTGCAGTCTAACCGCTTCTCAAGCTTGCTCTTGGCGTCGCTAATTGCCAACGTCTTTGCCAGCCAACTGCTCGGACGGACGGTGGTGATGTCCGCAGCCTCGTTTGTGGCTGCGCGAGGGGCTGCTTCTTTCCTGGGGCCGATTGGCTGGGTGATTACTGGGCTATGGACCGCCTTAGATCTGGCGGGACCAGCGTTTCGCGTTACGATCCCTGCCGTGGTTCAGGTAGCACTACTTCGCCAACGGATTCATGCTACGGCGGAAGCCAATAAAGTTTGGTGGGAGTATCATCGCTGGCAGGATGAGAAAGATGCTGATAGCTGGGTGGCAAACATGTTTCGCATGGTAGGGCTGTCTACTGCGGCTAGCGTAAGGCGTGAGCGCAATATGGCTTTTGAGCAGGGGGGTGATATCCGGACAGCAGCAGACGACGGAAGAGTATGCCGCTCAGGTCCTCAAAAAAATGGATGAAGTTCAGCGTTTTGAAAAACGTTGTGAGGCAATGCTGGCTGTTGCCTTTGCTTGTGCTAAAGAGCAGGGCATCGCGCCGTCTGATGTGCGCAGCGATATCGAAACCTGCTGCCTGGGGATGATGAGCGGGCATCTTTCTTTTGTATTACAAACAACAATTAGTCGTCTTATTGCCAACCCGCCTGATATCCATACAGCGCTCAAACAGGCATTAGAGTTAGGGATTCAGGAAACTGAGGCTACTGCGCTAATGGTGGTGCTTCGTGAGGCATTTAGCCAGCGTGCAGGCGCGTATTAAGGGAGGTTTTTATGGACAGAAAAACACTTTTATTGCGCCTGAACCAGCAGCGTCAGCAGCAGACAAGCGATCTCATTCCATCCGCAGCAAAAGAGGTCGTTACCGTATCCGATGTCAGTGCTTGGCAGGCGCATCAGCGAGTTCGAAGGCCGGACTCGAAAAAAAACATAAAATACTAATATAATTGAATTATTTTTTTTAAAAAAAAGTATAGACCACCATTTTGACCCCATCTAAGCAAGTTATCCTTTTTTAATGAAATCTACTGATACCCCCCTTTCTAGTTGTGACTTATGTGCCTGTGGCCAGGCTATTGGCACAATCATCGCCCTTCTTCAATTGACTTTTATAAAAAAAAATTGTAGGAAAAAATGGTAAGCTTTTAGAGATAAAAAATGTATAATATACCACACTGATATTAATTACTTACAAAACAGATGGTTGGTGATTTAATGAATGGTAAACTGTTAGTTCGCTTAGTTGAAGCCTCATTGGCTGGGAAACTTGAGCAAGTAAAAATCATCACTAACTTACTCAGCAATGAGATGCTCAGTTCTGACCCAGAATCAAGTAAATCCTTAAAAAAATTAGTATCTGGTTCACTTCGTGTAGCCGCCGAAAGAGTCAACCCGCATCCATTGAAACCAGTAAATGGTAATAGCTTATTTTTGGCAAATCAGGATACTGACACATCGATTAATGAGTTAGTACTTTCTCATGAAAACGAAAGCAAAATTCATCAGATTATAAAAGAGCATGAAAACTCAAAGAAATTACAAATACATGGTTTAAGTCCAATAAAGACTATTTTATTTAACGGACCTCCCGGCGTTGGTAAGACCTTGACTGCAAAATGGCTCGCTAAAAAAATGAATATTCCTTTGAGAATTGTTGATTTAGCTTCTATTATGAGTAGTTTATTAGGTAAAACTGGACATAATATTAAAAGCGTTTTTGAAGATGCTGCAAATACACCATGTATACTCTTGTTAGATGAATTTGATGCAATTGCTAAAAAAAGAGCTGATGAGCATGACGTTGGTGAATTGAAAAGGCTCTTAACTGTCTTGCTTCAACTTATTGATTCTTGGCCTAGCACGTCAATTCTTATAGCAGCAACAAATCATCCAGAGTTATTAGATCCGGCTGTCTGGAGAAGATTTGAGTTAAAACTTGATTTTAAAAACCCAGATATTGAACAGGTGAAAAAATATTTACTTCAGATTACAAAAGAACAAAGAATCGCTGACCTTCATTTTTTATTCGCTGGAATGTCATACAGTGAAATAAAAAATGAAATAACAAAGTCCAAGAAAATTGCGATTCTTGACGGTAAAGATCTCGCTTATCAACTAATCATTAACTCAACAAAAAATGACTCAGCATTGCCATTCGAAGATAAGAAAGTAATTGCTAAACTTTTAGTTAACGCAAAACTTTCGCAAAGAAAAGTATCGGAATTATTAAATATCTCACGGCCAACAATTAAAAAAGCCTTGGCTGAGTAATCCTCAACGTAAATAAGGATATCATATGAAAAAAGTAGTGTTAGGTAACGGTGAAAAATATGCTTTTGACAATGTTTACAGAGGCAGGCCGATTGGCGATGAGCCAAGACCTTATCCTTACTCGGTTTCATCCCGCCGCGTCTCAAAAAAAGTTTCTGAGACTCTTAAGGTTGCAGAAAAATTGCCAAAAGAAGCAACACCAGACGATGAGATTGTCACTGCTGTAACACTCCACCCGAGCTTTTTAGCTAAAAGCTACTATCCAACCTCTTTATTAAAAGACTATTCACTAAAAAGTTTAGGCAGCAAAGAAGTTTTTGTAAAACCACAATCAGCAGTCAATAAAGAACAAGAACAACGTCCAGTATCGACTTCTGTATACTATTTGGCAGGTAAAAAAACATCCTTCGAACGTTTGTTATCTGATATTGAGAAGAACACCATTAGTGAACAATCCAGTATTGATATCGGAAAGATTGAAGACCTTACTCTTTTCAGCAGCGAACAAAAAGTTAAAAAACACGCTGAAAGTGGAATTCATACCTATGAAGTAGTTTTACACTTAAAAAATAGCGACACAAAGAAAATAAATGACTTCATTAAGTACATTAGTATTTTAAATGGTACTATATCTAAAGATAAAATTAGATATGTAGGTGACTTAGCCTTTTGCTTCGTTAAAATTGACAACCGAAAAATACTTGATTTAGCTAATTTCTCTTTTGTTCGCGTTGTAAGAATTGCTCCTAAAATAAACCTTTTCAATTCATCTTTTCAAGATGGAGATAAGAGTTTAAATGCTCATGAAAACCTAAAAAACCAAATAACTCATAAAAATAGCGAATTAAAAGATTTAGGTAATACTAGTGTTGCCGTATTTGATGGTGGTTTATTCTATGATAAACTCACATCTCCTTCCTTAAGATACTTCGATCTCACAGGAAGTAGTGATAGTGACTCTGATATATTCACACATGGCGAATTAGTCACATCAGCAATTATGTATGGGACAATTGATGAACTATCCTCTGATAATCATGATGTCATCAATGTAGACCATTATAAAGTTTATTGTGAAGAAGATGAAGATGACATAGGTCTTGTTGATGTTTTAGATAGGATTTGTTCTGTACTTGAGAATAAAAATTATAAAATTGCCAATATTAGTCTTGGTCCAGAAGTACCAGCTCCTGATGATGAACCAAATCTATGGACGTCTACTCTTGATAAAATAGCAGGTGATGGCTCTATCCTTCTTGTAATTGCAGCAGGAAATACGGGAGGAATCTTGAAAGACTCGCCTCAAGATTATGATCTTGCCCGAATTCAACCCCCTGCTGATATGTTAAATGGTTTAAGTATTGGAGCGGCAAACTCAAACGCTAATATTTGGGAAAGGGCAAATTACAGTAGCGTTGGGCCGGGTCGTCGCCCTGGCTATGTTAAACCAGACGCGCTATTTTTCGGAGGAGATGATGAACCTAAAGGTGAGAAATTAAGATTGATAGGTTTATACGATTATGAAGAGAAATTAAAATTTGGCACAAGCTTTGCGGCTCCTTTGGTGACACGTCTAGCGGCCCGTTTAGATAATCTGACATTAGGTAAATTGAATGTTGCTACTTTGCGAGCACTTTTAATCCACTCAACCGAGTCGACTTCAGATAAAAAAGGGTGCGGTTGGGGAAGGATTACAGACAATATTGAAAATTATGTTTTTTGTGATGATAATACCGTCACTGTTATATATCAAGGTACCTTAACGAAAAGCAGCGGAGTCCGCGCAGCCATACCATGCCCTGAATCATTAAAGATTAGTAAAACTAAAATAGATTTAGCGGCGACGTTGTGTTTTTATACAGAGGTCGACCATAAACATCCTGTAAGCTATTCACGTGCTGGCATTGAAGTAACCTTTAGACCGCATAGCGAAAAATTCAAAATAAATAAAGACACTGGTAAAATGGCATTAGAAGCTAATACTAGAACTCTTTTCAATAAAGAAAATATTTTAGGCAATGAACAAAACCTACGAAAAGATGCGCATAAATGGGAAACATGCTACAAGGTAAATGATGTTTTTCAAGCCTCTACCATCAATGATCCCGCGCTTGACATTAAATATTTAACTCGCGATGAAGGGCATGCATTGACAAGTAAAGAAATGGCCTCGCTACCAATTTTGAACTATTCTTTAGTAATAACATTAAGTACGAGAAAGAACACAAACCTCTATGATGAGATTGTAAGTGAGTATGATCTTTTACAGCCAATATCCATAAACATCACACCAGAAGTAACTGTATAACAGAGAGGTTATTCATGAAGAGAAATTCAATAAGTTATACAGCCTTGCGAGATAGTGAGGCAAAGTCCTCTGAAAGATTTTATCAAGATCTTTCAGCTAAAACGTTGAAATGCATTGGTCGCATTACTTCCTTCGATTTGGAGTCTTCGACCAACATATCAGAAATAAAAAATTACATGGGGATAAATTATAATGCCCTTGCCATTATTATTACTAATTTAAAAAACTCTGGTTATATTAAACTATTTTTAGACTCACATGCTCCTCAGGGTGAAAATAATAACGTAGGCCCTGACAATTTGAATATTAAGTTAACCAAGGATGGACTAAATGCGATCCTCAACAACTCCCAATGAAAAGCAAAAGTGGGGCTGGTGGCCCCCTCTTAAATCATTGAGTAAAATATTACTAGTTGCTTTAGTAATAGTATTGATTAATAAATATTTCACATTTGAATTTCCTAAAGGTAATATAGATTATCTTTATGTATTTTCTATTGGGTTATTGTTGAGCGCTATTGAATTAGGATCACGTTATAAAGATGAGCCTATTTCGGTAATGACATGTTTCCCAGGCGCGTTTTATTTAGTAATTAATGGGCTTATTTGCTGCTTAGGTCTTTTTTTCATAAATACATTCGGCACTCATGAACCTATTACTCAAACCATGGGTGTTGCTAAGATAGATGCATTTAGCATACATGTAGCAAATATACTTTATGCTTCGTTAGGAAGTTTTTTTGTTATGCGAAGTTCATTTCTAAAGTTAGGCAGCGATAATTCTCATTCACAAGTTGATTTAGGTCTTAATATTATTCTAAAAAAAATGATAGATATGATAGATCGACAAGTAGACCGGGACCAAGCACGTCGTCGTTCGAAAGATATCACTAAAATATTAAAGAATGTTAGTTTCGATTCTCTATCTTCAAGAATACATCCTTTCTGTATGCAGGTAATGCAAAACATCCCAGAGGCAGAAATAGAATCTCTATTTCGTGAGTTAAAGGAAATTAGCGCGTCAGATGATTGCGATGAATCCAAGAAAATGGCCATTGGATTGCAAATATATAATATAGTCGGCAAACGACTGTTTGCTTCAATTATTGAAGATCTTGAGTTAATACAAATACCATCTTGCGATGACATGCCTGAAGCTCATCCCAAAAATGATTTCAATCATTCTTTTAGCGAGATAATTGAACAGGTAAACCCCAAGGGTACATAAACGCGCAATGCTATCCTCGCCTCGCCTGTCCGCTTTATGTGTCGCATTTCATGCAGATGCATAGCGGGCTTGAAGCCGCGCCAGCACTGGGGCGAGGTAGGCTAAACACGCGCATTATACGCATGCAAAATCATGCACTCTATGCATGCACGCGCAGTTTGAGACAGGCTAGCCAGAAAAAGGCTGGTTTCGGGAGAGCGGTGGAAAGCAAAAAACCACATCCTGATAAAAGATGCGGAGATGGTTTACTCAGTGCAGGTGATTATTGTTGCCGTAACGGTTTAACGTTCGGCGTTCCGGTGGGGGCGATGCTGGGATAGCTTCCGGTGGCAAGGGCCGCTGAATAACATGCTCAATACTTTCCCGCGTTTTAAAGGTGCTGGAACAATCGATATTCTGACACTGGTAATACGCTTCTTTGGTCTGCTCGGTTAAATAACGGCTGGTGCGGGTATGTGAACCACTGCGGCAAAAGGGACAACGCATCATGATTTCATCCCTCGCTCCTTGAAGCGCTTGCGTTTTTCCGCCACTTCCGTCGCTATCCGCATGCGCTTGATCAAGTTAGTGCGCAGTTCCGGCAATACCCCTGTTTCCTCGGGCTGTGCCAGTCCGATCTCGCTCAGCACCGGGTGCTGTATATTCTTTTGCGCCATAGCTGCACTGACATGGGCATTCAGCCCCCCCAATATGCGCTGTTCAATGACGTACATCGGGTTATCGTGATAAACACTGTAGGCTTTCTTTGCCAGGGAGCAGGCATTGACAACATCGGCGGTCAGGAGCGCTTTCCCAAGCACATCCGCTGCGTACTCGGCAAAGGCGTTCAAAGCCTCTCGGTGCGCGTCAACCAGCTTGGGGGCTGTCGTTCCACAACAGAGGTGGAGATGCATTTTATCCACCTCCATTTCTTCTATCAGGCCGTCGAACTCTTTGGTCAGTTCCCGCTTGGAGATCCGGCTGTGGTGCTGCGCTTGCAACTCCGGGGTCATTTCCCCACGCAGTTTGCGAAACAGGGTACGCCACTGGCTTTCCGCTTCGAGACTTTCCACCTCAGTGTCTTTCTTCTGTTGATGGCATCGGGCGATACCTGTCACGACCTCCGTTAGCTCCTGGGCGTTTTTGTCGTGGGCGGCGCGAGCGTCACGCAGCGCTTGCAGCTTTTCGGTGATGTACTTGGGTAGCGTGGTGCTCATTATGGTGTCTCCGGTGTTCGTCAATGTGTCGCCATTCTGTTGATAACCGCACAACATCGCTATCAATGCCCGTTGGATCACCGGCAGGACAACACCCCGTGAAATCGCCCAAAAAACCATCACCGAGATTTTAGTTTTTATATAAACTATTCACTACTGTTCACTTTAATAAAAAATAGATTTAAATCAGTAAGTAAAGTAGTTAGCAGTTACTGTAAAACTCATCACTCACTGTTCACCCTGCCCAAAATTGACCTTTTCCCTGGCTAGCCTCTTCATCGTCTTTTTAAATGCTTTTACCTATTAATTATTATTGATTTACCACTATTTCTTTCAGATTGAATTCCTTCTCCACTTCCTCATCCCTTATCACTATTAATCACATAATGTGTTTGTTTTTCAATCAATTGCCTAATCCACCACACAACAAGCCCTTGTTGCCATCATGAAAAATATTCACATAATAGGGCGCTACCACACGAGTCCACACAGTCCCGGTGAGTCACCACCGGATACAAACGAGGTAGCTGGCATAACGGGTTTTGTGATGGCGTGGACCAGGAGCATGTCTGGGAGGCATTAAAAATCCGTGCTGAGCGGGTGGCAAAGCGCTGTCTCGATAACTGGCGCAACGTGCTAACGGCGTTTCGTGACGGGGCCATCAGCGGGATCATTAGTAACTTGATGGCAACGCTGATAAACACTTTCTTCACGACTGCCCGCAACCTGGTGCGAATGATCCGCGAAGGGTTTTTTTCGCTGTTCAGCGCAGCCAAAACCGTACTGATGCGCCCAGAGGGTACAAGCCGTGCCGAAGCACTAGATGCAGGGCTAAAGATTGCCGTCAGCGGCGGATTCGTCATTGGTGGCGTACTGCTTGAAGAGTATCTCAGCAAAACTCTCGGCGCGCAGTTTACCATTCTGCCCGGTGGGCTGATCACTATCCTAGTGGCTGTGCTGACGGGGTGCGTCACCGGCCTTGGTACCGTATTAACGGTCTATATGCTCGATCGGTTAGATCTGTTTGGCGCGCAGCACCAGCAGGAAGACAATGCAGTGCTAGCGATGTTGCAGGACGGGAGGTCGCAGGCCGATGCGCGTTTGCAGGTGCTGCTGGGATCGGACCCAGAACCTGCCTAACAACATCAAAGACGCCGGGGGAATATACGCAGAGAATTGGTGTTTGAAACATACACTGCAAAAGATTTCAATTTGGTACAAATTGAATTTTTTTTCGAAAATATGGCGGAATATTATATATGGAATTACATGGTCATTTGCTTTATGTAGATATCACCCAGATCTGTGGAATCGGCTGTGCATTTTGCATGTATGCGGACAAGCACGCAACGGGTAAGAGTATGGTGCTGTCAACGCAGGCACGTGACAACCTGTCGGCGCTCATTAATGATCCGGCCGTAAAACGTATTTCCGTGAGTGGTGAAGGCGAACCGCTCAATAACATTAATACCTTTTACGAATTACTGGCATTGTCCCGCGGGGGCAACAGCTTTGAGTTTATTACCAGCGGTTTTTTTCGCCATGAGAAGATGGAAAAGATCTTTGATGAGATCAATCGTCTTGTCTCCGCTAATGGCGATACTTGTAATATTCGCCTCAGTTCCGATAGTCATCATATTGAAAAAGTAAAATGGCGCACGCATGGGTTTAGCCTGGATTATGCTCAGCGCAAAAAACCGTCATCGCTCAGTTTTTCATTTCGATCGATCGATACCGATCGTGACTTCACGCGTGAATATCTTGTGAATGAACTGGCTTCTTGGGGAATTAACGCCTGCATAAAACCTGTCAGCGTGCTGGAAGACAAATTATTGATCGGTGCGGACACGTTTAACATCGACTACAAAAATCTGGTACATCCGGCAAGAGATACGCCGGAAGGTTATCTGGATTTGCAGGGATATATTGCCGCGATTGAGTCCAAAGTGAATAAGCCTTTTACCTTTGGCAGCCTGAACCTTGCGCCACAGCTCAATGGCATCGACGTGACGATCAAACCCAACGGCGACGTGTTTCTGTACGGTATTGAGACCGATCGCGTGGCGAATATCCATTCTGATACGATAGACTGGCATCATCTGGCGACCCATGTGCGGGAAAATCCCTTGTCGCACGCGTTATATACCCAGCCATTAACCGAACTGCTGGCGCAGCTGGAAAACACTCCGCAACTTCGCACGATCATCGCCACCGCTAATAATCCTTACTGGCTGGTCAAAGAGATGGCGAAGCATTCCGGGCTGCTTGAACAATGGAAGGCAGCATGATTGATTCGCACTGCCATTCGTTCTACTCGAAACATGCCGTAGGCACTATCGACGAGCTTGTTTGTGCCTCGATTGCGGCGGGTGTGACGGTACTCACCATCACCGATCACGCTCCGTTCCCGGTGGATGCACAAAACCGTTTACTGGAATCGGAACTGGAGCGCTATTTTTCCGATATTGATAAGGCGCAACAGGCCTATAAAGGCGAGATCACGCTGCTACGCGGTCTGGAACTGGATTATATGTCGGGTACAGAGCGTTATAACCGGCAATTACTGTCCCGCTATCCGATGGATTTTGTCATCGGTTCAATTCACTACATTGCTGTTACCGATGAGTTGATGGTGAAAGTCTGGGAACTGCCCCGGTTAGCGGCAACCTCCTTTCTGGATAAGTACTTTGCTCAGCTTGAAGCATTGCTGGAAAGCCAGTTGTTTGATGCAGTTGGACACGCTGACACGCTGCTGCGCGCGATCCCGGAAGACGTGTTTTTGCGTCGCTTTGAACCGCTGATTGCGCCGCTCGTGCGTAGCGGTATCGCTTATGAGTTGAATGCTTCGGGCCTGCGCAAATCCAGCCTTGATCCGACAACGAGTAAAGAGATGACTGGAAGATGGTCTTATCCCTCCCGCGCTTTGCTGGCGAAATTACTGGAGAACGATGTGCCAATGACCATCGGGTCCGATGCTCACGATCCGCGCGATGCCGGAGCGGGGATCGCCGAGCTGGTGGAGGCACTCAGGCCATTAGGGCTTCAATCCATCAGCTATTATCAGCAGCGTCAACGCATTGATGTTCTGCTGGATGATCTTCAATTTCACACTGTGCCAGCGTCTCGCTAAGGATCTTCACCATGAATGGACTAAAAACCCCGCATTTACTTGCGTGGAACACGTTGCACAGCGAACCGCTCGCAACCCAGTTGGCAATGTTTCGCCAAGCCAGTGCACAGATCAATGCGCAGGATGTTAAATCCGGTTTTCGCGCGTTCGCGACCGATTTGCTGGCGCGCGGTCTGATCGACATGTCCGAATACGTCGCGATTTTTGGCGGTACGGCGCTGCATTATCTGACGCCGCATGCGACTGGATCATTTTGTGATATGCACACTGGCGCTGACGCGACAACATTGGCGGGCATTTATAGCCGGGCGAAATATGGCGGAGTGAGCGAGATACGCTATCTGGCGCGGTGCGTTATCGACTACCTGGCCGCAGAACTGGATGACACCACCTCCTCATGGTCAGGGTTGTTTTGCCAGGCCAAAGAGGAGGGGGAGAATGTTGTGATGATGACCACTGGCTGGCGTAATGTGCCTTCCACGGCCAATGTGCTCTACGATATCGTGGTTGAGGAAATTAATCTCACGTTGGCGCATAAGGGATTGCCCACCATTATCAACGTCAAACTGCCCAGGATTGCGCCGCCGTGTGAGAATTACGCCAGCCTCAGCCAGGCCGAGCGCGATCGGGTCAATCTCGTGCAGGATCATGTGATCCCGGCGGAGAATTTTTACCGCTGGAGCGGCGTGCATGTCATTTTTGGCGATGACGTGCTGGTGACCGGGGCAACTGCGGACAAAGTGTTGTATGAATCGCTGTGTAACGGTGCCCGGTCGTTTCGTGCCATTTACCCTGTGGCGCTTGATCCCCAGGTGGCATTAACTGATGCGTCGGTTGAGGATCGCCTGAACAGCGTGAGCGTGAAGCAGCATCTGGATGAAACCGTCGCGCAACTGCTCTCTGCGCCGGGCTATCAGCCCATTCTGCGTGCGTTGCGTCTGTTATTTGGCGAAGACAACCGGGATAGTTTACCGGCTTTCCTGCCAAATGTGCCGGTGCTGACCTGGCTTAATCTGTATAAATCAGCGTTAAATAATGAGTTTTTGGCTCAGTCTGCATGCGCGCCATCGCTGGTGATGCTCAGAGCACATCTGACGCAAAATGGGCTGCTGAGTACGAAAGGTAAGGTGCTGGTGAAATGACCTCCAACGCTATCCATTACGTCAGTTACTGGGAAAACGCGCCGGGTCAGACCATGCCGGCCTATGTTGCTCTGGCACTGGTTTCTATGCGCAGAGCGCTAGGCGATCGTTTTCTGCTGCTTACGCCGCGAACGGTAAACGAGCACATCGATGCTGATATCGTGAATAAAGCCTGGGCCTTTGAACCGCTGGCCTTTACGCTGGCAAACGGCATTGAAGCAATTGTGGCGAAAAGCGATTTCATTCGCATGGCGTTTGTACATCGCTGGGGCGGGGCATGGTTGGATGCGGATACGTTGCTGTTCAGGGATCCGACGGCGGAGTTATTCCCGACAGGGCTGAGCCGTAAATTGCACTGGCATAGCGAGTGTATTTTCGCGTCCCTGCCGGGAAACCCCATACTTGCGCAAGCCTTAGCGATAGGGCTTGTAAGCGAGAATCACGCTTGGGGTAATCCTGGGCGCATCAAAAATATCATTGCCCAGACTGCTGATGCGGCCATCCCGATTAACGGAGAGGTCATCGATCCTGGACACCGTCCGCTTTACAACTTTGCTGGTTGCGAGGTGATGCGTCGCACTGATATTGCCGTCGGGGCATTTTTGATCAACGACGTGGCCATTCTAAAACTTTACAACACCTATTTCCGGCGTACCGAAGCCCGGAGAGAAACCGTGGCTGAATTCTTGGCGGGCGGCTCGCTGCTGGCAAAACTGTTTTTGCATATTGAGGTGGATGCGGATTACTGGATTGATGAAAGTGACAAATTGATAACCTCCGTAGCCTGAGTGCCGTGTTCGCCCAGTACGATAGCCTCAGCGGGTAAGTGGAGTCGACAGTGCGTGGCGCCGTTGAGGTTAATGCGCGGCGCGATCGCTTCGTGAATGGTCGGCGTTCGGCGGTGTGGCGAGCCGTGGGCAACATATAACCACGCGGGGATGCATTCAGGTAAATGGCTGAATTCAAGTTCAATGCGCAGTAGATCGAATATCTCGGTGGTGCGTCCGCTGGGTGTCCAGGCCAGCGGGGCGGTACGGTGATCGGGCCGCACGACTGCGACAGGAACGCTGAATTCAAGGTTGATCGTCCCGGCATAACAGCCTGCAACCTCAGGAAATTCTTCACTGATTAACGGCAGTTGTCGCGCTAGCGTGCCTGTCGCCACGCCCAGTCCAGGGATGATTCTGGCGTTAAGCAACATGCTGTTTTTCGCTTCTGCTGGCAGAGTTAAGAGATCCTGCAATGAGTTCATTAATGACGTTAGCGAAAAAGCATTCATTTCTTTTTTGCCTGTACGACGGAGTGTGTCCGGCTGTTGCACGCTGTAGATCACCCGCGTAAAAGGTGAGCGAGGTGGCAGCCATGGATTGTGTTGACCTGCAATCAACGGGTAGATCGCCACCAGCTTCGCCTTAAGGCCGACAGCCATATGTACAATGGCTGTATCCACACTCACAACCGCTTGGGCACGGTAAATATATCCTGCAACCTTTTCGGGCGTTAGCCCATCGCGCAAGACCGCCACATTATCGCGCGCAACTGCGCTTTCCAGATGCTGTGCGCTGTGTAGCGTTGCAGGGCTGCAAAGAATGCCCACGGAATGGCCGGGAAACTCGTCGGCGATAGCTTGTAGAGCTTCTGTTGCACAGGAAGGGGATAGCCCCTTGTCTTTTCGGCTGGCATAAGGATTAAATAGGATTTGAGGGGAAAGCGCCGCAGGCGGGAGTTCCGCAGGCAACGGCACAATGTACTGAGTGTCGATCACTTTCGCGCCCAGGTCCTGCAGAATATACTGGTACTGCTCCACGATGTTGAGCGTGTTCGCAGCGAAACCCATTTTACGATTCACACAGCGCAGCGAATCATCAAGGGAATAGAGACTCGCCGGGCGGAGTAACCGCATAAAAATGATTTCGGCAGGTTCCAGTCGTCCGACTAGATGGACAACGACATCGACATTACTTAGCAGGTTCACCAGTCTGTGTAATTCACCGAGCCCTGGATGCGGATGCGTAATGATGACTTCATCCACACCGAAGGTGCTGGTATGCATTTCCGCTAACTCGTTAACCGTAAGTACAGTCAATCGGGCATTGAGCTTACGCGATTCGCGAAAAAAGAAAGAAGATACGATGGCGTCGCCTAATTTTGCATCCCAGCGAAGCAGGAGAATATGTAGTTTTTCGCCCGGGGGCTTCGCGAGCAGAGGTTTGTCCGCCAGCAGGCGAAATATCAGCCTGGAAACCGCTTTGCGTAAAATCTTTAAACTTAACAATGTGCTCATCAGTCCTTTGCTCAGAGGGCCGATCCCCACCATACGGTTTTTTCGGCGTGATGCGGTGTATTCTAATCGTGAATGAACAGTACATGACATCACTATTATATCTCGGTCGATTTTTTCCTGTTTTACATGGTGTTCATCGCATCACAGGGTAATTCTCAAAAAGTGCATAGAACTAAAGTGGGTATGCCTACAGAAACACTATGATCGTTATGATTACCTGACAGAAAAGCGCAGAGCGCTTGAGGTCTGGGGGGATAGGGTTAATAGCTATCAAAGAGAGCAAGAAAGCAACGTAGTGAACTTGTTTGGGCGGAGGTAAGTGCTTGTCAAAATATGAGCTTAATTCAGCAGAAGAGCGCTATCAGCCTGGCTCTAGTGACTCGGTACTTGCGAATAAGTTAGGGATTATTGATGAGCAGGAAATGGAGGCGCTGGAGTCTGGCCTGCTACTGATGTTGTATGAACAGCTATTTATCGAAGGCCAGCCGCCTGCGGCGCTGGCTTTTGAGAACATCAGTGGGTGGCATCGCCAATGGCTGGGGAATGTGCATGATTGGGCTGGGAGGTTGCGTAACGCTAACCTGGCGAAGGACGGCTTCCAGTTTGCTGCTGCCGACAGGATCCCGCTGCTGATCGCTGGTTTTGATAAGCAGTTTCTCTCCCGATCTGGTGAACTGAAATTTCTGGCTCGCCCGGAGCTGGTTAGTTATCTGGCTGAATGCCACGTGGAGTTTATTTTGATCCATCCATTCAGAGAAGGTAACGGGCGTCTTTCGAGATTGCTTTGCGATGTGTTGTCGGTTCTGGCGGGGAAGGGCTTACTGGACTACAGCCTGTGGGATGAGCACAAGGCATTTTACTTCAAGGCAATACAAGCAGGTGTATCAGGGAACTACAGTCCCATGATGCAACTGGTGAGTGATATCTTGCCAGACTAGCGGGCGAGGCCGACGGCTTTCGCCTGTGCCTGATTTTGCTTGAGTTGCTGCTCAATTTTTTGTACAGAAACACCGGTTTCTATCGCGGTTGAGCTGGCGACGGCACGATAGATTTGAGTCTTGGTGATCTGGTTGTGTGCTGTTTTTTTTGTCATGTGGAAAGCCTCGTTGTTTCAGTCCTGATTCTAGTTCGGATAGGGGCGGCCTGCAAGGCTGTTATCAAGGGGAGCTTGGGTTTCCTAGGGGATTAATCAGATGCGGCGCGATTCTCAGTCCCAGCTAAAAGTACTGATGAATTATTAAGTTACGTGTAAAATATGCGCACTCATTACTCTGTTATGGATTTAGGGGAAAGATATGGCGCAAGATTTTTACACTCTGGAGGAAATGGCCCCCCGCTTTGGTGTGGATGCTGATGTGTTCATTAGGGCGTGGCTTAACAAAAAACTGCCCCTTTACATTCACTTCGGTAGTGATAGTCCACCATGCACAATCAGGCGTTACATTCCGAGGCAAATAAATGAATATGCCAGAGATGACATACTCTATGGTCGTGATTCCTACCAAAGCAAAGATAGCCCAGACCACAATTCCTTGATTTTTATACCGGAACACCCTTTAAGTGCTCATCTGAAAGTTAAGGCTCGATATGAGCTTGGGGAAGGAGCTGGACCGGAGCTGGGAGCGTATTATGAATATAGGTACCGGGGGAGTGCCAGAGGCTATTGGCTTGCTAAGCCAACAAATGTTGCTCCTTTAAGTCGAGGAAAATATTTACTGACTGATAAAGAGACAGTTGGAAGTAAATCGTCCCCTGTTGGTGATGTGGTGGTCCATGGTTGCGATGAGTATGATTTTCTTATTTTTTCTGAAACTATTTATATCGACAGGTTGTCTTTTTTTGTTAAGGAAAGTGAGGTTAAAAATAAATTTCCAAAGTTGACTGAAAATATAATTCAATCAAATTCCTTTGCTGAGGGTGAAAAAAAATCATCACAATCCCATCGCCCACCAAATATCAATTTTGCACTTTACTTGATGATCTCTGAATGGTGGCCTTCAGACAATAACGGTAATAAGATAATTATAAAAAGTAAACTCTGTACGTATTTGAATGTTCATTGTGGATTAAAGAGCTCAAGAAGAACTATTGGCCGTTGGTCTGAAAAACCCGAACTGGAAAATAACGTTATCAAGAGAGAAAGGGAAGAGCGTAAAAATGCTTTATATTATCTCATTAAAATATATTGCGAGGAGAAAAATATAGAGATGACTCCTCCTCAAATAGTAGAAAAACTCAATAAACTAGCTCGTGATTATGGCTATGGCCCAGAGGTTTCATTCGATACTATTGAAGTAACAGTATGGTTGCAAGAGCCAAACACTCAAGAGGCTAGTGAAAATAAAAATCATTAAATAACAATCAAGTAGGTGTATATTGGTGTTATTGATACCTTAATGACACCTTATTGCACCCCAAGGTCCTTTCCTGCCGCAACAGTCTGATAGATGATGCTTCCATCGAAACAATAGGAGGCAAGATGAACACATCATTTACTCAACCAACACCAGAGCAGCGCTTGCAAACTCTTCAGAACTATGGCGAAACGTCAGATCGTCTGGTGCGTGAGCAAGAGCGCCAGTACATTACATCCGTATCCCGTTCCACTGCGTGGAAGCTTGAGCAAGCTGGAAAATTTCCTTTGCGTAAAGCTCTTGGGGCAAAGTCCTGCGGCTGGCTGCTGAGCGACTTACTTTTTTGGATTAGCATCCGATGATGTTATCTGAAACCTTAGCAAGTTATTGGCTATTTCGCCAATACTCATGGAGACCAATATGAAGGTGGCTGGATAACTAAATTTGAAACATTGCTTAATATTACAACGAGGCTCTTATGTCACAAAAAATCACTTTCTCCACTAATTACGAATCAACCATTGAAGCTTATAAGGAGTACAGTAAAAATGCAGGGTGTTCACTCTCCGCGACTATTTCGAAAGTGTTGCATACTGCTGCACCATCGTTTTTGAAAAAACAAATTCCATTGATTGATGGAGAATCGAAAAAAACAGATGCAGAATTTTTTCTGGATGTTTGAAAGTCTCATATTTTAATGTCTGGAGATGTTCTAGATGTGACAGATATAAAAAACAGTCTACCAGATCAGAGAATGAGTAATCTTGAAAAAGAGGAAATTAAAAAGACGTTAAGAAACTGCATTAAAGATACTGAGGTGAAAAATGCTATTTATATTTACACGGATCGAAAGGTGAATTATGCAAAACGATTGGCAACTGGGCTTGCTACTATCCAGTTGATCAAAGATACCATGTATGAAGGCAATTTTTTTGATCTTAGCAGAGTTGTATTACTTCCTGCTATTGAGTTAATTGAATACGGAATAGATAGAGTTCTCAAAAAGCACTCTGTAAACACCTTGTTTCCGCATATTTGTTGGATTCCGATATTTTACATAAACGATAAGGCGGTGATGATTCCAGTGATTCGAGACGGTGACGTTGCATCTTCCTCAAAACCAACGGGGAACATTATCATTATTAATCCTTTTGCCGATATGATTAATGGTGAAAGAAATTGATGTATTAGAGTATTACACTGAATTGCTCCTTTAGACACCTAAAGGTAGCTATAATTAATAACTGATACCGGAGTTAAGCAGAATGTCTGGATTTTTTTACCATCTATACCGGAATGTGGGTGAAGTTGAGGATCAGAATCTTAAGTCGGAGATTAAAGACGTACGCAAAACTTTATCGATAAGTTCGGAACGGACACTGATTGACAGTCAACCGTCACCCAACAAATCGAATTCTTTGAAAATCCTTATCAACCGAGGTATGGGCAGAGGCGACGATCTGGTTGTATTAGACCTAAATAGTTTAGGGAGCAACGCAGAGGAGATCCAGGAAAACATAATACGATGCGCTAAAAAGGCTATACGCATTCATTGTTACTTCCCTCAAAAGAAGCTAACTCCGACTTCTGATGGGTATGTTTTTACTTTATTACTTCCAAAGATACAAAATGAATGCAGGAAGGTGAATTTCTCGGCATTGAAGACTAGAAATATCACTAGGCCACTAGGAAGAAGAGAGGGAAGCAAATATCGTGAAAGCATCGAACTGGCTAAACGCAGAGGGCTGACTCAATCACAAACAGCAAAAGAACTGGATATAAGCATATCGACAGTTAAACGTAATTGGAATAGCGGAATTATCGGTTAATAATTCATACCTAAATACAGCCTGTAATTGCTGTTATCCCAGTTGCTGTATAAGTCATCTGGAATAAAAATAACTTCAGAGTAATTTTATTAATTATTAGGAGGTTAAATAAAACACTAAAGCAAGGTATATTGCACCTTCTGCTCACCTGAATAAGGCGCGGTATCTATCTCATGAGAGCGGTATATGTATTATTATGTCTAGTATTATTCCTAGTTCAGTTAGGGGGACATCTCAGTAAAACTACTAAATGTAGGCATCCTGTCATATGGGTAGCGTAATGGCTACCCGTTACTTGATAGTAATAATGCAAATACAGCTAATGGTATATTATGAAATCACCTTATGAATTAACCGAGAAAGAATTTGAATTAATGGAAAAGACAGCAGAGCAGAAATATAAATCATCTATGGAGCGTTATATTCTCCGTAAATCTTTTGCTGTAGTATGTAACACCCTTGAACACCATAATCGTATATTTGCTTTCCGTGCAGACCTAAGGTTTGCTGAGGATCACGTACCTGACGATCCTGACTCACCTGTTTGTCATCAGCGGGTAGATCCGCAGGCAATAACTCGCTGCATCGAGTCGCTGAAAAGCCAGTTACGAGAGGATCACAGACGTTCGGGCAGACCGGGAAAGCCTGTGTTACCCGCTTATGTCTGGGCCAGAGAGCGCAATACAAGCGAACATCCCCACTATCACTTGATGCTATTGTTCAAGCGGAACGTTTACGGATATCTGGGAAATTATACTAATCGCAATGCAGATAATATGGCAACGAGGATACAGAAAGCTTGGTGTAGCGCTGTGGGCCTTAATTATCCATACTATGCAACCTTAGCGAATTTCCCAAAGAATCAGTCATTTAAATTCGACAGGTGCGATGCTCTAACTCGTACCCCTGTTTATGAGGACTTCCTTTTGCGTCTAGCTTATCTGGCTAAAGAAAATACAAAAGATGTCCACCACGGCTACCGTAACTTTGGCACAAGCCTGTTAAAGTAGGCTACCGGTCTCAAGACAAGCGTCCAGAAGCTGCTGGTTGTACCCATCTTCGCTGAGAGTCTCTCTCCCACGATACTTGCTGTACCCAGCAGGATTTACTTGCAAGGCGCATTTGAAAAATTTAGCTTTGGTCCAGTTTGCAGACATCGTCAGGTCCCTAATTTTTTTTCAGTTTACCGCCATCATCTGATGGTGATATTTAAAGCCCAGTTAATTTTCTGTATGTTCAGCTTCAGATAAGAAAATAGCATCAAAAACATCTGTTGATTGCAGTAGCTTCTCAAGGGCATTTCTGATTGGTGTAAATACTTCATGCTCTTCGGGAAACTCGCCATATTCTCGCCAGCATTCGGCAAGCTGGTTTGAACCTAGGGTGATGGGAAGGAAGAAATTGCCTTTCCCTTGATCTATAAATCCTAGATTTACAAGTTGCTCGCGGTATCCCTGAACAATGGTATTGACGTAAGCATTGAGTTTTTTCGTTCCGCCAAAGCAGCCAGCATTCAGCTTAAATTGAAAACCAAATTCCCCTTGTTCGGTTCCTGAACCAGTTATGACGGCCAGGGCATAATCATTCCCTTTACCCACAGATGAGTAGTTTTCAAACCAATACTTGCAGTTATCATCTTTGATAACCCAGGCAGGGTGTGCAAGCCAGAGATACTCTCGTTGTTCATAATTTGAGACTCCGGCCCAATTATTCGCTTTTGTAAAACGCTCAACGCACTGATCGAGCCCTTTCCAGAAAGCAGGACTGATGTGTTGTTCAAAAAAGACTGCGGCTTCGTTAAACATTTTTAAATCCAATAGGATGAGTGTGCCAGCTTGACGTTCAGCATCATTGTATTGAGTCATATCCATTCCCTTTGATTAAAATTTGCGTGCTCGCCTAAGAAAGCAAAACGCGGCATGAGCTGCCATTTGGCGCATGGGGGAGGCATTGTTAGCAGTAACGATCTGCCTGTAAGACGATTGCAATGAAGATTCCATCGCAGCTGCGAGGTGCCACCATGAAAGGCAGGGAACATCTTCAGCTTTGAACTCTAATCCACTGGTTAGCGGTTTACCGCCATGAGGTGTTAAAAAGACAACGACCCAAGGGCGCTGTACTGCTCGTTGCATGGCATCCGAACAGTAACGGGATATCTGTTCTTTTTGCTCACCGGCATCAATTTTCACCTCGATGAGCATGAAAAAATTATCAGCATCGATCTCAATATCAACGCGATTGGTATTATCACCTGTGGGGTTTGTTTCGACTCGTACCCGGCAGTAGTGATTGAAATCTTTTGGGATATCATTCCTGTCATGTCGTATTGCCTGCAGGAATGCTTGTAAAGGTAGTCTATCAAAACCATGAGTTCCTTCGGGGTTAAGAAGCCAGGCAAGGACTGCGGTGTTACGAACTTCTTTACGCCCAAGGCCTGCTACTTCCCAAGGATCAAAAGATAAAGAGCGATGTTGCACTAATCTCAGTGGCTCAGAAAGCACGCTGAAAAACTCAGCTAACTGGGTTGCATCAATATTTATTTTTTTATCTTTTTCTCTGGTCCACTCAATGTTTTTCGGCCATTGCTGAAAAAACTCCGGTAGCCATTCAACTAGTGAAGAATTATTATGTTCCATCAGAGTACCAATCCTCTTTCGCTTTAGAGCTTCTCCAGAATCAGACACGCATCGCGATTCAACGTAATGAACTCCTGCCAGCTATATAGCTGCTGGTAGTTAAGCTGATACTGCTTCTCAACTTGGCAAATCAGCGGACGCGTTTCATAAATCGCGCACAGCTTTGTCTCCATCTGATAGTGCCGACAAATACCATCACCGCGATCGAGAAATTGCGTTTCACTGGCGCGATCGACGTGGCGACAACAGGCGCCGCACTGGTGGCAAGGAAACGCTGGCGTTAGCATCATAGCTTGCTTAACCAGCTACACACGGAACGGGTATTCCCTGCCTCAAACGGCAGATCAATATTCCGGCGCTCAACCTCGGCGCGCAGCAGCAGACCGCGCTCAATTTCGCTATTCACCGCGTTAAGATGACGCGTAAAGTGTGTTAACTCAGACGTATCAATAGCAAACTCTAACGCCGAAAGCTCCAGTAGATAGCAATCGAGTTCAGCATTAACGTGCTGATAATACTCCAGCGCTTTCTGATACTTATCTTTAAACGTATCCAGGAACGCCCAGGCCTTTTTCATCAACGTGCTGTGTTCCAGAAAATAGTTCATCACCAGGGTCAGAATACCGGTCGCCAGCGCGCCGCAGAAAGCCGCCAGTTCCGGGCCAAAGGGAAAGACGAACATCTTCGCTAAGGCTTCGTTAACCACCACGCCCGCGACCAAGGCAACACCAGCAGTCACCAGCTTGCTCACCGCCTTCGCTAACTGCCCCGGCGCTAACCCCTCAGGGTTAAAGACCATAACTTTGAAGGCCTGCACCAGATTGTTCCACATCTCACGAATCAGGCGCACCATCATCTTCTTAGTCGTAAAGAATATATTGAAGAGCGTCGTCGTGATGCTAGACAGCACGCCGCCGATCGCGCCGTCTTTAAAGGAGGTCAGGAATGTGCTGAATTTGCTCTGCACTCGCTGCCAGACGGCGCGCAATGCCTCCACCGCATCCTGCAGGAAGTCTCCAGCATCGAACGCATAACGATGCTTCTCAAACATTGCGGGAATACGCTCCCGGAACTCAAACCAGGTCTCAGCCAGAACCAGCCCCAGCATCTGACGCGTTCCCATGCGAAAAGCATTGTTCAACGTGGCGGTGGCGACATTCTTCGCAAACTTGCTGCTGGTGTAATATTCCTGATTGATCGTGCTGTTGTATTTTTCCCGCGCCTTTTTATCAGCCTCTTTCATACGTTCAAAATCGGCCGTGGCTTTATTTTCCAGTTTATTCAGCTGCTTTTGCTCTTGCTCGGAAAGTACTGGCTGACTGCGTAAGCGGGCAATTTCCTGCGTAGTAACGGCATGCTGTTCTTGCAGCGTTTGCACGAAGGCATCCATCTTTTTCGCTTTCTTCGCCTTATTCAGCGACTCATTCGTGAAGGTAAGATTCGATGAATCATTAGCCAGATTGGCGCCATCGCACTCGGCAAGGATACGCCCAGGATCGTTGTGAATTTCATGGGCGGCAATAATATGGTCGAGATTCTTTTTATCATTGGCTGAGAATGTTTCTCCGGTATAGGTATCGGTTAACGTACTTGCTTCGTGCGCCTTTTTCCCCGCCCGGTTGGTAGCAATGTAGTTTTCGTGGCGATGGTAGTGATGCGAATCATACTCTTCGCGCTGCTCGTAGCGTTGACGCTCGGCCTCGGTGGCATACACGCCCTGACGCACATTGTGAACGGTGTTCACATCGCCGCCGTGCTTATCCTCCAGCAAGAGAAAATCTAATCCAAACGAGGTGGTCAGGCTCTTGACCACCGTTTGATGTAACTCTTCACCCCAGTCAAACCTGGCTGTGTTCATTGTGCTCTGCCCATAGCAATGCCGGGCAGATTCGCCCGGCGAGTCGATTAAATACGAGAGGAAAATGCGTCGAAATCAGAGGCAGATGCCGCCAGTTTTTCGTCCAGAGCCTCTTTGTTCAGCAGGTTCATGCCATTGCTGTCGGTCTGCAGTTGGATCACGCCATCTTCAATAACGGCTTCGCCATTTTCCTGCGTCACCGGCTTGAACAGCGGCGTAGTAATCACGTCGGTCATGATGGCGGCTAATTTATATCCATTGTCGATAATTGCCATGATCTCTTCCGACTCAGAAATCTCGGTGGTGATATTCTTCTCATGACGTTCAACAATGATGGCATGCATCGCTTTCAGCGGCGCAAAGTAATGCTGAACAAAGACTGTATGCATACGGGCGATCGATTCATAAATGCTGTTGACATACTGCTGCACCTTCATTAACTGTGCTTCAGCCGCATCCATTTTCTCTACCGCCGCGGTCACTTCGCGGGAGCATTGATAAGCATTATTGAGCGCTTTTTCCGCATGGCTATCGTAGGCCCAGCCAGCGATAGCAATCAGCGGAGCGACTACCGCGCCGCCAAGCACCATCGCACCGCCCGCCATGCCCCAACCGCCAGCGGCCAGGGAACCGCCGCCAATCGCTGCCATCGTGGCGTTATAAGCCGCCGCGCCAGATAACATGGCAATCGGCGTCCCGGTAGAAGCGGCGGCAAACGCCATCACGCCGCTGTATACGGCAAAACCCGCTGCGGCGCCAGATACCCCAGCGCCAACGACTGTAGTCAGATATTCCGTGGCGGAAATCGCCAGGCTCTGGATCTTATTAATGCTGTGCTTTGGCACCGTCAGTTCAAGATCCTTATGCCCATCCTTTGCCATGCGAGCAAGAAGATCAATGGATATAATATTGAATTCATTGAAATTTTTACCAATCTGTAGCTCTTTCTCGCCCAACTCAGCCAGTTTTTTAGACGTTGTTTCATTCGCCTTATCAAAGCTCTCTTTATGCTTATCAAAGCGACGCTGCGCGCGATCTAATACGTCATCGGCTTCCGATTTTTTCTGGTAGCCATCATAAGCTTTTTTGCCACCAAACGCCGTTGCCGCTGCCGCGACGCCCAGAATAATGAAAGGTAATGCCATTGATAATAATCTCCTGTGCAATAAGTCATTGTTACCAGCTACGCATCACATTCCAGAACAGGAACTGAGTCGCGATCGCCAGCGATGTAGTTATGCAGCATGTTGATGACCGTTGTTTTTAACCATTCTGGTTCCAAAATTTCTATATTAGGTAACCAGAATAAAATTAATGGAATAATTTGATTCTGATGTGCCGCCTTGCAAAGTAAAGTCACGCCATCATCCTCTTCACACAATAATTCTTGCTGAGGCAACAAATCGCGTCGGCTAAAGTAGTCAGCAATGCTGTGGTTAATACGTACCCGGACCTCAAAAGTCTCTTCGCTAACCCAGGGATCGCGATGCTCATCAATTAATGAAAGCGTGGGAGTCTCAACAGTAAAATGCTCTTTTCTTATATCCAACCAATGAATTTTTCTTAATGAAAATGACTTTAACTTACCGCTCTCTGTCGCCTGCAGGTACCAGATATTTTTCTGGTTAACCAACTTATAAGGGTGAACAATCCGCGTTTTGTTTTTGTATAAAATATGGCAAACGCTGTTTTTCTGAATCGCTTTCTCTAATAAATTAAAATACTTCCGCAAATCATTTTTTGCCGAATGTTCGGGGCTATTAAACTGCACTCTAACGTGCTGCTCCAATGAACGTTTTTCCAGATTGCTCCAGAAGTCCTCATCTCTGTCCGGGAAAACTGCGTCGGCATCCAACAGCTTAGCCAACGGGTTATGTAGAGCATCATAGTTATTATTTTGAGCGCGTGAAGGAATTAATCGATATTCCCCACAGCCTAAACTCTCAACAAATGAGGAGAGCATGTTTAGATCGCGATAAACCGTTCGCTCAGTGATATTAAATTTCTTCATTAACCTATAGCGACTAACCATGCCATAAGTTTGTAGCTCCATCAGGATATCTACTAAACGTTCTGCAGAGCGACTCCGTGCTGAATCAGCCATAAGGTCCTACCGTTTGGTATGCTTAACGCGAATTATACATAAAGAGCTGACATGCCTTGTCAGTACATCGGCAGATGCGCACTTTTTTAGACTCACCAATAATTTATTTGATTATCATCAAACTTACCCGGACAGCGGGCTGACAACCAAAGCGCTGGAAATGGCCTGGGAGGTATCAGCTCGGAACAATTTGAAAACCAGCCTTGAGTTCAACATCATCAAGGCGCTCTACAGCAACTGCTGCATCGTCTGTAGTCTGAGAGATTAGTGAAAACAGCGCAAAGTGCGCCTGATAATAGAAACCCAGCGCTGATGCGCTAGCCTCATGCACTCCTGTCAAATCTAGTTTATCCATAATGACTCCATGCCCAGCTTTATCCTGTGCGGACGAACACTGTGTTAAAATCCTACAAATGATGCATCAGAATTGCCATTGAATACTGTGAATTACTACTAATAATCATTCATTTTTAAATCCCTAACTTGGTTACATTATAAGAAATTTCAGGCAGATATTATCCTCATGAATCCCCCGCATCCTCTATAGGATTGCGGGATTTATTGTTTTTCATGCGAAGAAATATCTATGAACACATCAGAAAGTCTGAAGGCTATCGAAAAGCCCCTAGCGTCGCTCCCACATGCTATTGGGAAACATATTCTTTTTCATATTCAAAATCTTACTCACTACGAACCGGTCATCGGCATCATGGGTAAAACAGGCGTGGGAAAATCGTCGCTCTGCAATGCGCTTTTCCAGGGTGAGGTCACGCCCGTCAGTGATGTCAACGCCTGCACTCGTGATGTGCTGCGATTGCGACTGAGCAGCGGTGACCATAACCTTATACTGGTGGACCTACCCGGTGTAGGCGAGAGTGAGCAACGGGATAGCGAATATGAATCTCTGTATCGCTGTATCCTCCCTGAGCTGGATCTCATCCTGTGGGTCATCAAAGCTGATGATCGTGCTTTCTCCGTCGATGAACGCTTCTACCGGCGAGTGATGACGGGTTACCAGCAGCGGGTACTGTTTGTCGTTAACCAAGCCGACAAAATAGAACCCAGTCATGAATGGTATGTCACCGGCAATGGGCCATCACCGCATCAGTTGGTGAATATTGAGGCAAGGCTGGAGTCCATTCGCCAGCTATTTTCACCGCATCATCCGGTATCTGTCGTCTCAGCTAGGACAGAATGGAATCTACCGTCAATGGTCGAAACCATGATGCGTTGCCTGCCTGACCGTGCCACCAGCCCTCTGGCGACGCAACTGCACGGGAGGTTATGCAGTGAACCGGTAAAAAAGCAGGCGCGTGAGGGTTTTGGTCATGCGGTTGGCGAAGTGTTTGATTCTGCGGAAGTGGCATCATTTATTCCCGCCCCACTAAAAGCGGTCATTCGTACAGTCCGCGAGACCGTGGTATCCGTTGCCCGTGCCGTTTGGGACTGGATTTTCTTCTGAGCTGGCGCACCTGCCGTTATCTTCGGGACATACCCTGTCCGTTCTGACGTTTTATAAGCCATCGAATTTGGTATGTTTTCTCTCTAAGCCCCGTCACAGTTGATTTCGGCAACAGTAAAAAATACGTCTTCTTGTGTCCATTCCCTGTCCCTGCCCCTCGTTAAAATAACTGTTTTATTTTCAACTCATTATCTCACTGGAGAACCTGTCTCATGACTCAGGCTGAACGCCGTCATGACCGGCTTGCCGTCAGGCTTTCGTTAATTATCAGCCGTCTGGTGGCGGGTGAAACGCTGGATTTGCGAACGTTGGCAACCGAATTTGGCGTGTCGGTTCGTACCCTGCGCCGGGACTTTCGGGAACGGCTGATGTATCTGGATCTAGAGTATCGCAAGGGGCAGTGTCGCTTGCTGTCCGGCGGCCGCCAGAGAGAGCTGGCTGTGATGACATTTGCCCGCCAGTCGGGCGTTGAAGCACTGTTTCCTGGTATGGATAACCATCTGGTCGCTTCACTGTTGAGCGGTCCTGGTGAGTCTCCCTGCCTTATCTGGCAGGGAGTCGCCCAAGTGTCATCCTCAGACTTGGGCGTGTTCACACGACTGGTGAGCGCAGTATCGGAACACCGTAAGGTGACGCTACTGGGAAGCGGTTGTCGCTGCACAGACCTTGCTCCCTATCGCTTGGTTCTGCGTGAGGGAGAATGGTATCTGACGGGTGAGCATCAGGCCCGGATTGCCGTTTTTCCCCTGACCGATATTCGGGCGGTCACGCTCCACAACGGCAGCTTCGCTCCAGATATAGCGGTGCGCGACATTCTCTCTCACCCGGATTTTCTTCAGGCTTTACCCCACTTTCGCTTTTTCCATTCATTGCTTGTCGCAACTGACGGCGGGCTTATACCTCAGAAGGAATAATCACGATGAAATTGCTTACCACTACAGTGCTGGCCGCTAGTTTTTGCCTTGGTGCTGTTTTTCCGGCTGATGCTGGAAACACTGTCGGTACAGTCAAAGCCTGGCAATACATGCAGGCTGACGGTTGGAAATCCGCCGATGGCATGGATGACAACACGCTGCACAACATGCTCTATCAAGCCAGCGTGATTGATAACTACCCGTGGACGAAACAGTTTCTGCTACGTGTCCGTGGCGGCGGTGCCATTTTCCTAGCCGACAAGAAAACCCACACCATTCGCCAAATAAAACTGAATCCTGTCGGTGAAACCTACAACGATATTGAAACGGTTTATCAGGGAGAAGATAAAGGTGAAGGGTGCTATTTTGCCATTATAGATAGCCAGTCTTCTGTACGGGATAAGGCTATTGATGACCTTATTTACCCCACATGGCCAGCGGTTCACGATACTGATGATGTTCTTAAGGCTAAAATTGCAAACGTCAGACAGCAAATAGCCGCGAAAGTCGTCATGGTCATGCCGGATAACTGTGTGAATAAACAGCAACAGGCCTCCCTGGCCGCTAAACGCTCAGAAAAGGACCGAAAGCTCCAGGAGTGGGTGGCACAGCAAAGCCTCGCTGAATTGTGTCGTCGCACCGGTAATTGTTGAACCACTTCCCGAAAGAAGAGTGAATATACCAGTAACGTCTTCGAACCGGGCTTCTGATAGCTATCCCACTGAATAATTTCTCTGGGCGACTCAGGGGGGCACAGATAAGGAAAATCATGTTTTCGCTAAGCCGGGGTGGATACTGCGGCTTTTGGCAAGCTGGCCTGGCTGATCCCATTTTATCTGTGGCGGCGGGCTAAAACGCTTGGGCAGAAACCCACGTATTTCTAGGTCTGGTTGGTGATGTTGGTACTGATCATTCTGACCTGATGTTAATTAACGTCTGACAAGAATATATCAGGGGATACATGGATTTATTACAAATAATGCAGATTGCAAAAAATTCAATTTACTGATTTAAGGACAGAATTATGCGTCTACCTCACGCAGTGCTGATGGTGTCAACTCTGGTGTCAGCAACAACCGCTCAGGCCATACCGAATATGTGGGCCAGTGGTTTTGGTCAGGGTGTAACAGAATACCTGATCACCAATTCGGAAAATGTCGTTTTTAACCTTAACTGCACTATGAACCCGGATGAGCAGAATACCTTACAGCATAATGTACTCATCGACTTGTCTGACGGTACTCGCGTAGATTCACGCGATGATAAAACTGCAATAACGGTTGTGACCGATGACCAACAGTTTCCGTTACCCTCTTCGCTGGGTTGGCGAAATGGGGACAACGCCTGGATCCAGTTTATTGATGCCCTTGGTCATGCCGCAACGTTCGATGTTTATGTTAATGATAAAAAAGTAGGGAGTTTTACTCCCGGTATTAAGAATACGAAAAAAGAGCTGGATAACCTTAGCGGGTGCAGGAATACCGCTGGTTAACTTTCTTTATCAGCAACCAATCGATCATCTTACGGGCCATGCCTCCTTCGGGAAGCATGGCCTTTCGTTTTTAATCTCCGAATAAGGACTTTGTAGTGTTACGCCAGCCAGACCTCGCGTGAGCCATCATCATAAGCGCTCACTGACTTTTCTTACCCTTCTCCAACGCACAGGCCCCTCGGTTTTTCCGGTGGGGCTTGTTTTCTTATTTATTTAATTTATAAGGATATTTTTCATGAATACACATTCTACCCCGCCTACGGCCTCCTCTCAGACAAACACACTGACCGCCACTGTTGTACCAAACCGCCAGCGCCTCCGTTTCTGGCCAAAGCACTTTGGCAACATACCGCAATGGCTCATTCTGGAGCCGCACGTCTTTGGCTGGATGGATCGCCTGTGTACTGATTACAACGGGGGCTCCTGGCACTTTTATACGCTTAGCAATGGGGGAGCCTTTATGGCACCAGAAAGCGATGAGCGGTGGTCACTGTTTAACGGCATGAATGGCAATGGTGCAGAAATGGGTGCTGAAGCTGCCGGTATTACCGCTTGCCTAATGACTTATAGCCACCACGCTTGCCGTACCGAAAGCGAGGCGATGACCGAACATTTCTACCGCCTGCGGGAATACGCACTGCATCACCCCGACAGCCGTGCCATTTTCTCCCTGATTGACTGAGCAACAAGGTACTCTCACCATGAAGATAACGTTATCCCCAACTGTGACTGAAATGTCACCCGGCGAACAACGTACCATCCGACGCGCCCTGAACCTGCTGGCAAAACAGTTGCGGGAACCCGGAGTGGCGTTTACCTCCACCAGCGTGACCCGCGACTGGTTGCGCCTGCATCTGACCGGGCTGGAACGTGAGATATTCGTCGTGCTGTGGCTCGACAATCAAAACCGTCTGCTGGCTCAGGAGACGTTGTTTACCGGCACCATCAACAGTACCACCGTTCACCCCCGTGAGTTGGTGAAGTCTGCCATGAAGCACAATGCGGCGAGTGCCGTATTGGCGCACAATCATCCGTCCCAATTGGCCGAACCCAGTCCAGCCGATCGGCAGATCACCGACAGGATAAAGGTGGCGTTGGAATTGGTGGATGTAAGAGTACTGGATCACCTGGTTGTGGGGGGGCTGGATATCGTGTCCTTTGCCGAACGCGGCTGGTTACCTGGCTGATAGCAACTTTCTTCCATTCTATTTATCAACCTTGCGCTGATGTCGTGCGTCTCCCTCTTTATAAGGAACATTCTCTATGGGCTGGCTATTTTCACACTGCTCTCGCCGTGAACTGATCGCAGCACTGATCCAAACCGACGGCACTGAACACTATCAACACGTTACGCTGGCACATGCCCTGCGGGGCAATGTCCTGTGGTCGGTAGTCCAGAGTACACCGAAGGATCCGGCAAAAGTCGCCAGAACGGTCATTCACTGCACCTTGATGCAGGGTTCAGGTGGGAGTTGGGGCTATAAAGCGATGGATGAATCGGTACACCCTTACTATTATTCTTGCCCAAAAGGCTATTTGACGATGGCCCCGGAGGTCTGCTCGGAATGGCGTGAAAAGGTATTGGCGCATCATCAACGTCGCTACCTGCAACGCGGTGTAATAAAGGAGGGAGGTCGGTGACAGCAATAATGCCTCTATTACGTTTTGGTCTGCAATGCAGTTCGGCCCATATCAGCGAGGACGACAATACGGTGCTGTACCGGATCTCCCACTGTCAGGATGAGTTTAGCGACGGGGAATGGATCTCGTTTTCGGGCACCGGCTATCTGCTGCGATTGGATGCGTGGACCCACCCGGTGTTGCAACTCAAACGGCTGGGACTCTCCAAAACCTGCCGCCGTCTGGTCACCACGCTGATGAAACGCCATCAACTGACTTACCTGCATATTGATGCGCTGGGTGATGTGTTGCCCGATTTTACCACGTTCGACTGGTAATACTCCCCCACACCCAACGCTCCACTCTCGCGTTATTCATTTATTTTCAAAGGACTTTCTCATGAACACGAGCACATCGCCCGTGCCTGGTGTATTCCATTTTCTCCAGCACAACATGGTCTCATCGCACGACTGGCTGAGGATATGCCAAGCCATCACCACCGCCTACCAGCAACTGTGTCAACACCCTGACACTTTGGGTTTAGCCATCGTGCCGGTTATCTGTGAATACACCGGTAACGCCAATCAGGCACGAACTGAATACCAGCAATTGCTCGCTTGGCTGCTGGCTCACTGTTATGGCCTGGAACTTAACGATACGCCCTATCACGACGATCGGGCTATTGCCCAACAGATTGAGCATGGCGTCACGGTACGTGAAACCGTAAATGAACTGGTGGAGAGATTTGACCTGGTACGCATTGATCGCCCTGGTTTCAGCCTGTTGGCACAAGACCCGACGCTGAGCTGCGGGGATATGTTACGCGCCCGTAGTGCGCTGGGCCTGCGAAGTCCCGTCATTGGCCGCCTTGCCTGACATCTCCTCTCGCTGAATCACCAACATGCCAGCTTTGCCGCTGGCATTGTACATTTTAAGGAAAACTAACGATGGAAAACCTCGAACCTGATACTACTCTACCGGCTCCCATCTGGGGCTTGAAGCGAGACATCACACCGCGCCTGGGTGCCAGATTGGTACAACAGGGCAACCACCTGCATTTTCTATCTGACCGTGCCGGTTTTGTCGGCACATTTGCTCCTGATGTTCTTAAAACACTGGATGCCGCTTTCTCTGTGCTGATTAAACAGTTAGAAGCTTGCCTATGCTCCGGTGAACTCGACCAGCGTCGTCAGCATTGCGTCACCGTGCAGCACGCCAGTTTTACTTGCGATGCCGATACGTTAGGTAGCTTTGGCCATGTCTATATAGCGGTCTATCAGACGACACCGTCCAACCCGACATAAAACCGTAGAACACACATACCACACGCCACCTTTATACCTGCCTGCGATGACGCGGGCATTTTGTTTTTAAGGAACCCAGCTATGTCAACGGCATTGAATGCGGTTATTGAACCCGATGTACTGACCGATCACACCGAAGTGATTTGCTCCACCAGTATTGAACGTATCGTCACCGGGCGTAACACCGCGCTGACGCAGATTGAAGCTCTTATTTACCAGCTTGAAGATATCTCGGTCATCACTAACAGCGTCGGTGGAGGAATAGCAAGAGACTGGGCTATGCGTCAGGACTTCCGCTGCGGCTGCTGGCTGATGGAAAAAGTAGAAACCGCCATGCCTGTGATCACCCGCAATCTTGATCGCTACCTATGGCAAGACCTGATGAAAAAGTCAGGAATGCTGTCGATCATGGATGCTCAAGCGCGTGACCAGTGGTACCGCAACCTGGAGAGCGATACTATCCCTACCATTAGCGAAGCCAATATACTCAGTACCTTTGAGCAACTGCATCAGAGCAAAGATGAGGTCTTTGAGCGTGGAGTGATCAACGTATTCAAGTCGCTTTCATGGGATTACAAGTCGAATCACCCTTGTCGGTTTGGCAAAAAAATTATTGTGTCCAATCTGGTCAGTTACAACCAATGGGGATTTACGCTTAACCACAGTTACCGGCGGGACCAACTGGCCGACCTGGAGCGAATGCTGTTCCTGCTGGATGGTAAACCGATCCCTGACAACCGTGGCGATGTTACTACCCGATTGATGGAGCATATTCGGGACAACCCTTCGAAGGATGTTTACCACGATGAGTTCTTCAGCATTCGTTACTTTCAGAAGGGAACCGCACATATCACTTTCAAGCGAAGCGATCTGACAGAAAAGATGAATGATATTGTGGCGAAGCACTATCCGGGGATGCTGGCAGCGAGATGATGAAGAGGGCAGGGAGGCAATTCCTTACCTGACCCATTACCTGACCCGATTCCAATAAAACGAAAAAGGAGTCAGACGATTTATCATCTAACTCCTTGTTTTGTTTGGTGGCCCCTACTGGACTTGAACCAGTGACCAAGCGATTATGAGTCGCGTGCTCTAACCAACTGAGCTAAGGGGCCATATGTGGCGGCGATTATACGGTAGTTTTTAGCCATAGGTCTACAGTTAGCGAGCTATGTGCGTGTTTTATGTGCAAATCTAGATGGTTGTATTTGTTGATAGAATGAGTGATGGTTTATACATTCATTCAGGGGTGCCTATGATTACAGATATTCTGCGGCCACGGTTGAAAGTGGTATTTTGCGGTATTAATCCGGGGCTGAGCAGCGCCAATCGCGGTTTTCACTTTGCCAATAGGAGCAATCGCTTTTGGAAAGTTATCCATTTGGCCGGGTTCACTAAACGCCAGTTGGCTCCTGAGGATGAATTAGAACTACTGGATACCGACTGTGGCATTACCGCATTGGTAGAACGGCCCACGGTAGCGGCAGCGGAGTTATCTGCGGCAGAATTGCGTCAGGGCGCGCAGGAACTGATTGATAAAATAACCCTATACCAACCTCGGATTCTGGCTGTTTTAGGCAAGCAGGCCTTTAGCAGTGCTTTTGGCGTACGTAAAATGCAGTGGGGGCGTCAGGAGCTAAAGATCGGTAATACTGAGGTTTGGGTATTGCCTAATCCCAGCGGATTGAATCGTGCGACGCTGGACGAGCTAGTAGCTGCCTATCGTCAGGTTTATCTTCGGCTGAACGAAAAAGCCGATGAAAGTTGATGCAGAATAGATAATAGATAAATAAAAACCCCGGTTAACCGGGGTTTTTTGACTCAAGTGCGCTGACGATTAATCGTCAAGGAAGCTACGCAGAACTTCTGAACGGCTTGGGTGGCGCAGTTTACGCAGCGCTTTGGCTTCGATCTGACGAATACGTTCACGGGTTACGTCGAACTGCTTACCAACTTCTTCCAAAGTATGATCAGTGTTCATATCGATACCAAAACGCATACGCAGAACTTTCGCTTCACGAGCGGTCAAGCCAGCCAACACGTCGTGAGTTGCGGAACGCAGGCTCTCTGAGGTAGCAGAATCCAGCGGCAGCTCCAGCGTAGTATCTTCGATGAAATCGCCCAGATGTGAATCTTCATCATCACCAATTGGCGTTTCCATTGAGATCGGCTCTTTCGCGATCTTCAGCACTTTGCGGATCTTGTCTTCCGGCATCAGCATACGTTCTGCTAATTCTTCCGGGGTAGGTTCACGACCCATTTCCTGCAACATCTGACGGGAGATACGGTTGAGTTTGTTAATTGTCTCAATCATATGCACCGGAATGCGGATGGTGCGCGCCTGGTCTGCGATGGAACGGGTAATTGCCTGACGAATCCACCAAGTGGCATAAGTCGAGAACTTATAACCACGACGGTATTCAAACTTATCTACCGCTTTCATCAAGCCGATGTTGCCTTCCTGAATTAAATCAAGGAATTGCAGGCCGCGATTGGTGTATTTTTTAGCGATAGAAATAACCAGACGCAAGTTCGCCTCGACCATTTCTTTCTTCGCACGACGAGCTTTCGCTTCGCCGATAGACATACGACGGTTGATATCTTTCACTTGCTCGATGGTCAGACCGGTTTCTTCTTCGATCTGACGCAGTTTTTGCAGGCTACGTTGGACATCTTCCGCTACGTCTTTCAGTTTTTCAGACCATGGTTTACCCATCGCGACAGCCGCAGCAAACCAGGTATCGCTGGTTTCGTTGCTGGCAAACAGCGTGACGAAGTTTTTCTTCGGCATTTTGCACTGCTCAACGCACAGCTTCATGATGATACGTTCTTGAGTACGAACGCGATCCATCATGGTGCGCATGTTGTTGACCAGATAGTCAAACTGCTTAGGCACTAGGCGGAACTGTTTGAAAACTTCAGAAAGTTTCAGAATTTCAGCGGCAGCGCTGGCATGGCTACGGCCATTTTTCTTGATTTCTTTCCGTGCGTTTTCGTATTGTTCGCGCAGGTCGCTGAATTTTTGACGCGCCAGTTCCGGATCGATGCTGTTATCGTCTTCGCTGTCGTCGTCTTCGTCTTCATCTTCGTCGTCATCATCGTCCATCTCTTCGGCGGACAATTCTGAACCTACGTGGGTTGCGGTTGGCGCAATATCTTCTTCGGCATTCGGGTCAACAAAGCCGGTGATCAGGTCGGACAGGCGGGCTTCGCCAGCTTCAACGCGATCGTATTGCTCTAACAGATAAGTAATAGCTTCAGGATATTCTGCAACAGAACATTGCACCTGATTGATACCGTCTTCGATACGCTTGGCAATATCAATCTCGCCTTCACGGGTCAGAAGCTCAACGGTACCCATTTCACGCATATACATGCGGACCGGATCGGTCGTACGACCAATTTCGGATTCGACACTGGACAACACCTGTGCAGCAGCTTCAGCCGCATCATCGTCGGTATCATTGGTGTTTTCGGCCAGCATTAAATCATCGGCATCAGGTGCTTCTTCCAGCACCTGTATACCCATGTCATTAATCATCTGGATGATGTCTTCGATCTGATCGGAATCGACGATATCTTCCGGCAGATGGTCATTGACCTCAGCATAGGTCAGATAGCCTTGCTCCTTACCACGGGTGACAAGTAGCTTCAGCTGTGACTGCGGGTTTTGCTCCATAAGACGGTATCCACACTTCAGAGTATTTGGGTTGGTGTCGGTCGGCGAAACCGCCAACAATAGCATTTGGGGCTTTTTTTTTCGCCGCTGCCCGCTATGGCGGCATATTGCAGGGATTCGCCCCCGCATTTATCGGCAATTAAGCCGTTGGGTAGTTCATTTCTTCTTGGCTAACGCAAGATTCAAAGACCAAAGCTCTTTACGTTCTTCGGCGTTTAATCCATGTGTTCGATCGCGGGCAATCAATGTTTCCTGACGCTGTTCCAAAATTGAGTCATACAGACTCGCCAGCGTATCGACAAAGGTCGGCTCGACCATCTCCTCAGCAATCATGTGGTTCCAAGTTGCCAAGGTTTCAAGCTGTTGACTGAATTTATTATCACGATACTGTTCCAGCAATTGGCCTGTCGTCAGCCCCGGCTGAGCCAAACAGGTATTTACCAGCTCAATAAATAGCGGTAATCCAGCCAGTTTCGCCTGCTCAACTCCCTGTAGTGAGGGAATAAGTGTAGCCAGTTGCGGGTTTTGTACCAGTAGCCCTATAAGTATACGCATGGTTGTGCGTTTTAGCTGGGGCGGTTGGTAGGTATTCGTGTTTTCAGCCTGTTTAGGCATCAGCTTATCTAGCTGACTATCATCCAGGATGCCTAATTTGTTACCTAACTGCTGGCGCAGATAAAGCCGCAGCGTTTCTCCCGGCACCTGGCTGATTAAAGGCAGCGCCAAGGTACTTAATTTGGCTCGCCCATCGGGGCTGCTCAAATCGACCTGCGGCATGAGAGTTTCGAACAAGAAGGTTGATAGCGGCTGCGCCTGCTCCATCCTTTGTTCGAACGCCTCTTTACCTTCTTTACGCACCAGCGTATCGGGATCTTCTCCGTCAGGTAAAAACATAAAACGTAGCTGACGGCCATCGTTCAAATAGGGCAGAGCGGTTTCCAATGCCCGCCAGGCGGCATCTCGGCCAGCCCGGTCGCCGTCATAACAGCAAATAACCTGATCGGTGGCGCGGAACAGCAGCTGAATATGTTCAGCCGTCGTTGAGGTTCCAAGTGAGGCAACGGCATAATCAATGCCAAATTGCGCTAACGCCACCACATCCATATACCCCTCCACCACGAGTAAACGCGTTGGATTGGGATGAATAACCTGTGCTTCATACAAGCCGTATAACTGGCGACCCTTATGAAAAATTTCTGTTTCCGGTGAGTTGAGGTATTTGGGAACACCGTCCCCCAGAATACGACCACCAAAAGCGATTACTCGCCCGCGCTTATCGCGAATTGGGAACATAACGCGTTCACGGAAACGGTCGTAAGTTCGCCCTGTATCATTAGTCACCAGCATACCGGCATCGTTCAGTGCGGTACGACTTTCGGCATCACGACCAAAGCGTTTTAAGGCATTGTCCCAACCTGCGGGAGCAAAACCAATGGCGAAATGGTGGATAATATCTTCACTCAAACCGCGGTGTTCGAGATAACCACGTGCCTGTTTAGCTGATGGGCTATTGAGTGACTGCTGATAGAAAGCGCTAAGCTGATCCATCAATTGATAAAGACTTTGTCGTTGATGACGTTCGATCTGCGTGCTGCCGGTTCCTGCCTCGTAAGGCACTTCCAGCCCGTGCATGGTAGCTAATTCTTCGATACTTTCGACAAACTCCAGTCGATCGTAATTCATCAAAAAATCTACCGCGTTGCCGTGGGCACCACAGCCAAAACAGTGATAAAACTGCTTTTCGCCATTAACGGTGAATGAGGGTGTTTTCTCATGATGGAACGGACAACACGCGTGATAATTTTTGCCTTGCTTCTTCAGCTTTACCCGGGCATCGATAAGATCGACGATGTCGGTTCTAGCCAGCAAGTCATTGATAAATACCCGCGGAATTCGTCCAGCCATAAGCCCCTATTCGCTAGTCCATAAACGAGAATAAGCCGCGCATTCCTTTCGGAAAGCACGGCCTTCGTTGCAACTACTCGGTCTGCGCGTTCTTAGAAACTAACAAATCACGCTGCGGGGTTGCCCCCGAAGAATTAATACAGACGAGTGCGGCGTGCGTTTTCGCGAGCCAATTTCTTCGCGTGACGTTTTACAGCAGAAGCTTTAGCGCGTTTACGTTCGGTAGTCGGTTTTTCATAGAACTCACGACGACGAACTTCAGCTAAAACACCTGCTTTTTCGCAGGAACGTTTGAAACGACGAAGAGCTACGTCGAATGGCTCGTTTTCACGTACTTTAATTACCGGCATGTGCCTCTCACCTCAATAGAAATCGGTTTCTGCTGGCCAAGTGCCAGCCTTCTCAAAATGGTGCGGAATTTTACTTCAATGGATGCTGCGTTGTAAAGCACCACAGCAAATTGAAACAGGCACGCCCCTGTATGACCGACCACTGTTTTATTATCAGAAGTGCGGCGGGCGCTGATTATATACTAAACAGCGGTTCGGGTCGAACGAATCAACAATTTTTTCAATTATAGTGAGACTCAACAACATTCTGGCGACCTTCCGCAGAGAAATCAGGCCATTGCATAGGGAAATGATGTTTTCTGAAAAACTAAATAAACAGTCAATAGCAGAAACCATGACTGTCCTCACGGTTGTGGTAAACTGTCCGCCGCACGTGAATGATGGGAAATGTAATGCGAGTCTTGGGTATAGAAACATCCTGCGATGAAACCGGAATTGCAGTTTATGACGATGAAACCGGTCTGTTAGCCAACCAATTATACAGTCAGGTCAAATTACACGCAGATTACGGCGGCGTAGTTCCTGAACTGGCCTCGCGCGATCACGTGCGAAAAACCGTACCGCTGATTCAGGCTGCTTTAAAAGAAGCCAATCTGAAACCGGAAGATATCGACGGCGTAGCCTATACCGCCGGGCCGGGTTTGGTCGGTGCTTTGCTGGTTGGTGCCACCATTGGCCGCGCGTTGGCTTTTGCCTGGAATGTGCCTGCGGTGCCGGTTCATCATATGGAAGGCCACCTGTTGGCGCCTATGCTGGAAGAAAACGCGCCAGAGTTTCCGTTTGTCGCTTTGCTGGTTTCCGGCGGTCATACGCAATTAATCAGCGTGACCGGCATTGGCGAATACCAACTGCTTGGTGAATCCGTTGATGATGCGGCTGGTGAAGCTTTCGATAAAACCGCAAAGCTGTTAGGTCTGGATTATCCCGGCGGGCCGATGCTGTCACGTATGGCTCAACAAGGGGATGCTTCCCGCTTCACGTTCCCTCGGCCAATGACTGACCGTCCGGGGCTAGATTTTAGCTTTTCCGGCCTGAAAACCTTTGCCGCCAATACCATTCGCGCCAACGGTAATGACGATCAGACTCGCGCCGATATTGCTCGCGCCTTTGAAGATGCGGTCGTGGATACATTAGCAATCAAATGTAGACGGGCGCTGGATCAAACCGGCTTCAAACGTTTAGTTATCGCCGGTGGGGTGAGCGCCAACACCACATTGCGTCGTAAATTAGCCGAAATGATGCAAAAACGCGGCGGCGAAGTGTTCTACGCTCGTCCTGAATTTTGCACAGATAATGGCGCGATGATCGCTTATGCGGGCATGATTAGGCTGAAAACTGGTGTGAATAGCGAGTTGACGGTGTCGGTTAGGCCACGTTGGCCGTTGGCTGAACTTCCGAAAGTCTAGGCAGGGCTGCGGCTGCGTTGCCGCAGTCATTCAAAATGTTCATGGATTTTAGCCCACTCACTCCGCTTTTTTAATCCTCAGCGCTTGCCTCGCTCTCGCTCTGTCATCAGAACTGAGTTACGGGAGCGGACGAGCGCTAAATCAGTCTTCCAACTCCTGTTCTTCTGCTTCTTCGGCAGCGGTTTTCTGTCTTTTCTTCTTCAACTTGTCCCAAATTTTACTTTCCTGACCGCGCCATAAACGCTGAATATTATCGTGGTGACGCATCAGAATCAGGCAGGAAAGCATAGCGACCGGGAAGGTAAACTGTGGTTTAAACCACCAGACATAAAACGGGGCTATCAGGGCGCTGACAATCGCACCTAATGAGGAGTAACCGCTCAACAGTACTGTTAGCAGCCAGGTTCCTGTCATTAAACCCGTGAGATCCCAGCCGATAGGTGCGATAGCACCAAAAGCCGTCGCTACGCCCTTGCCACCGCGAAAATTAAAGAATACCGGATAGATATGGCCCAGACAGGCGGCGATAGCGGTAATGCCAAGGTAAAGAGGGGAAACATGCAGAAGATAAGCGATCCATACCGGCAGCATACCTTTTATCACATCAAACACTAATACTGCCGCCGCTGCCGTGCGGCCGCCGATGCGTAATACGTTGGTCGCTCCGGGATTCCCTGAACCGTTTTCACGCGGATCGGGTAATTTAGCGATTCGACACACCAGAATCGCGCTGGAAATTGAGCCACACAAATACGCGAAGAGAATCATACCAAGCGCGATAGCACTCATAACGCCGCCCCGTTTAATAATGGTCGTTTTAATCGCAACATCAGTGGATAATACGCATATTCGGCTGGAAGTGATATCCGGTAGGCACAAAAACAGAGAATGACGTGATGGACATCGTATTTATTGAAGAACTCAGCGTGATTACCACCATCGGTGTTTATGACTGGGAACAGACTATTAAACAGAAGTTAGTGTTCGATATCGAAATGGGATGGAATAACCGCAAAGCGGCCGCCAGTGACGATGTCAGCGATTGTTTAAGCTATGCTGATATCAGCGATGCCATCTTGAAACACGTCGAAGGCCAGCGTTTTGCATTGGTTGAGCGAGTGGCAGAAGAAGTTGCCGAAATATTATTGCAGCGTTTTGCTTCTCCCTGGGTGAGAATCAAGGTCAGCAAACCTGGCGCAGTAGCGGAAGCTCGCAACGTCGGCGTAATAATTGAACGCGGTGAGCGAACCTGCTGATTTTTCTGGCGACAAAGTGCCATAAAAATGAAACCATCCATTGATAAGCTGGTCATATTACGGCGGTTGATGTTTTCAATTTAATAGAATTTAAACGGCAGTGTTTTTCTATAACATTGCCGTTTTTTGTGGTTTTCTCTTATTGGGTATGGGTAGCGTAGATGACGGATATGTATTCGCTGTTTGTGGCATTTATTCTGGGCGTGGTCGAAGGTTTAACCGAGTTTCTACCAGTATCATCAACCGGACATATGATCATCGTGGGCCATCTCTTGGGCTTTACCGGTGAGAAAGCTGAAACTTTCGAAGTTATCATCCAGTTAGGCTCGATTCTGGCCGTGGTCGTGGTGTTCTGGCGCAGGTTGTTCGGCCTGATCGGTATCCACTTTGGCGGTAAGAAAGTGGCTAACGATGGCCAGACCGGCGGTCATTTAACGCTCGGGCACATATTATTGGCCATGATTCCGGCGGTCGTCTTGGGTCTGGTATTCCACGATGCGATAAAGTCATTGTTTCAGCCTCAAAGTGTGATGTACGCCTTGGTGGTCGGCGGCCTGCTGCTGCTGGCGGCGGAATGGCTGAAACCTAAAAACCCTAAAGCGGTTGGGTTGGACGATATTACGTATCGTCAGGCATTTATGATTGGCTGCTTCCAGTGTTTAGCTCTGTGGCCGGGCTTCTCCCGCTCTGGGGCGACCATTTCTGGCGGTATGCTGACCGGCGTGAGCCGTTATGCAGCATCTGAATTTTCGTTTATTCTGGCCGTACCTATGATGTTGGGTGCCAGCGGATTGGATTTGTATAAGAGCCTGCACTTCCTGACTTTGGGCGATTTACCGATGTTTGCCGTTGGTTTTGCTACGGCATTCGTGGTGGCGCTGATTGCTATCAAAACCTTCCTGTCATTGATTAAGCGAATCTCGTTTGTGCCTTTCGCTATTTACCGTTTTGTAGTGGCCGCGGCAGTGTATTGGGTATTTATGTAAACTTTTTAAGTTAATAAATGCCAAAAAAAGCCCTGATTTAACAGGGCTTTTTTACACCTGTTTATTGAAATTCGCTGTTCTGGTTAGTTTCGCAGAGAGTCAGTTTCCAGTCTGCCAACGCTTGCTGGCGGCGACGTTTGACTTCATCCCTAATCGCCAGACCTTGCAGGCCGCTGGCAACCACTTCCTTGATCGACACGCCATTAGCAACCTGATAGGCCGCGCGCAGATAATCGCCCTGCGGATAAGGATTATTTTCAAAACCGGTGCGTCCACGGGCATCGGCTTCGCTGGTCATAATCATTTGCTCTAAACGTTCCGGTTTGCGCCAGACGTCAATGGCGTCAAACAACTTGAGTAGGGTTTCCGGGCGCAATTTATCGACGGTATGAATCAAATCGTGATATTCCGCCACTAGTTTTGCCAAATCCCGAATAGGATTGGGTACTCGCAGGCGTTGGCACATTTTCTCTACCCGTTTGACACCTGCGGGGCCATGGCCGTGGTGACGCGGCCAGAATTCTTTGGGCGTCAGTCCCTTGCCTAAATCGTGGCACAGTGCGGCGAAGCGAATATCAATGTCTGGACTAAGCTGTGCGGCAATGGCCAGCGTCATCAAAGTATGGATACCGGTATCAATCTCTGGATGCCATTTCTCCGGAGCAGGCACGCCAAACAGCGCGTCAATTTCCGGGAACAGCACAGCCAGCGCGCCGCAGTCGCGTAAAACCTGAAAATAGGTTTGTGGACTCTGGCTGATTAAGGCTTTTTCTGTTTCTTTCCATACGCGCTCTGGCGTGAGCGCCGAAAGCTCGCCGCTGTCGGCCATTTGGCGCATTAATATCTGAGTCTCTGGCGCGATAGAAAAGCCCAGATGAGCAAAGCGAGCGGCAAAGCGGGCGACTCGCAGTACGCGTAGTGGATCTTCGCCAAAGGCGTCAGAAACATGGCGCAAAATGCGGTTTTCCAGATCCTTTTGGCCATGATAAGGATCAAAAAGTTCGCCTTCCGCGCTACGGGCAATGGCGTTGATGGTCAGATCCCGACGGAGTAAATCTTCTTCCAGCGTGACGTCCGGTGCGGCATAGCAGGTAAAGCCGGTGTAACCCTGACCGGATTTTCGCTCGGTACGTGCCAAAGCATATTCTTCACGGCTGACCGGATGAAGGAATACCGGGAAATCCTTGCCGACCTGCTGATAACCTAGAGAAAGCAACTGCTCAGGAGTGGCACCGACCACTACCCAATCCCGCTCGGTGACCGGCAGATTTAATAAATTGTCGCGTACGGCACCGCCGACCAGGTAGATATTCACTGTTATTCTCCTGATACCGATTGTATCGATGATTCTGAAATAAGAGGCTTAAGGCCTGACCAGAGTATAGCGAGGTGGGGCGAGCAAATAAAATCGGCCGCCTGATGGCAGCCGATAGGATTCAATCTACAGTTTCCGCGATTAATTCATCCAGCGGTTATTTTTCTTACGGCTTGGGATAAGGTGCGGCAATACCAGACCCAGCAGCAGACCGATACCGGCAACGCCGCCACCGTACATAAACCATTGCAGAATAATGGTGCGCTGCTTGTCATCCAACTGTAGGTTGACGGCGTTCACTTTCTTCTGCGCGACAACCAATTGGTTTTTCAGCGCTGCATTTTCTTGTTTCAGCGCGTTAATCACGCCGTCGCTGGCCGCAACTTTCTGCTGCATTTCAGCGGTACGCTGATTCCAGCTATTATCAATATTAGCCAGTTTGTCCGTCAGGGTTTTAACCTGTTGTTCCAAATCAGGTAAACGCACTCGCATACTTGGCGACTGACTCAATTGATCCATTGGGATCCAAGTGGTACGCCCTTTACTGTCGCGAATTTGGCCATAATCTGCCGCTTCGTTAACGCTGATCAGGGTGACTTCATCGCCGGCATTTAGCGTGCCGAGAATGCGGTATTGGTTACCGGGGCCGCTATGGACGTAGGTGATTAGCTCATCGGAGATGTAGCGTTTTTCTTCAGCGTGCGCGCCCCAACTGATGCTTAGACTTAGCACTGCGAGACAAATTAGGCGTAATTTCTGCATTAGATCATCGTTTATGAGTGAATTTATGGAACGATAGTAGAGGGTTCAGTTTGCCGACGCAACGCATAAACCGGAATGAGAACTATCTTACTCTCAATGCCAGTGCGGGTTTAGCGCGATTTTCGCCGGTTTTTCAGAAACTAAAATTAGTCTGATCAAGCTAGTAGGGCAGACTCGGCAAATCAGGTTAAAATAGGGTTTGACTCGCCTGCTGCACGAGACTTTTCGTACAGAAAAAGCGGTGTAAAACAGGCAAATTATCGCGAATGGCGCATAATGCCCATAATCTCGCAAATATCGGTGTGAATGAAATTATGACCGTTGAAATAGAATTAAAATTTATCGCTACTCCAGCAGCCATTGCTGCCTTGCCGGGCCAGATTGCGTCCTGGCCACATGAACATTTCGCGCCACAAACGCTGACCAATATCTACTTTGAAACCGAAGACGGTCGCCTGCGCGAGCATGATATGGGCTTACGTATTCGCGGCTGTGATGGGCAATTTGAAATGACGATAAAAACCGGTGGCAAGGTGGTCGGCGGTTTGCATCAGCGCCCAGAATATAATGTCACTATTGATAAACCAGAGTTGGATTTGGCGCAATTTCCTGTGGAAATCTGGCCGGAAGGCTGGGATGTCACCGCGCTTCAGGCTGAACTGAAACCACTATTCCAGACCGACTTTGTGCGTGAAAAGTGGGTAGTTACTTACCAGCAAAGCCTGATTGAACTGGCTTTGGATCTGGGCAATGTTACAGCCAACGATCTCAGCGAAGCTTTGCACGAAGTGGAGCTGGAGCTAAAGCAGGGGAATCAGGCGGATCTTCTGGCGTTGGCGGCAGAACTGGCGCAAAACGGCGGTCTGCGTCAGGGGAGCCTGAGTAAAGCTGCGCGCGGCTACCATTTGGCAAAAGGCAATCCGGCGCGGGAAGTTCGTCCGTTGTTGGTGGTGCAGCCTGCGCCTAAGTCTACCGTTGAGCAGGGAATGTCTGCGGGTCTGGAAATGGCCTTGGATCACTGGCAATACCATGAAGAACTGTGGCTGCGTGGCGATGAATCAGCAAAAGCCATGATAATCGAAGCGTTAGCGATGATTCGTCAGATCATGACGGTATTTGGTGGTTTGGTGCCACGTAAAGCCAGCACTGAGCTGCGGGCACTCTTGACCGAGCTGGAACCTTTACTGGCGGCGAAAAATGCCGAGGCGGAACAATTGTGCTACAGCGCCGCTTATCTTAAATGTAAGTTGGCGCTCACATCTTGGCTGGTTAACGCTGGCTGGCGTCCGTTCCTCGATGCTAAAGGGCAGTCAAAGCTACAGGGTTCCTTTAAGCGTTTTGCCGATATTATGCTGAGTCGCAGCGCTGCAGATTTGAAAGAAGCCTTTACACATCATATGGATGACGATGGCTATCTGGCGCAGTTGCCTCGCTTGAATCGTCAGATTCTTTCTTTCCAGCTATTATCCGGTTTCTATCCGCAGAGCGAATGGCATCCATACATTGATGGATGGTTTGGTCTGCAACAGGCTATTGTTGAACGTCAGGGACACTGGCGTGATACCGCCCGTAAAGAGGCGTTGGCTCAGCCCGCTTTCTGGCTCAACGGAGCTGCGCGTTAACTGATTAACAGCCTGCTTTTTGCAGGCTGTTTTGTATAGGGATTCGAAATGTTGCCACTCTCCTCAGAATTACAGGTGCAAGCGCAAAGTATTGTACAGCGTTTTCATGAGCTTCCGATAAGCCGGACGTTAACAGAAGAAGACGTTGCAGTGCTGACGCTAAGTGATTTTGTCAGTGATATGTTGTTGATTCATCCCGAATGGTTGGATGAGCTACACCAGCAGCCGCCGCAGGCGGATGAGTGGCAACGATACCCGGATTGGCTGGGCCAGGTGCTGAGCGAAGTGCAGGATGAAGCCGCGCTGATGAAGGCACTGCGCTTATTCAGGCGGCGAATGATGGTGCGTATTGCGTGGTCGCAGGCGTTGCAGACCAGTACCACGGAAGAAACCTTGCAACAGCTGAGCGGGCTGGCGGAAAGCATTATTATTGCCAGCCGCGATTGGCTGTATCAAACCTGCTGCAAAGAATGGGGAACGCCTTGTAATAGCGAGGGAGTTCCACAACCTTTGCTGATTTTAGGGATGGGAAAGCTAGGCGGCGGAGAACTGAACTTTTCCTCTGATATCGATCTGATTTTCTCTTATCCGGAAAATGGCCATACCCAAGGTGGCCGCCGGGAGCTGGATAACGCGCAGTTCTTTACTCGTTTAGGGCAGCGGCTGATAAAGGCGTTGGATCAGCAAACTATTGATGGTTTTGTCTATCGGGTCGATATGCGGCTGCGTCCCTTTGGCGATAGCGGCCCGCTGGTGCTGAGCTTCGCCGCGCTGGAAGACTATTATCAGGAACAAGGTCGCGATTGGGAACGTTATGCGATGGTGAAGGCGCGGCTGATGGGCGGTGCGGAGGATTATTATAGCCAGGAGCTGCGTCGAACTCTGCGGCCTTTCGTATTCCGTCGCTATATAGATTTTAGCGTGATTCAATCGCTGCGTAATATGAAAGGCATGATCGCCCGCGAAGTACGACGCCGCGGCCTAAAAGACAATATAAAACTGGGCGCAGGTGGAATTCGGGAAATCGAATTTATTACGCAGGTATTCCAATTGATTCGCGGTGGCCGCGAGCCGCGTTTGCAGGAACGAGCGTTGCTGCCCACGCTACAGGCGGTATCAGAGCTGGGTTTACTCACTCAGCGGCAGGTTGACTATCTCTGCACCAGCTACCTGTTTTTACGCCGTTTAGAGAATCTTTTACAGGCGATTGGTGATGAACAAACCCAAACTTTGCCGAGTGATGGGCTGAATCAAGCGCGTCTGGCGTGGGGAATGGGGAAACGGAATTGGGCGGAGCTGACGGATACGCTGGACAATCACATGCAGTCCGTTCGTTTGGTATTTGACGATCTAATTGGCGATGATACCCCTGATGTTGGCGAAGATGCCTGCTATGTTTCGTATAACAGTCTGTGGCAGGATGCGTTGGATGAAGGTGATTTGGCGCCCTTGACTCCGCATTTAGATGAACATGCGCGCAGACACTTCCTTAGCACGCTCGCTTCTTTCCGTCATGACGTGGATAAACGCACCATTGGGCCGCGCGGTCGGGATAAGCTGGATCAACTGATGCCGCGTTTGCTGGCGGAGGTTTGTCCGCGTCGCGATGCGGATATCGCTCTAAGCCGCCTGATTCAACTGCTGTTGAGCATTGTGACCCGTACCACCTATCTGGAGCTGCTGCTGGAATACCATGCAGCGCTGACTCACGTTATTAAGCTGTGCGCCGCTTCACCGATGGTGGCCAGCCAGCTTGCGCGTTACCCGCTTTTATTGGATGAATTACTCGATCCTCATTCGCTGTATCAACCCCTTGCTCCTGGCGCTTATCGTGATGAATTGCGTCAGTATTTACTGCGGGTGCCGGAGGATGACGAGGAGCAACAACTGGAAGCGTTGCGTCAGTTTAAACAGGCGCAGCAGCTACGAATTGCTGCCGGCGATATCACTGAAGCACTGCCGGTAATGAAAGTGAGCGATCACTTAACCTATCTTGCCGAAGCCATTATTGACGCGGTGATTCAACAAGCCTGGAATCAAATGGTCAAACGCTACGGCCAGCCAACTCATTTACAAAATCGGGAAGGGCGCGGTTTTGCCGTCATTGGTTATGGCAAACTGGGCGGATGGGAACTGGGATATAGCTCTGATCTAGACTTGGTTTTCCTGCTGGACTGTCCGTTAGATGTGATGACGGACGGCGAGCGCAGTATCGATGGCCGCCAGTTCTATCTGCGTCTGGCGCAGCGCGTGATGCATCTGTTTAGCACCCGCACTTCATCGGGTATTTTATATGAAGTGGATGCACGGTTACGCCCTTCCGGTGAGTCAGGGATGCTGGTGAGCACCATTGAAGCCTTTGCAGAATATCAGCAAAGCGAAGCTTGGACCTGGGAACATCAGGCGCTGGTGCGGGCACGCATGGTGTATGGCGATGAAAGCCTGCAGCAGGAATTTGTGGCCATTCGCCAGCGTATTTTGTGTCAACCGCGTAACGATCTGACATTGCAGCAGGAAGTTCGCGAAATGCGTGAGAAAATGCGCAATCACTTAGGCAGTAAACAGCGGGATACCTTTGATATTAAAGCCGATGCGGGAGGTATTACCGATATCGAGTTTATCGCCCAGTATCTGGTATTGCGCTACGCCGCCGGTGAGCCGCGTTTAACCCGTTGGTCTGATAACGTGCGTATTTTCGAGCTGATGGCCAATTACGGCATTATGGAACAGCAGGAAGCGGTGGCGTTGACCCAAGCCTACGTCACCATGCGGGATGAGATTCACCATCTGGCTTTACAGGAGCTATCCAGCAAAGTTGCCGCCGATTGCTTTATTGCCGAGAGAGAGCAGGTGGCCGCTAGCTGGCAACATTGGCTGGGATAACTATTTCACTTTTCTTATCATTTTTATTAATTATCTATTGGGAATAGTCTGTAGGGCGAATATCGCCCCTTTTTCTGACCTGTAAATTGAAATTGGCAGTGGATGGGAAGTGGATAGCCCTTTTCATTGCGGCATGTTGCCTCTGACACCGGTTTTTTGCCATGCACTGCGCAAAAGGGGAAAAAACCGCTATTCAAATCCCTTTGCCTGTACTGAAATTCGTCTACCTGAGGTAATAAGGCAAAACCGATTTTATTGGTAAACGAAAGCCTGTGATATTATCCGCCACAATATAATGACCTGTTTTGGAGCTATGGGATGAAAGTTACACTGCCCGATTTTCGCCGCGCTGGTGTACTGGTGGTTGGCGACGTGATGTTGGACCGTTATTGGTATGGGCCGACCAGTCGGATATCGCCGGAAGCACCGGTGCCAGTGGTGAAAGTGGACACTATCGAAGAGCGTCCGGGTGGTGCAGCTAACGTTGCTATGAATATCGCCTCCCTGGGTGCCGCGTCACAGTTGGTTGGCTTAACCGGCATTGATGATGCGGCGCGGGCGTTGACCAGCAAGCTGAATGAAGTCAACGTGCGCTGTGATTTTGTGTCTCTGCCAACGCATCCTACCATTACCAAGCTGCGGGTGCTTTCCCGTAACCAACAGTTGATCCGCCTTGATTTTGAAGAAGGATTTGACGGTGTCGATCCTCAGCCTATGTTTGATCGTATCCAGCAGGCATTGCCTCATATTGGCGCATTGGTGCTTTCTGACTACGCCAAAGGCGCTCTGGTTAGCGTTCAGCAGATGATAAAATTGGCGCGTGCGGCTAAGGTACCAGTGCTTATCGATCCGAAAGGCAGTGATTTTGAACGCTATCGCGGTGCAACCCTGCTGACGCCTAATCTGTCTGAATTTGAGGCGGTAGTAGGGCATTGTAAAACCGAAGATGAGTTAGTGAGTCGCGGTATGAAACTGGTTGCTGATTTCGAGCTGTCAGCGCTGCTGGTGACGCGCTCCGAGCAGGGAATGACCTTGTTGCAACTGGGGCAGCCGCCGCTGCACTTACCAACTCAGGCGCAGGAAGTGTTCGATGTAACCGGCGCGGGTGACACTGTGATTGGTGTATTGGCTTCGGCATTGGCCGCGGGTAAAACGCTGGAAGAATCTTGCTTCCTGGCGAACGCCGCCGCAGGTGTCGTGGTGGGCAAGCTGGGTACTTCAACGGTTTCTCCGATCGAACTGGAAAACGCCATCCGTGGCCGTGCCAGTACTGGTTTTGGCGTGATGACCGAAGAACAGCTTAAAACTGCGGTGGCTCAGGCGCGTCAGCGCGGTGAAAAAATCGTCATGACCAACGGAATTTTTGACATCCTGCACGCAGGTCATGTCTCTTATCTGGCTAACGCCCGTAAACTGGGCGATCGTTTGATTGTCGCGGTTAACAGTGATGCGTCCACTAAACGCCTGAAAGGAGAGAAACGTCCGGTTAACCCGTTGGATCAACGCATGATTGTGTTGGGTGCGTTGGAGTCTGTTGATTGGGTCGTTTCTTTCGAAGAAGACACGCCACAGCGCTTAATTGCTGGTGTTCTACCAGATTTACTGGTGAAGGGCGGAGACTATAAGCCTGAAGATATCGCCGGTAGCGCTGAAGTCTGGGCCGCAGGCGGTGAAGTTAAGGTACTTAACTTTGAAGACGGTGTTTCCACTACTAATATTATTCAGTCGATCAAAAACGGGCGCGGTTAACTCAATCCGCTGAATCAGGGTAAGGATGCTGCGCCATGGCCAGTGGCATAAGGCGGTACGGTGAGTGGATTGAAGCAGGAGTTGGGGTTGGCGCAGGGCGTTGGTTTGTTATCTACGTCCTTGCTGGGCACCGGCGTATTTGCTGTACCGGCGTTAGCCGCCATGCTGGCGGGCGACGACAGCCTATGGGCGTGGCCACTGCTGATTGCCCTGGTGTTCCCTATTGCTATCGCCTTCGCCGCGCTGGGGCGTCATTTCCCTAGTGCTGGTGGCGCGGCTCATTTCGTCAATATGGCGTTTGGCCCACGTTTGGGTAAAGTGGCGGGCTGGCTGTTTTTATCGGTGATTCCCGTGGGGTTACCAGCGGCATTGCAGATTGCCGCTGGCTTCTGGCAGGCCATCTTTGGCTGGAGTGCTACCGGCTTGCTGATAGTGCAACTGGCTACTTTACTGGTGATTTGGCTACTGGGCACCCGTAGCGCAGGTTCCAGCGCCAATATTCAAACTCTGATTGCCCTGTTGATTATCGCTCTGGTTGCGGCGATTTGGTGGCGGGGGGATATCAGCCCCGCTCAGATTCCCTGGCCAGCGATTACCGATGTTTCTCCTCCTAATATATTCAATGCATTAGCGGTAATGTTCTGGTGTTTTGTCGGTCTGGAAGCCTTTGCGCATCTGGCGACAGAATTCCGCCATCCTAAACGGGATTTTCCTCGCGCCTTGCTGATCGGCATGTTGGTGGCCGGTGCGGTTTACTGGGGTTGTACCGTTGCCGTACTCCATTTCCATGCCTATGGCACAGAGCAGGCCGCGGCCGCATCTCTACCGGGCATAGTGGTGCAACTTTTTGGTCAGCGCGCACTTTGGGTCGCTTGTATTATTGGCTATCTGGCGTGCTTCGCCAGTGTGAATATTTATACCCAGAGTTTTGCTCGCATGGTGTGGTCACAGGCTGTCAGTCGCCCAGAAAGCCCTTTGGCTCGCTTATCCGCTGGCCAAACGCCGGTCAATGCCCTTAGCGCCGTAGTGGGTTGCTGTCTGGCTGCTACGTTGCTGACTTATTGGTTTTCTCTGCCGCTGGATATGCTGATCGTCTACGCCAACGGTATTTTCGTGCTGATTTATTTGCTGTGTATGTTGGCGGGTATTCGCTTGTTGAAAGGGCGTTCACGCTGGATGGCGATGATTGGCAGCCTGCTGTGCTGCATATTGCTGTTGATGATTGGGTGGAAGAGTTTATACGCTCTGGTTATGTTTGCGGGACTTTGGCTCATTTTGCCAAAAACAACCATATCAACGGTTGATCGCTGACTCATCGGCTAACATTAAGATGTTTTTTATCAACGAAAAAAGGGGCATTCTAGCCCCTTTAAGCTGAACGCTGGAAATAATTACTCGCCGGTTTTCTCGGCTTCGTCCTGCGCAGCAACTGGCGCCGCGTTAAATTTGGCTTCCAGCTCGCTCATCCGCTGTTCCAACATTGCCAGTTTTTCGCGGGTGCGCAGTAACACCTGCGTTTGCACGTCGAAATCTTCACGATTAACCAAATCCAAACGAGTCAGTTGCGATTGCAGCACCTGGCGGATTTTCTTTTCGACGTCATCCCCGAACTCGCGGATACCTTTCGGCATGGATTCATGCACCTGGCGGGCGATTTGTTCAATTTTTTTCGGGTCAATCATGGTATTTCCCTAATTTGATGTTTAGTGATTGCCTAATAGTGTAATGCCTGGCGTCAATTCTATAAACCTTTGTGACCAGGGTTTAATTCTGCATTTTGCCAATTGCCCGGACGAATCATTAGCGTTATAGTCTTTACGCTTATTCTCAGGGCGGGGTGAAAGTCCCCACCGGCGGTAAACCATAGTTAGGTACTTTTGTATCGCGTTGTGGAAGCCCGCGAGCGCTCACATTGAGTGGTTAATTTCATTCAGCGTAGAGGTCAGCAGATCCGGTGTAATTCCGGGGCCGACGGTTATAGTCCGGATGGGAGAGAGTAACGGTATCTGCCGGGCATACTGCCCGCTTGCGTTATTTTTGCCGTATATTTGGCGAACACTCCTCAAGACCGCCCTGATTCTGGTAATCCATAATTTAATGAGGTTTTTTACCATGAATCAGACCCTTCTATCAGATTTTGGCACGCCTTTCGAGCGTGTAGAGCGTGCATTGGACGCCTTGCGTAATGGCAAAGGTGTGATGGTGCTAGACGACGAAAACCGCGAAAACGAAGGCGATCTTGTCTTCGCCGCAGAAACCATGACCGTAGAACAAATGGCTCTGACAATTCGTCACGGCAGTGGGATTGTGTGTCTGTGTATCACCGAAGAACGTCGTCAGCAGCTTGAGTTGCCAATGATGGTGACCAACAACTCCAGCCAGTTCCAGACCGCATTCACCGTGACTATTGAAGCCGCTAAAGGCGTTACTACGGGCGTATCTGCCGCTGACCGCTTGACCACCATTCGTGCGGCCATTGCGGATAACGCGGCACCTGCGGATCTTAGCCGTCCAGGCCACGTTTTCCCACTGCGCGGTCAACCGGGTGGCGTACTGACTCGTCGTGGTCATACCGAAGCATCCATTGACTTGGCAACGCTGGCCGGTTTTAAACCCGCAGGCGTACTGTGCGAATTGACCAATGACGATGGCAGCATGGCGCATGCGCCAGAAGTGATTGCCTTTGCTAAACAGCATGATATGCCAGTAGTGACTATTGATGACCTGGCGGAATACCGCTTGGCTCATGCACAGAAAGCCAGCTGAGTTTGGTTAGCAGCATTCTGAATGCTGTCTGATTTAACTGACTGAGTTAACCGGGTTTTATTTTCCTTAACAGGTAAAATAGCCCGGTTTTTTCATTTCTGTTTCCGCTGTGGATTCCCGCTTTGTCTTCCCTCGCTATACATTCAAATTTCTTGACTATCTTCTTCATGGTTATCCGGCTGTGCAATGAAAAGAAAGCGCGTAATGTAGTTGCAAGGTCTGGCGACCAACCTGTAGCTAGAGCCTGATAATTTCATTTAACTGTAAGGATTTCCTATGAACACCTCTCGTATGCCTGCACTGTTTCTCGGCCACGGTAGCCCGATGAACGTGCTGGAAGAAAACAGTCATACCTTGGCATGGCGTGCGTTGGGTAAGGCGATTCCTAGGCCGAAAGCGATTTTGGCTATTTCCGTCCACTGGTATACCCGTGGAACTGCGGTAACAGCAATGGGAAAACCGCGGACTATTCACGATTTTGGCGGATTTCCACAGGCTTTGTTTGATACTCAGTATCCGGCTCCCGGTTCGCCTGAGCTTGCAGAGCAAATTCAGCAACTGCTGAAACCTGCTGAAGTGATGGCCGATACCCGCGAATGGGGTTTGGATCACGGAGCTTGGGGAGTGTTAATTAAAATGTACCCTGACGCCGATATTCCGGTGGTGCAACTCAGTGTTGATGGTACCCAGCCAGCGGCTTATCACTATGAATTAGGGCGTAAGCTGGCGGTGCTACGTGAGCAGGGTGTGCTGATTGTGGCCAGTGGTAACGTGGTTCATAACCTGAGAATGGTTAACTGGAAGGGAGAGGCTAGCCCTTATCCGTGGGCCGAATCTTTTGAACAGTACGTCAGGGATAACCTTGATTATCAGGGGGATAACCATCCACTGGTCCATTTTATGGATCATGAGGGCGCGGCGCTGTCAAACCCGACTCCGGAACACTTCCTGCCGCTGCTGTATATTTTGGGAGCCTGGGACGGAAAAGAAGCTATTTCTCTACCGACCGAAGGAATCGAAATGGGATCGCTGAGTATGCTGTCGGTTCGTTTAGGCTAATGATTTGATTGATATAAGTGGTTTTATAAATATAAGAAGGGAAGGCGATTGCCTTCCCTTTTGCACATCATAGTTGGGGATTAGCCAAAAATAATATGTGGGTAGAATCGAGACAGATCCTGCGTGATCAATTCGCGATCTTCGCGCAGACCAATACCGCAGGGCTGATCGTTGATCAACCAGCTGCCAATCAGCGTGTAGCTATCGCCAAAGCGTGGCAACGGATGGAATTGCTGTACGATCATGCCTTCTTCACCGTAAGGGCCATCCACGCGGGCCACTTCTTTGCCATTTTCCACGATCTGGATATTGGCACCTTCCCGTGAGAACAAAGGCTTGGTCACATAGTGATCCAGCGGCGGATGGTCGTCTTCGGCAAAGTATGCTGGCAGTAGATTTGGGTGATTAGGGAACATCTCCCACAGCAGCGGCAGCAGTGCTTTGTTGGAAATAATGCTTTTCCACGCCGGTTCCAGCCAGCGAACGCCCGCGTCTTCCAGCTTGGTGGAGAACATTTCGCGGAACATGAATTCCCATGGATAGAGCTTGAACAAATTACTGATAACCTGGTTATCCAGATCGGTAAATTGCCCTTTTTCACCCAGGCCGATTTCTTCCATAAACAGGAATTCGGTTGGTAATCCGGCCTCAAGAGCACAATCTTGTAGATATTGCACCGTACCGCGATCTTCTTCGGTGTCCTGACAGCAGGCCAGATGCAACAGGCTAAAACCGTGGTTTTCCCGCAGTTCAGTAAAGCGTTCGATTAGCTTTTCCTGCAGGCTGTTGAACTGATCTGCATCGCCGCTCAGATTGCCAGCGTTGATCTGATCTTCCAGCCACAGCCATTGGAAGAATGCCGCTTCATACAGTGACGTTGGCGTATCTGCGTTATTTTCCAGTAACTTGGCCGGACTTTTACCGTCGTAGGCTAAATCAAGGCGGGAATAGAGAGAAGGCTGGTTGGTGCGCCACGAAGTGCGGACGAAATCCCAAACATGTTTAGGAATGCGGAATTTTGCCATCAGCTCATCGCTATTAATGACCTTTTCTACCACCTGCAGGCACATTTGATGCAATTCTGCCGTGGTATCTTCCAGCTCTTCAATCTGCGCCAGCGTAAATTCGTAGTAGGCATCCTCACACCAGTACGGCTCGCCATACATGGTGTGAAATTTAAAGCCAAACTCGGTCGCCTTTTCGCGCCAGTCTGGACGCTCGGTAATCGGTAAACGTTTCATTAATCAGACCTTAGCCACCCATACTGCGCGAGCTGGAATTGGATGATGAAGCATTGCTGCGCTGCATAGAGGTCTGTTTGGCTACTGATTCACCGAAGCCACCGCGAGTGATAGTGTTGGTTACCGCAGGTTTTGGTGCCAGCGCGGTTTTAGGCACGGTCATGGTACGACCGGTGGTAGCAGGGCCGTAGTTTTTACCGGTTGCGTCAACAAATTTGCCGTTAGCCGGGCTGCCTGCTGATTTAGAGGTAAACAGTGGTTGGCTTGCGCCGCCGCCCATCATTCGGCCCATCATGTAACCGGCCATCAGAGGCATCCACATACTGCCGCTCTGCTGTGGCTGCGCCGTTGCGCCAGCTTCTGCGGGTGCTGAAGTCGGAGCCATACCGGCCTGAGCCGGTGCCTGAGTACACTGAGACTCACCAAATTCAGCCACACAGTCTGCACGCGTTGCATATTTAGGCGCGGTTTTAGCCGCTTCCTGCAAGGCATTATTGTAAGACGCAGTGCATTCGGCGCTTTTAGATGGATTTGCCTGTGAGCAGTCGTCTGCATTCTGGTACAGAGAGACGGTTTCATCGGTTTTTTCGCAACCGGCAAGCATAAATACGGCACTGACCGCCAACGCGACAGGCGCTAAGCGATAGTTACGCCAGGATTTACGGAATGTCTCTTGATTGATGTTTTTAGTCCGTTTCATCGTCATTGGTCCTGTGTCCGGGCTTTTTGCCCTTTATCCCATTTATAGTCATATAGCGTGGCCATAAGAATAGGGGAAAGATGTATAAAATTAAAGCGCAGGGGGAGGTCAGCGGCATACTTTACATTGCTATACGAAATGCTGCGGGCTAGCTCTCTTTTTTCATCGATGAAAAATGCTTGTCCCTAAAGTGGAGGAAATCATGAGAAAAGTAATAATCGGGCGTATACAATGCTACGCCCGAAGAATGTCGGCCTTGGGGAAAGGCCGACGTCAGAATCAGTTGCGGAATGGATTACCAGAACTGCGGGTTGTCGCCGCCGCTGGCTGAGTCACCGGCACAGTTTGAGACGCGGTCTGTGCGTAGCTGCCCGCAGGTTGCTGTTTACCCTCGGGCGCCACAGCGTCTGGTGCAGTTGGAACCGGCTTATCCAATACTGCGTTCAGCGACATCAAATCGTTCTGATTCAGAGTACCCAGAGCAGATTTAATGTTTAACTGATTGATCAGATAGTCATAACGGGCATTGGCTAACTGCTGTTTTGCATTGTACAACGTGGTGGTTGCAGTCAACACATCCAGAATGGTACGAGTTCCTACCTGATAACCGGCTTCAATGGCATCCAATGAACTTTGGGCTGAAATCACAACCTGTTTGTAGGCATTGATGCTGCTGATTGATGCCGAAATGTTGTTAAACGAGGAACGAACGTTCTGCACGACGCCACGGTGTGCGCTTTCCAACTGCTCGCTGGCGCCAACAAAGTTGAACTGCGCCTGTTTAACCGCCGAGTTGGTTGCTCCGCCGCTGTATAATGGCAGGCTAAGCTGCACGCCGATTTTGTTCTGACCAGCGTCATTATTGATTTGCTGCGAACTGGCGCTACCGCTGTAACGGGTATTAGTAATTGATGAAGAAGCGGTCAGATCAATCGTTGGCATATAGCCAGTTTCGGCCGCTTTAATCTGCTCACGAGCCAAATCCTGATTTAAGCGAGCAGTCAGCAACGCCAGGTTGCGTTTTTCTGCTTCTTTCAACAGGTTATTGACTGCGTCTGGTTTATCGGTTTTCAAACGTTCAACGTTCAGAGAGGCCAGTTCCGGGTAGTAAACGCCGGTGACCTGACGCAGAACTTCCAGTGCGTTATCCAGATTATTACGCGCCGTCACTTCATCGGCCAGCACAGTGTCATAGCTGGCGCGGGCGTTTTGTACGTCGGTGATTGGATCCAGACCGACGTTAAAACGCTGAGTGGTTTGATCCAACTGACGGTATACCGATTCTTTCTGCGCCTGAACGTAAGACAGAGAGTCAATCGCTCTCAGTACGTTGAAATAGGCGGTAGCGGTGGTCAGGATTAACGATTGTTCGCTGGTCTGGAACGAAACGTCCTGAATACCGGCAGCTTTTTCTTGTAAGGTCAGCGCGCGCCATTTTGACATATCGAAAATGGTTTGGGTCAGTTGCAGCGATCCTGAGGTGGAATTGCTGTCTACGCCATTGTTATCGCGGAAACCGTTGGTATAGGTATAACCTGCGCCTAAACCGAGCTGTGGTAACAGCGGGCTGCGAGATTGATTGATTTTTTCGAATGCAGCATCACGGTCAGCGGCAGATTTACGTAAGTCGGGATTGCTGTCCCGCGCTTGTTTATAAACTTGCAGCAGGTTCTCTGCCTGGCTCATGGTACTGAAACCGGCAAGGCTCAGTCCGATAAGAAGGGGGAGCAGTTTCTTCATTTGCATTCCTTGTTGTGCAGCAGTTGTGCGCAAAATGTTGCCATGGTATCTGACGATAGACGAATTGTTGCCGATTCTATCAGAGTCTGCCAATGGGATAAGGTGGCTGATTGTGCCATCTTGCCTTTATTTACCTAAATCTAACACAAACTTAAACCAGTATTCTTCCAACCATTCCCATAAGGCCGCCACGCTTGCTATTTTAAACTCAGACAGCATAGCTAGCCCGCCGCGTATCATTTTTTATTCGCGAAGACTTTTACTTTTTATATCAGTAAAACGAGTGTCATAAAAAATTAGTATATCGGCACAATACTCAGGTAGGAGAAAAGTATATGTCATTGCCCCAAGAGTCACCGGTAACTTTGAATAAGAATGATGTGGAAATTATTGCACGTGAGTCACTTTACAGCGGTTTTTTTTCATTGAATCTGTATCGCTTCCGTCATCGCCTATTCAACGGTGAAATGAGTGGTGAGGTAAAAAGGGAGATTTTTGAGCGCGGCCATGCGGCGGTTTTGCTTCCTTATGATCCGGTCCGGGACGAAGTGGTGCTGGTGGAGCAACTGCGTATCGCAGCTATTGATTCCAGTGAGTCTCCTTGGCTACTGGAGATGGTCGCTGGCATGATCGAGCCGGGGGAGAGTGTGGAAGAGGTCGCCCGCCGCGAAGCGCAGGAAGAGGCAGGTATCATCGTTGGGCGCTGTAAACCGGTATTGAGTTATCTGGCCAGCCCCGGTGGTACCAGCGAGCGTTTATCGATTATGGTCGGTGAAGTGGATGCCACCACGGCCTCCGGTATTCACGGTCTGGAAGAAGAGAATGAAGATATTCGCGTCCACGTGGTTAGCCGCGAGCAGGCCTACCGCTGGGTGGAAGAAGGCGTTATCGATAACGCCGCTTCGGTCATTGCATTACAATGGCTGGCGTTGCACCATCAGTTGCTGAGAAAAGAGTGGGAAAAATAATGTCTAAACGCTATACGCCTGATTTTCCTGAAATGATGCGGGTGTGCGAAACTAATTACGCACAATTGCGTCGTTTAACGCCGCGCACTGACGAAGTGAATGAAAGCATGGCTTATCAGGTCAATAGCATCTGTTATCGATTAACTATCTTGGAATCGACTCGCTACACTACGGTGGTTGAGATTGTGCAGACTGCGCCAGTCGTCGGCCATTGGGGGCTGCCTTCGATGTCGGTACGCCTTTACCATGATGCCAGGGTAGCGGAAGTGTGTGCCAGTCAGCAGATCTCCCGGTTCAAAGCAAGTTATGATTATCCGAATAAAAAGTTGCATCAACGGGACGAAAAGCATCAAATTAACCAGTTTCTTGCTGACTGGTTGCGCTATTGCTTGGCGCATGGAGCTGTGGCGGTTCCGGTTTGTTAGACAGACTTAAAACAAGGATACCAATTGGAAAGCCTGTTTGAACTGCCTATGGCGAGTGGGGCCAGGGTCAGAATATTACAAATAACAGATACCCACCTTTTTGCCGGTGAGGATGAAACCTTGCTGGGTGTCAATACCGGACGCAGCTATCGGGCGGTATTGGATGCAATTATTGCCGAAAAGTACTCCTACGATCTGATCGTTGCGACCGGCGATCTGGCGCAGGATCAGTCTATAGCGGCTTATCAGCATTTTGCGCAGGGTATTGCCCGTTTGTCTGCGCCATGCCTTTGGTTGCCGGGAAATCATGATTTCCAGCCGGCAATGGTAGATGTGCTGGCCGCGGCAAATATTGCGCCATCAAAACAGGCGTTTGTAGGCGATAACTGGCAGATTCTCTTATTGGACAGCCAGGTTTTTGGTGTGCCTTACGGTGAATTAAGCGAACATCAGCTAGAGTGGATGGAACGCTGCTTACAGGCTCATCCAGAACGCTACACTTTGATTTTGCTACATCACCATCCGATGCCGTCAGGTTGTACCTGGTTGGATCAACACAGTCTGCGCAACGCTCATATGCTGGCCGATGTATTGATTCGCTATCCGCGCGTCACTACGCTGCTGTGCGGACATATTCATCAGGAATTGGATCTTGATTGGTATGGCAAGCGGCTGCTGGCCAGCCCGTCAACCTGCGTGCAATTCAAACCGCACTGTACTAACTTTACTCTGGATACCGTAGCGCCGGGATGGCGTTACCTCGATTTATTGCCGGGCGGTACGCTGGAAACGGAAGTACGCCGCCTGGACAGTGACGAGTTCAACCCCAATATGGATGCGGACGGCTATTGATGAATACTCTTCTTTATCTGCATGGTTTCAACAGCTCTCCGCAGTCGGCGAAAGCCACCGCGTTCAAAAGCTGGCTGCAGGAAAATCATCCGCACATTGACATGTTGGTACCGCAGTTGCCGCCGTTTCCGGCAGAGGCGGCGGAAATGCTGGAAGATATCATTATGAGCAAGGCCGGGCAGAATCTGGGCATTGTCGGCTCCTCGCTGGGTGGATATTTTGCCACCTGGCTTTCCCAGTGTTTCAGCATTCCGGCGGTGGTAGTCAACCCGGCGGTACGTCCTTTCGAGCTGTTGATTGATTATCTGGGGCAAAATCAGAACCCCTACACGGGTCAGCAATATGTGTTAGAGTCTCGTCACGTTTATGACCTGAAAGTCATGCAAATAGATCCGTTGGAATCGCCTGATTTACTCTGGCTATTGCAACAAACCGGGGACGAAATCCTCGATTATCGACAGGCGGTTGCTTATTACACCTCTTGTCGACAAACGGTAGAATCAGGTGGAAATCATGCCTTTGTAGGCTTTGAACACTATTTCTCACCGATTGTGAATTTTTTAGGGCTAACGACTGCCTGATACAGCGTGACGTTATCGCCGCCAGATGCGGTGAGTGTAATCACTCACCCGGCTGTCACCGCTAGCCCTCCAACCCTTAGCCGAACATTAATCAAACCATGACTCAATCCAGCTATAACGCTGATGCCATTGAAGTACTCAGCGGTCTAGAACCAGTACGTCGTCGTCCAGGTATGTATACCGACACTACGCGCCCAAACCACCTCGGCCAAGAGGTGATAGATAACAGTGTTGATGAAGCGCTAGCCGGACACGCTCGCCGTATTGATGTGATTCTGCACGCCGATCAGTCTCTGGAAGTGATTGATGATGGCCGCGGGATGCCAGTGGATATTCACCCGGAAGAAGGCGTACCGGCCATTGAGCTGATTCTCTGTCGTCTGCACGCCGGGGGGAAATTCTCTAATAAGAGCTACCAATTCTCCGGCGGTTTGCACGGCGTGGGGATTTCAGTGGTTAACGCCTTGTCTCGTCGAGTGGAAGTGACGGTTCGCCGGGACGGCCAGATTTACAGCATGGCGTTTGAAAACGGGGATAAAGTGCAGGATTTGCAGGTGATTGGTACTTGCGGTAAGCGAAACACCGGCACCAGCGTGCATTTCTGGCCTGATGAATCGTTTTTCGATAGCCCGCGTTTCTCCGTTTCCCGTTTGTCACATTTGCTGAAAGCAAAAGCGGTACTGTGTCCGGGCGTGGAAATCGTCTTTAAAGACATGGTGAATAACACCGAACAACGCTGGTGTTATGCCGATGGCCTGACCGATTATCTGATGGAAGCGGTCAACGGCCTGATTACTTTGCCGGAAGTGCCGTTTGTCGGTTCTTCCGCTGGGGATACCGAAGCTATTGACTGGGCGCTGTTATGGCTACCGGAAGGTGGCGATCTGCTGACAGAAAGCTACGTTAACCTGATTCCTACCATGCAAGGCGGTACTCACGTCAATGGCCTGCGCCAAGGCTTGCTGGACGCCATGCGTGAGTTCTGCGAATACCGCAATATTTTGCCGCGCGGCGTGAAGCTGTCCGCCGACGATATCTGGGAACGCTGCGCCTACGTGCTTTCTGTCAAAATGCAGGATCCGCAGTTTGCCGGTCAGACCAAAGAGCGCCTGTCCTCTCGTCAGTGCGCGGCCTATGTATCTGGCGTGGTGAAAGATGCCTTCAGCCTGTGGCTAAACCAGAACGTTCAGGCGGCTGAGCAACTGGCCGAGCTGGCTATTTCCAGCGCGCAGCGCCGGATGCGCGCGGCGAAAAAAGTGGTACGTAAAAAGCTGACCAGCGGCCCGGCTTTACCCGGCAAACTGGCAGACTGTACCTCGCAGGATCTCAGCATGACCGAACTGTTTCTCGTAGAAGGTGATTCCGCAGGCGGATCGGCGAAACAGGCGCGAGATCGTGAATATCAGGCCATCATGCCGCTCAAAGGTAAGATCCTGAATACTTGGGAAGTGTCCTCGGATGAGGTACTGGCTTCACAGGAAGTGCATGATATTTCAGTCGCGATCGGTATCGATCCTGATAGCGAAGATCTGAGCCAACTACGTTACGGCAAGATCTGCATTCTGGCGGATGCGGACTCTGATGGTCTACATATCGCCACTTTGCTGTGCGCGCTGTTTGTACGCCACTTCAGCTCGCTGGTGCGCGGTGGCCATGTCTATGTGGCCATGCCGCCGCTGTACCGTATCGATTTGGGTAAAGAAGTGTTCTATGCGCTTGATGAAGAAGAAAAAACTGGCGTATTGGAGCAGTTGAAGCGTAAACGTGGTAAACCTAACGTTCAGCGCTTTAAAGGATTGGGTGAAATGAACCCGCTACAGCTGCGTGAAACGACGCTCGATCCTAATACTCGCCGTTTGGTGCAGCTGACCGTTGACGATACCGATATCGATAAGACGATGGCGGTGATGGATATGCTGCTGGCGAAGAAGCGTTCCGAAGATCGCCGTAATTGGCTACAAGAGAAGGGAGATACCGCCGAGATCGAAGTGTAATTCTTTTTTTGCGGATCTTTGCGTTAAACCGCGCCCGGCTGCATTCATGCAGATCCGGGCGTGGTCGTTTATGACCGCTAACCGCAGCTTCATTTCTACAAGTTTTTGCGGTTAAATAGCTTAAATCTTTGCCTGGATGTCAATAATGAAAATCACCTTAGAAGAACTTCAAGCTTTTATCTCGGTGGTGGACAGCGGTTCGATCACGGCGGCGGCGGAACAACGCAATCAAACCACATCGGGTATTAGCCGGGCGCTGAGCCGTCTGGAGCAAAAACTGGAAACCACCTTGCTGCGGCGTACCACGCGTCGGCTGGAGTTAACCGAGGAAGGAGAGCTGTTTTTGGCTCACGCTCGGCAGATTATTGGCGCGGTGGATGATGCCGAAGAACAAATCGCACTGCGACGGCTGAAACCAGCCGGGAGACTGCGAGTCAACGCCGCGGTGCCTTTTATGCAGCATGTGATCGTGCCGATGATTGGCGGTTTTCGCGAGTTATATCCGCAGATCGATCTGGAGTTGAATACCGACGATCTGAATATCGATCTGCTGGAGCAGCGGACGGATGTTGCCATTCGTATTGGCGCTCTGCGCGACTCGACGATTCATGCCCGCTTATTGGGTTCCAGCCGTCTGCGGATTCTGGCTAGCCCGGAATATATTCAGCGCCACGGTGCGCCAGAAACGATAGAAGCACTGGCTGAGCACAGCTTATTAGGATTTACTCAACCGGAATTTCTGAATCAGTGGGCGTTACCTTATTTGCCCGGCGGTCGCTCATCGATTACGCCTTGCTTGGCGGCATCCAGTGGGGAAACTTTGCGCCATTTGGCACTGAATGGACAAGGAATCGTCGAGTTATCCGATTTTATGACGCGGGAAGATCAGTTGGAAGGACGCTTGGTGCAGGTGCTGGCGGAGCAAACGCTGGAAGCCTGGCAACCGATCAATGCGGTTTATTATCGTAATACGCAGTTGGCTGCGCGGATCACCTGTTTTCTGGATTATGTGAGCGAGCAGATTCGTTTGCAGGGTAGCCATTGGCTCAAAGCAGAAAAATAGTCGTAGATTGGAAAATTCGGCTACCCGATGAGGGCGGATAGCCGGTAGACACATTAGACTTTTTCGCTTTCATTCTGCTGGGATGTTGATCGCTTTTACTGACTTCAGTCACAGAGTGGAATAAGTGCCTAAAGATTCGTTCGTTTGTCTTATTGCTCCACTATGCAATCTATCAATATGTAATCTATTGGGTGTTATTGACTTTCAAGCGACTGACATAAAAGCTATCGATATAAATACATCAGGCTTTGGCTGGCAGGGCGTGATCAATAATATTGATAACTACGTCCAATACATCGTCTTTCACTCGTTCCTGATGCCGCTTCATATGCGGCATGGCGAGATGTTGTTCCAGATGTTGCACGCTGGCCCACTGTTCCCACATAAAAATGAAATCAGGCGCTTGGCGCTGCCAGGCTAACTGAGTTGGCACATCAACCATGGGGACATACCCGCCGCAGCCTTGCTCTGCCAGTACGTCCGGCAGCAGTTGGGCGAAGGAATCCAGTACCGCCTGACGGCGGCCCGGTTTAACCTGAATTTCTGCGAAAACGCTAATCATAACCACTCCAAATCGGGCTGGATTTTAGGCGAACAGCGTTGATAAATGCTGGCGATAACGTGCAATATCACCTGCGATGTCCGGCTGTTTAATCACGTCGTTGCACATAAAGGTTGGCAGAGGTTCCATGCCAAGGAATTGATTCGCTTTATGAACGGGCAGGTAAACGCCGTCCACGCCAACGCCGTGGAAGAACTGATTTGGATCGGTAAAGGCTTCTGCCGGTGCATTCCAGGTCACGGAAAGCATGTAAGTTTTACCTTGAAGCAGGCCGCCAGATCCGTATTTCTTGCTGTTTTCCGAACGGCTACGACCATCGCTTTGATACAAACGGCCATGACCTTCGGTAAAGATTTCGTCGATATACTTTTTCAGAATCCAAGGCGGCCCCATCCACCAACCCGGCATCTGATAGATAACCGTATCGGCCCAGAGGAAATTCTGAATTTCAGATTCAATATCATAGCCTTGATCAACAACCGTGACCTTAACCTGATGACCGATTTCTTGCAGACACTCGGTCGCAACCTTGGTCAGCGTATCGTTCAATGCCCCTTTTGAGTGGGCAAATTCTTTCTTTGCATTAATAATCAGTATGTTACTCATGGCATACTCCGGGTAGCGTGAAGACAACCAGTGAAAACAACATGCTGTATACAGCGTGACTATTATTTCTGGCCTATCTCGATTGCAGCGTATGCTAATGATTGCATTCGCATAGAAAAATAGGCTTTTAGGCAGAACAGTTTTGACTGCGAAGCAACAAAGCGGGGATATTCATCCTAACTGTCGCTTTTAGCGACAAAAGCGCCAGACAGCAAAATTCGTGGCCTGCGGCGAAAATAGGCAGATTTGCCCGCGTAGATTGCTTTGGATTTGTGACAGTTACCCCGCAGATGAGTTACTATCGCGAGCAGAAATCTATAATGAACTTCCGGTGATGATTGGCTGTAAGCCACGATCTTCTCGCCCGAGTCTGAGGATAATTAAGTAATGAGTGATTTGACTCATGACGGTGCAGAGCGCTTACCGCTGCACACATTTACTGAAAACGCCTATTTGAACTATTCCATGTACGTCATCATGGATCGGGCGTTGCCGTTTATCGGCGATGGTTTAAAGCCGGTACAACGCCGCATTGTGTATGCCATGTCCGAACTGGGTCTGAGCAACAGTGCCAAATTTAAGAAATCAGCGCGTACCGTGGGTGATGTGCTGGGTAAATACCATCCTCACGGCGATAGCGCCTGCTATGAAGCTATGGTGTTGATGGCGCAGCCGTTCTCTTACCGTTATCCGCTGGTGGACGGGCAGGGTAACTGGGGGGCACCGGACGATCCTAAATCGTTCGCAGCGATGCGTTATACCGAATCTCGTTTATCCAAATATGCCGAAGTGCTACTGGGTGAATTGGGGCAGGGGACGGTGGATTGGGTGCCAAACTTTGACGGCACCATGCAGGAGCCGAAAATGCTGCCTGCGCGCCTGCCAAACATACTGCTGAACGGTACTACCGGCATTGCCGTTGGTATGGCGACGGATATTCCGCCGCATAACGTGCGGGAGATTGCTCAGGCGGTAGTGGCGTTGATTGATAAGCCCCATACCTCGCTGGAAGAATTGCTAGAGTTCGTACAAGGCCCTGATTTCCCAACCGAAGCGGAAATCATTACACCAAGAGACGAAATCCGTAAGATTTATCAGAATGGCCGTGGCTCTGTGCGAATGCGCGCGGTATGGAAAAAAGAAGACGGCAGCGCGGTGATTACAGCGTTGCCTCATCAGGTTTCCGGTGCCAAGGTTCTGGAACAAATCGCCAACCAAATGCGAGCGAAAAAGCTGCCGATGGTAGAGGATTTGCGCGATGAATCGGATCATGAAAATCCGACTCGCCTGGTGATCGTGCCACGAACCAATCGCGTCGATCTCGAACAGGTAATGAACCACCTCTTCGCGACAACCGATCTGGAACGCAGCTACCGTATCAATATGAATATGATCGGTCTAGATCATCGTCCGTCGGTGAAAGGCTTGCTGGAAATTCTGACCGAATGGCTGGAATTCCGCCGCGACACCGTGCGTAAGCGTTTGAACTATCGTCTGGATAAGGTATTGAAGCGTCTGCATATTTTAGAGGGTTTATTAGTCGCCTTCCTGAATATCGACGAAGTGATTCATATTATTCGTACCGAAGATGAGCCTAAGCCATTGCTAATGCAGCATTTCGGGATTTCCGAAACGCAGGCCGAAGCTATTCTGGAGCTGAAACTTCGTCATCTGGCCAAGCTGGAAGAGGTGAAGATTCGCGGTGAGCAGGATGAACTGGCGAAAGAGCGCGATCAATTGCAGGCGCTGCTGGCTTCTGAACGCAAGCTGAATACGCTGATCAAAAAAGAAATTCAGGCAGACGCGGCCGCTTATGGTGATGATCGCCGTTCGCCGCTGACCGAACGTAGTGAAGCCAAGGCGATGAGCGAGCACGATATTGTGCCTTCCGAGCCGGTAACTATTGTGCTGTCTGAGATGGGCTGGGTGCGAAGCGCCAAAGGCCATGATATCGATCCAAGCGGTTTAAGTTACAAAGCGGGAGATAGCTTCCGCTCCGCTGCTCGCGGCAAGAGTAATCAGCCGGTGGTGTTTATTGACTCCACCGGACGCAGCTATGCGCTGGATCCGCTGACGCTACCGTCTGCTCGTGGGCAAGGTGAGCCGCTAACCGGTAAGCTAACGCCGCCTCCGGGGGCGACCATTGAGCAGGTGTTGATGGCTCCGGACGATCAAAAACTGTTGATGGCTTCTAACGCCGGTTACGGTTTTGTCTGTACTTTCAACGATCTGGTGGCTAAGAACCGCGCGGGTAAAGCCATGATTACTCTACCGGAAAACGCGAAAGCGTTGCCGCCGCTGGAAATTCATGGCCCGGATGATATGTTGCTTTCCATCACCATGGCTGGACGTATGCTGATGTTCCCGGTGGCCGATTTGCCGGAGTTGTCGAAAGGGAAAGGGAATAAGATCGTCTCTATTCCGGCGGCGCAGGCGGCGGCAGGGGAAGACGGGCTAGCCTGGCTGTTTGTCTTGCCTCCGCAGACTTCGGTGACGCTGTACTTCGGCAAACGCAAGCTGACGCTGCGTCCAGAAGATTTACAGAAATTCCGTGCGGAACGTGGACGCAAAGGCTCGCCGTTGCCTCGTGGATTGCAGAAGATAGACCGGGTTGAAGTGGACGCGCCTGCGCGCCCTGAACAGCCTGAAAATAACCAGTAGCTATTGTCCCTGAGCGGATTGCCAGTCGTATTCAGGCTGGCAATCCGCATCGGCATCGATTTAAACGGTTGACCGCTTTGATCGAGCAGCCATGGCCGTTGGCCTTTTCCCCCAGATTATTTGAACCTTCTGTAATGGCAATTTATTATGGCGGTGAATCTACGCGGTGTTTTTTATCGCAGCCGCTATACTAGCGTCGATTAGGTTTTCAAGAGGTTGTTATGTTATTAATTTTGCGCTCAGTACTGGCGGTTTTGTATTGCTTATTGGTGTGTGTGTTTGGTTCGATTTACTGTCTTTTCAGTCCACGAAATCCCCGCCACGTTGCGACCTTCGGACATTTGTTTGGCCGAATGTCCCGACTATTCGGTATCACCGTTGAACAACGTATTCCAGCGGAAGCTGCAGAGTATGGCAACTGTATCTATATCGCTAACCACCAGAATAATTACGATATGGTTACTATGTCGAATGTGGTTCAGCCTGGTACGGTAACCGTTGGTAAAAAAAGCCTGCTGTGGATTCCACTGTTTGGGCCACTGTATTGGCTGACCGGTAACCTGCTGATTGACCGCGAGAATCGCGCTAAAGCCCACGGAACTATTGCGCAAGTGGTTGAGCAAGTTAAGAAACGTAATATTTCTATCTGGATGTTCCCGGAAGGAACCCGTAGCCGCGGTCGTGGTCTGTTGCCGTTTAAAACTGGCGCTTTCCATGCTGCTATCGCCGCTGGCGTACCTATCGTGCCGATTTGTGTTTCCAATACCAATGGTAATATTAATTTGAACCGTTGGAATAATGGATTGGTGATAGTAGAAATGCTGCCACCTATTGATACCAGCGGCTACAGCAAAGAGCGAGTGCGCGAACTCGCCGAGCATTGCCGTAATCTGATGGCGACCAAAATTGAGCAGCTTGATGCTGAAGTTGCTAAGTACGCAGCAGAAAAAAAATAACGCGACTCCAGTATGTTACTGGATACGCTAAAATAAAAATGCCTTTATTTTAAACGACTTTGATCGTTAGTGTTTTGCCCGCTGATACCCGTGCGGCGTCGGCGGGCAAAACTTTTGCATACGGTTTGTTAGTGCTTTTCACGGAGAAGATATGTCACTTAGTCGTCGCCAGTTCATTCAGGCTTCGGGCTTAGCGCTATGCGCAGGTTCACTGCCATTGAGGGCACAGGCTAGCGGTACGCAGCAACCTCCCTTACCGGTTCCCCCATTGCTGGAATCCCGCCGTGGCCAACCGCTGTTTTTAACGTTACAGCGCGCGCACTGGGCATTCATGTCTGGCCGTAAAAAGGCGGAAGTGTGGGGCATCAATGGCTCCTATCTGGGGCCAACGGTCAGAGTGTACAGCGGCGATGATGTCAAGTTGATTTACAGCAACCGACTGTCTGAGCCGGTTTCTATGACTATCAGCGGTTTACAGGTTCCCGGCACTTTAATGGGCGGAGCGCCGCGCATGATGTCACCGGGCGTAGATTGGTCTCCAGTGCTGCCGATCCGTCAAAGCGCTGCCACCTGTTGGTATCACGCCAATACGCCTAATCGTATGGCTCCCCATGTCTATAACGGGCTGGCGGGAATGTGGTTGGTGGAAGATGAGGTGAGTAAAGCACTGCCGCTGCCTAGCCACTACGGCGTTGATGATTTCCCGATTATTATTCAGGACAAACGGCTGGACAGCTTTGGCGTTCCGGAATATAACCCGCCGGCCAAGGGCGGCTTTATCGGTGATACTTTGCTGGTTAACGGGGTGCAAAGTCCGTTTGTCGAAGTTTCTCGTGGATGGGTGCGTTTGCGTTTGCTGAACGCCTCGAACTCCCGCCGCTATACTCTGCAAATCAGCGATGGCCGACCTTTCCACGTTGTGGCTAGCGATCAGGGTTTCCTGCCCGCGCCCGTTGCTGTACAACAGCTATCGCTGGCACCGGGTGAGCGACGCGAAGTGTTGATTGATATGTCGCAGGGCAGCGAGGTTTCCATTACTGCCGGTGAGTCTGCGGGTATTATGGATCGTCTGCGCGGGCTGTTTGAACCCTCCAGTATCTTGATCTCCACGCTGGTTTTGACCTTAAAGCCGACGGGTTTACTGCCGCTGGTAACTGATAATCTGCCAATGCGACTATTGGCCGACCAAATTCTTGACGGCAACGTTGTACGCTCTCGTGAATTTCGTTTGGGCGATAACTTACCGGGCATTAACGGCGCGATTTGGGATATGAATCGGGTTGACGCACAGGCGCAGCAGGGAACCTGGGAACGCTGGACGCTGCACGCCGATATGCCGCAGGCTTTCCATATTCAGGGCGTATCTTTCCTAGTGAAAAATGTGAACGGCGCTCCGGCAATGGCGGAAGACCGTGGTTGGAAAGATACGGTTTGGGTCGATGGCGATGTAGAGCTGCTGGTGTATTTCAATCAGGTCTCTTCCGAGCATTTCCCATTCCTGTTCTACAGCCAGACGCTGGAAATGGCCGATCGCGGCTCTACCGGTCAATTGGTGACACAGCCTGCTCCGATTTAATCCTTTCTTCTTCAAGACAGGGCGGTTAATCGCCGCCTGGTCTACGTCATTGCCCGCAACTATTTGTTTGTCTATTCGATAATTTCTTGGGCGATCTCCACGAGTCGGTGGGGGATCAAAGAAACCACCGATAACCTTCCTCTTTACATGGATAAATGCGTATAATCGCCGCCCTGTGATGATTTCCTGACCCGCATCCTCCTCTCCATCTCCTGATTAAAGAGTATTGCCATGAGTACCAGCCTGATTCAGCCAGAACGCGATCTATTTTCCTACACGCCTTATTGGGCCGAGTGCTATGGCACCGCGCCTTTTTTACCCATGTCGCGGGAGGAGATGGACGTGCTGGGCTGGGACAGCTGCGACATTATCGTGGTGACCGGCGATGCCTACGTTGACCATCCGAGCTTTGGTATGGCGATTGTGGGCAGAATGCTTGAAGCGCAGGGATTTCGCGTGGGAATTATTGCTCAACCGGACTGGACCAATAAAGAAGACTTTATGCGGTTGGGTGAGCCAAATCTGTTCTTTGGCGTCACTGCGGGCAATATGGATTCGATGATCAACCGTTATACTGCCGATCGTAAATTGCGTCACGATGATGCCTATACGCCGAATAATGAAAGTGGAAAACGGCCGGATCGCGCCACTTTGGTTTACAGCCAGCGCTGTAAGGAAGCCTATAAGCATGTGCCAGTGATATTAGGCGGAATCGAGGCCAGTTTGCGCCGAATCGCTCATTATGATTACTGGTCAGATACGGTGCGGCGTTCGGTGATTATTGATGCTAAAGCAGACATGCTGGTGTACGGCAACGGCGAACGGCCATTGGTTGAAGTGGCGCACCGGCTGGCGGCTGGCGAGAAAATTGCTGATATTCAGGATGTGCGTAATACCGTAGTGATTCGTAAAACGCCTTTGCCTGGCTGGAGCGGCGTGGATTCTAGCCGTTTGGATAAACCGGGGCGTATTGAGCCGATTCCGAATCCTTACGGTGATGACTTAGCCTGCGCGCCGGAGGGGAAAGCAGATGCCGAGGAAGCTAAACCGGTGACGGTGCGAGCTGCCAAGCCTAAACCGTGGGAAAAAACCTATGTTTTGCTGCCTTCTTATGAAAAAGTTAAAGCAGACAAAGTGTTATATGCACATACCTCGCGGATTCTGCACCATGAAACCAACCCAGGCTGCGCACGAGCGTTGATGCAAAAACACGGAGATCGCTATATCTGGATTAATCCGCCAGCGATTCCGTTGAGCACCGAGGAAATGGACAGCGTATTTGCTCTACCTTATCAACGGGTTCCTCATCCGTCTTACGGTGACGCAAAAATACCGGCTTATGACATGATCCGTTTTTCGATCAATATTATGCGTGGCTGCTACGGCGGTTGTTCCTTCTGCTCGATTACCGAGCACGAAGGCCGAATTATTCAAAGTCGTTCGGAAGATTCTATAATTCGCGAAATCGAAGAAATTCGCGATAAAGTCCCAGGGTTTACCGGTATTATCTCCGATCTTGGTGGCCCAACGGCCAATATGTATATGCTGCGCTGCCAGTCTCCGCGTGCGGAACAAACTTGCCGCCGCGCTTCCTGTGTCTATCCTGAGATTTGTACCCATATGGATACCAATCATCAGCCCACTATTTCGCTGTACCGTCGGGCGCGCGATCTAAAAGGGGTGAAGAAGATCCTGATTGCTTCCGGAGTGCGTTACGATTTGGCGGTAGAAGATCCGCGTTATATCAAAGAGCTGGCTTCTCATCATGTGGGGGGATATCTGAAGATCGCGCCAGAGCATACGGAAGAAGGGCCGCTGTCAAAAATGCTGAAACCGGGCATGGGCAGCTACCAGCGTTTTAAAGAACTGTTTGATACCTATTCCAAACAGGCGGGTAAAGAGCAGTATTTGATTCCTTACTTTATCTCGGCTCACCCCGGCACTCGGGATGAGGATATGGTTAATTTGGCGCTATGGCTGAAGAAAAACCGATTCCGTCTGGATCAGGTACAGAACTTCTATCCGTCGCCATTGGCCAACTCGACCACCATGTATTACAGCGGTAAAAACCCGTTGTCTAAGGTCGATTACAAAAGTGAAGACGTGGTGGTGCCAAAAGGAGATCGCCAGCGTCGCTTGCATAAGGCGCTGCTGCGTTACCACGATCCTGCCAACTGGCCGCTGATTCGTACCGCTTTGGAAGATATGGGCATGGCACATTTGATCGGTGGGCGTCGGGAGTGTCTGGTGCCTGCGCCGACGATAGAAGAACAGCGGGAAGCTCGACGATCTTTGCGTCACCATACGCCAGCGCTGACTAAACACACCGCTATCGCACGCCAGCGTCAGCCGAGTGGTTCACCTAAAGTTACGCCGGGTCATGCCCACTCAGGCAAAGCAATATCGGGCGAAGTTACGTCTCGCAAAGCGACGTCAGGTAAAATGACATCGGGTAAAGTGCCATCAGCATCGGGTAAAGAACCATCAGGCAACCCGCCATCGGGTCAAGGATCATCAGGTAAAACGTCATCAGGTTCAGGTAAAACTGCGCCAGCCAATATCCAGGGCAAATCATCCTCAACAGGCTCTCGTCCTGGGGGAAAGTCGACAAACGCGGGCCGGGTTAAGCAGAAAGTTCGTTAACCTGCGCCAGAACCTTTACATGCGATGCATCAATCCGCCATCCCTGGCGGATTGATGAGTGACATCCCTGACTCGAAGGTTCACGCGTGCTTTTAAAGCTAAATTAAAAAGCCGATTAAAAAGCCGATTCAAGATGCCAGTTTACCGTTCGTCGATTGACCAAAAATCGCGTAATTTTGTCGCGGTATTTGGCTGCCATTATTTAAAAACTATCGGGATCTGGCCCCAGACGATTGCCAATGTCCAATTTGGCGATCTCGCTGAGTTCGTCTTTTTCCAGTTTGAAATCAAAAACTTCAAAGTTTTCTCTGATACGAGACGGCGTGACGGATTTAGGAATGACGATTAACCCGCTATCCAGATGCCAGCGAATGACAATTTGCGCCGGAGTTTTGCTGTATTTCTCCGCCAGTCGATGAATCAGCGGTTGTTCAAATACGCCTTCTCCGCCCTGTGCCAGCGGGCTCCAGGACTCGGTGGCAATGTGATGAGTGGCATTCCAGGCGTGAAGCTGACGCTGTTGCAGCAAAGGATGCAGTTCAATCTGGTTAATCACCGGAGCGACGCCGGTTTCATCCAGCAGCCGTTGCAGGTGTGGAATATGGAAGTTACAAACGCCAATACTGCGAGTTAGCCCCTGTTCTCTGAGCTTAATCAGTTCCCGCCAAGCTGCGACAAAGCGATTCTGTTTTGGATCTGGCCAGTGAATTAAATACAGATCCACATAATCCAACTGGAGTTTTTCCAGGCTGGTTTCTAACGCCTGTTGTGGATGAGCCTGATCTTCATTCCAGAGTTTGGTGGTGATGAACAGCTTTTCGCGAGGAATCGCGGCGGATTTCAACGCTAAACCTACGCCTTCTTCATTTTTGTAAATTGCCGCTGTATCAACTGAACGATAGCCAATTTCCAGCGCTTTGGTGACCGCAGCCTGAACGTCCTCGTGGCTAGCTTTCCATACGCCTAGCCCAAGCTGGGGCATTATGCTGCCATCATGCAGTTTAATAATCGGTTGATTTGTCATGAATTTCTCCTCAAGGTTGCGGGCAGTTTTGCCGAAGCAGCCAGCCGCACACTCAGTAATCGATCTCTTATTTATCGTAGTCGAAATTATTTATTAATTATCAGGCTAATCATTTTATGCATTAAGCGTGCATATCCAACACGACGCGATAACGTGCTTTTCCCGCGTGTAAATGCTCAATGGCGTCGTTTATCTTGCTCAGGGGAAAATGCTCAACCTGAGGTTTAATTTCGTGACGTGCACAGAACGCCAGCATTTCTGCCAAGCGAGCCGGTGCGCCGGTCGGTGATGCCGATAGCTCAGCCTGTTTCCCGATAAAAGCAAAAATATGCACTGGAACCGGCTCCGGGATCGCCCCGACAAAATGCAACCGACCTTTAGGTGCCAGCGTACTGACATAGGCATCCCAATCCAAGGAGGCATTTGCAGTCACTAAGATAAAATCGAGCTGGTTCGCAATTTTTGCCAGCGCCTTGCTGTCATTGCTGGCAACCACGCGATGAGCGCCGAGAGAAAGCGCTTCGTCATGTTTGGTATTAGACGAGGTAAAAGCGGTCACTTCGCAGCCCCAGGCTTTCATAAAGCGAATCGCCATATGGCCTAGCCCGCCGATACCGACCACGCCCACTCGCTGTGTGGGGCGAACATCGTATTGCAGCAGAGGATTGAAGACGGTGATTCCACCGCAAAATAGCGGCCCCGCGCTGGTAATATCCACACCTTCCGGCAGCGGAATTGCCCATGCCCAATGACTGCGAATCCGATCGGCAAAACCGCCGTGGCGGCCAATAATCGTGGGCTGAACTTCATGGCACAAATGCTGATCGCCGGAAACACAGGGATGGCAATGCATACAACTGCCGCGATTCCAGCCAACGCCCACCACTTGACCGATTTTTAATCCTTTGTTTTTGGCATGTTGGCCAATACGAGAGATTTTTCCCACCACTTCATGGCCGGGGACAAAGGGGTAGGCGGTGATGCCCCAGTCATTGTTGATCATGGATAAATCTGAGTGGCAAACCCCGCAATAATCAATGCTGACCTCAATATCATCATCAGCCAGTGGCCCGGCATCAAATACGAAGGATTCTAACGGCTGGCCCGCAGCAGGAGCGGCCCAAGCCTGGATGTGATTATCAGATTCAGTCGAGGGTGTAACTGATTGGTTCGACATATGACTCTCCCATGGATAAACGAGATGCAATAGGGCGAAAGGTGTTGCAGTACCAGAAAGGGGGCTGTTGCTATCCCTTGGGCAGGAACTACAGCTAAATGAAAACCGCGGATATGGTATTTAAGCCTAGCAGTAAGTATCGATGCTGGAAGAAAAAATCGAGGCTATGGCCATCGTAAATTTGAAAGGAGAAGGGCAAGGACGTTTCCTTACCCTTTATAGTATCGATAATGATTAAATCAGATTGCGGCTTCGTAGATACGTTGGCTATCTGCCAGCGTAATATCGCCGTGTTCCCCCAGGCTGCGGTAGCCGTGTTCGTCCAACTTTTTGATCAGGCTTGGAATAGTGCTGCCATCCAGACCGTATTCAGACAAACGGGTTGGTACACCCATTGCCTCGAAGAAATGACGGGTTGCGGCAATCGCGCCATCAATACGCTGTTCTTCGGTCCCTTCATGCAAATTCCAAACGCGTTCTGCGTATTGCAGCAATTTGGCGCGTTTCTGCTCTTTTTTCGCTTCCAGCAGAGATGGCAACACCACTGCCAGAGTCTGTGCGTGGTCTAACCCATGCAGAGCTGTCAGCTCGTGGCCCAGCATATGAGTCGCCCAATCCTGCGGTACGCCAGCACCGATCAGACCGTTCAGCGCCATAGTGGCACTCCACATGATATTAGCGCGAACGTCGTAATCTTTCGGATTTTCAAGCGCTTTCGGGCCTTCTTCAATCAGGGTTAGCAGTAAACCTTCTGCAAAACGGTCTTGTACCTTGGCATTTACCGGGTAAGTCAGATATTGCTCAATGGTGTGTACGAAAGCATCTACCACGCCATTCGCGACCTGACGCTTAGGCAACGTATAGGTCACCACTGGGTCCAGAATGGCAAAAAGCGGCTGAACGTGCGGTGAGAAGAAATGACGTTTGTCACCGGTGCTACGGCGGCTGACTACCGCGCCATTATTGGCTTCAGAGCCAGTAGCTGGCAGGGTCAGTACAGAACCCATAGGAATAGCTTCGGTGATGTTGCTACCGGCAGTTTCTAGAATCTGCCACGGATCTTCAGGGTAAGCCACGGCCGCAGCGATGAACTTGGTGCCGTCCAAAACGGAACCGCCGCCGACCGCCAGCAGGAAGTCGAAATCACCGGCGCGAATCAGTTCAACGGCTTTCATCAAGGTTTCATAAGTTGGGTTAGGCTCGATACCACCAAACTCTTCGAATTGATGGTTTTTCAATGCTTGATAGACTTGATCCATCACGCCGGTGCTTTTCACGCTACCGCCGCCGTAGGTAATCAATACGCGGGCATCGGCAGGAATTTGGTTCGCCAATTCAGCAATCTGGCCTTTACCGAACAGGACTTTAGTCGGGGTATGAAGAGTAAAGTTTTGCATGATTTTATAATCCAACCTGTAGTTGATTAATAGGCTAATAGTCAGTATCAACCTTGAATGGCCAGTAAATTAGCCAGTGGGCTTCCCACCCTTAGGCTGCGTCCTTGCGACGGAAAAAACCTATTGGGCAAATTTCTCTGAGGGCTATTGTGGGTAACTTAGTCATATAGCTCAATGCTCATTTCTGCCAGCTTCTTGCCTATTTCTACAAACCACTGTAGGAAATGTGATAAATAAAGCAAAATTCGTGTCGATATATTTTTTATGAAATATGAGGTTGGTATGGTGAGCATTGACGATATTCAGCGGGAACTGGCGCAAAAAGTCGCGCAACTGGCACAGGGAAACGGGTTGACGACGTCCGCGGTTCCCAAGGTTAAGCTGCTGTTTTCCAATGCCCATCAACCACGTACGCCGGTGATGTATACCCCCAGTATTGTGATCATCTTTCAAGGTAAAAAAGTAGGCTATCTGGGGAGTAAAATCTTTCAGTATGATCCGAAAAACTATCTGTTACTGACGGTGACGCTGCCGTTTGAATGTGAAACATTTGCCAGCCCGCAAGAACCGCTTGCCGGATTATCCATTCAGGTTGATCACCCAATGCTACAGGATCTGCTGGTGGATATTGGTGACGATGAGCTGGATAAACCCCGAGGTAATACCAACGGCGTCAACGCTGCATTGCTTACGGAAGAGATGCTGTGTGCCACCGAGCGCCTGTTGGACGTTATGGCCAAACCGCTGGATGCCAGAGTGTTAGGGCCGCAAATCGTGCGCGAGATTCTGTTTTATGTGCTATCCGGCCCTTGTGGTGCTCCGTTGCAGGAGTTGGTGAATCGTCACAGTCATTTTAATCAGATAGCTAAGGCGCTACGGCGCATTGAGAATCAATTTGCAGAAAATCTTAATGTGGAGCAGTTGGCGGCAGAAGTGAATATGAGCATTTCGGCTTTCCACCATAATTTCAAAGCGGTAACCAATACTTCTCCACTGCAATATTTGAAAACCTATCGTTTACACCGAGCCAGAATATTGATGATTCACGATGGATTGAAGGCCAGTACGGCGGCTATTCGGGTGGGGTATGAGAGTGCGTCGCAGTTTAGCCGAGAATTTAAACGTTACTTTGGTCATACGCCTAGCGACGAGCGGGCAAAACTGCGCAGTCACTAGTAAAACCAAGGGCACGCTGGCTCGATGAATCGCGGATAGCCAGCGTGTCTGAACGCGTTATTCGGTGGCGCTTTTACGCTTACACCACACCACAATCAGTGAGCCGACCAACCCAATCAGCAGCAAGGCTACCGGCAGAATCATCAGTGCGGTCATAACCTGATTTTCGTAGTGTTTCACTAACGGGATTTGGCTCAGGGCGAAGCCCAAACCCACCACTGCACCGACCCAGAGCAATCCGCTCAGCCAGTTAAATAGTTGGAAACGGGTACTATTCAGGCCAGAAATACCCGCTAGTGTAGGCAGTAAGGTGCGAACGAAAGCCAGAAAACGGCCAATGAGCAGGGCTGCCAGACCGTGGCGTACAAACAGTTGGTGCGCCCGCTGGCGATAATGTATTGGTAATTGTAGTAGCCAGCTTTTGACGACCTTGGTATCTCCGAGCCATCGACCTTGAACATAGCTAAGCCAGCAGCCCAAACTGGCCGCGATGGTAAGAATAATCAGCGTCGGAATAAAAGCCATAACGCCTTTGGCAATTAAGGCACCGGCAAGCAGCAGTAGGCTATCTCCGGGGAGGAAGGAAGCGGGCAGCAGGCCGTTTTCTAAAAATAAAGTGGTAAAAAGTATGCCGTAGATAACCCAAATGACATTGGGGTCGGCAAGTTTACTAAAATCCTGTTGCCATAAGGCATGAAGGATTTCGCGTAACACATCCATTTCTTTTCCTGTTTGCCTATTGGTGGGGAAGATAATCCGTGAATCCTTACAGTGTATCGGTATTAGACTCAGGCCACATTGATCTTATCCTCATTAACCAAAAATTAGCGGGGTATATTCATTCTGTTGATGGTTTAGAGACTAACTTCGGTGAAAACCGCACAAATTAGCGCAGTTCCCACTGGTAGAGGCCTTATTGCGCTGAGGCGATACGAGCGAAGCCGGCGGCCAGATCCTCAATTAAATCTTGAGTATTCTCCAAACCAATATGAACACGAACTAAAGTGCCCTGATGCGCGATAGCTTCATATTTACGTATCGCTTTAATATCTTCCGGCTGGTAAGCCAGAATCAGTGACTCAAAGCCGCCCCAAGAGAATGCCATACTGAAGTGGTGAAAGTTGTCCAGATAGTTTTCAAATTGTTGCTGGTTCAGGCGGTGCTTGAGTTCAAAAGAGAACAGCCCGTTGCAGCCAGAAAAATCTCGTTTATAAAATTCATGGCCTTGACAGTCTGGCAGCGCCGGATGATAAACGTGAGCCACTTCAGGGCGCTGCGCCAGCCAGTTGGCAACGTCTATACCGTTAGCTTCGTGCTGTTTCAGGCGCACACTTAACGTCCGCAGGCCGCGGCTAGCCAGATAGGCACTGTCGGCATCCACCATTTGCCCCATGAGATATGAGTCTTCCCGCAGTTGTTCCCAGCAGCGCGCGTTGGCTACGGCGATGCCCAGCATGGCGTCAGAATGGCCGATCAGGTATTTGGTGCCGGACTGAATGGAAATATCGATATCAAAATCAAGAGGTTTGAATAACACGCCCGCCGCCCAGGTGTTATCCATCATGATAATCACTTTTGGTGAAACGGCGCGAATGGCGCGCACCATCGCGGGAATATCCTGTATTTCCATAGTGATAGAGCCGGGCGACTCTAAAAACACCACTTTGGTATTAGGCTGAACCAACTTACCCACGGCGCTGCCGATCAGTGGATCGAAATAGCTGGTACTGACCTGCATCCGCGACAGGATTTTATCGCAAAAACTCTGCGCTGGTTCGTAGGCCGATCCGGTCATCAATACATGATCGCCCGCGGATACGAAGGCCAGAATGGCATTGCTGATCGCCGCTGCGCCGCAAGGGTATAACACACAGCCCGCGCCACCTTCCAGTTCTGTCATGGCTTCCTGCAAGGCGAAGTGAGTCAATGTGCCGCGGCGACCGTAAAATAGTTCGCCTTTACCACGGTTAATCGTGGCGTGCTTTTTGGCTTTTACACTGTCAAAAACCAACGACGATGCGCGTTGAATCACAGGATTAACCGATCCCAGGGTGAATTTTTTACTGCGCCCTGCGCTGATCAACGTGGTTTCTAATTTTTTTGAAGACATACGGGCGCTCACCTTGCTTGGTTAGTGTCGGTCTGGATTGATTGCCAGCCATTATCTGATTGGTTATTTATTTAAATTAGCATGATGAACATTTGATGTAGTGCGCTTTTAGCCGGATGGCGTTTAAAGAGGGGGAGCCGCTGTTTAAGGCGGTTTACGCACAAAAAAATGCTGCAAAACGCACAGAAAGTAATGGTTTATTGGTAAAGAAAATCGACGGCGAGTGAGTTTTATGTGAATAAAACCCTATGGTTGTTACTTGTTTAGCCCAAGTGTTATCAGCGTTTGAAGCAGGCTGGCGATGAAAAACAGCGGTCTGGGCGGCGAGTTTGCCTTAATTATCTTTTAGATAGAAAAATTGGCTCAAATAATAATGATAATTACTATCAATCCGTCATTTGTTTGATATGATCCGCCACTGATTTCGTCCTTAAATTGATATGCATATTGGGTGGAGGCGCAGCGTGAAAACAGCTGGCAAAGTTATGGAACATAAATCATTCGCCGCAAACCAGGGTCGGGGAGTGAAGTTAGGGCGCGGCGTTATGGCGCTCTTGTTAATCGCAGGTTTATCTGGCCCGGCATTAGCAGCCCCAGGTAATAGCAGTGCAGTTGCCGCTGGCGTGGCGCCCGCGTCAACGCAGCACACCGCCGCGGTTTCAACTCCGCTGCCGCAGCCGGAGTTAACCTCTGTCGCAACGCCGGATGCCGCTCCTGCTCCTGCGCTACAATCTGTGACTCCGGCGGCGCCTGCTGCTCCACAAGGTCTGGCGATGGATTTGTCCGTTTGGGGTATGTACCAGCATGCAGACGTAGTGGTGAAAGCCGTGATGATTGGTCTGGTGCTGGCGTCGGTTGTTACCTGGACTATTTTATTCTCTAAAGGTATGGAATTGTACCGCGCCCGTCGTCGCCTGCGTCATGAGCACATTGTGCTCGGCTCGGCGACTAATCTGAGCGACGCTTTGGCGCAGGCCGAAGATTTTGCGCCGGAAAGCATCAGTGGCATGTTGCTGCGCGAAGCGGAAAACGAGCGTCAGCTATCGGCAGAATCCACTGATAATGGCGGTATCAAAGAGCGCGCCTCTTTCCGCCTGGAGCGTCGTGTGGCTGCCGTGAGCCGTCAGATGGGCAAAGGAACCGGCTTCCTGGCGACTATCGGGGCTATCTCTCCGTTCGTCGGTTTGTTCGGCACCGTTTGGGGCATCATGAACAGCTTTATTGGCATCGCTCATTCGCAAACCACCAATTTGGCGGTGGTGGCTCCAGGTATTGCCGAAGCCTTGCTGGCAACGGCATTAGGTCTGGTGGCGGCGATTCCTGCGGTAGTTATCTATAACATCTTTGCTCGCCTGATCGGAACTTACCGCGCTCACGTGGGTGATGTTGCCGCGCAAGCCTTGCTGTTATTGAGCCGCGATCTGGATCTGGCTAGCAGCACCGCAGAAAATAAATCATCAAGCCATGCTCAACAACTGCGTGCGGGGTGATTTATGGCAATGCACATGAATGAAAATCCTGATGAAAGCGGCGAATTACACGATATCAACGTAACGCCTTTCATTGATGTCATGCTGGTGCTATTGATTATCTTTATGGTGGCAGCGCCTTTGGCTACCGTAGACATCAAAGTGGATCTGCCTGCGTCCTCCGCCGCGCCGCAACCGCGTCCTGAGAAACCGGTGTTCCTGTCGGTGAAAGCCGATAACCAACTGTTCGTGGGCGAGCAGCAGGTTGACCGCGAAACGCTGGCCGTGGCGCTGGATAAGCGAACGCAGTCCAATAAGGAAACCACAATCTTCTTCCAGGCGGATAAGAGTGTGGATTACGAAACATTGATGAACGTGATGGATTCGCTGCGGAAAGCCGGTTATCTCAAAGTGGGATTGGTCGGAATGGAAGCGGCTAACGCCCAGTAGGCGAAAGCGACAGGTTGCAAATAAAAAGCGCGGTTTGATACTGCGCTTTTTTATGTCTGAAATCAGGTAAACGTTCTGGTCAGAAATCCATATTAACCGCGTGCGTGAGCAGCGGCACGTTCTACCTGTTCATCGGTTGGACGCACTCCGGTGTAGAGAACAAACTGCTCAACGGCCTGAATCGCAATCACTTCTGCGCCGGTAATCACCTGCTTGCCCTGCTCTCGAGCGTAGCGAATCAATGGTGTTTCTGCTGGCAGAGCCACCACGTCAAACACAATCTTAGCCTGTTCAATGGTTGCCGGTTCAAAGGCTAGCGTCTCGGCTTCTGCGCCTCCGGCCATACCAATTGGCGTCACGTTGATTACCATATCGGCGGTCAAATCACCAACGTCGGCCTGCCATTGATAGCCGTAGTTTTCTGCTAGCGCTTTTCCGGCGGTCTCATTACGGGCAATGATATGACCGTGTTTGAAACCGGCATCGCGTAGCGCGGCAACGACCGCTTTGGCCATTCCGCCGTTGCCTCGCAGCATGAAGGTGCTTTCAGTTGGCACCTGATATTGGTTCAATAGCTTGGCGATAGCGATATAGTCGGTGTTGTACGCCCGCAGGAAGCCATCGTCATTCACGATAGTATTCACAGACTCAATAGCAGTGGCGGAAGCGTCTAATTCATCCAGGAAGGGAATACAGGCTTCTTTGAACGGCATGGAAATTGCGCAGCCGCGAATGCCTAGGGCTCTGATACCGCCGACCGCCGCCTGAATATCGGTGGTAGTAAACGCTTTGTAGATGTAGTTGAGGTCCAGTTCTTGATACAGGAAATTATGGAATCGGGTGCCGAAGTTACCCGGCCGTCCGGCCAGTGACATGCACAAACGGGTGTCTTTGTTAATCTCACGGCTCATGATGAATCCTCTGGGAGAGATAAGTGAATACAGATTGTTATGGATTTCTTCTGGCGTTAAGTCTATCACGCTGAATGGAGACAGCCATCTTTGCCGCGTCGGCTTTACCCGTTAAAACAGCGATCTTTCGCGCGCGGGATACCCCTTTATCCCGCGCGAAAAAGATTACCCTTTACGTCGATGCATCAGTAAATACACCGCCGGAATGACTAACATCGATAATAACGGCGCGCTGATCATGCCGCCGATCATCGGAGCGGCAATGCGCTGCATCACCTCGGATCCGGCACCGCCTCCCCACATGATCGGCAGTAATCCGGCCATAATGGTGGCGACGGTCATGGCTTTTGGCCTTACTCGCAGGACCGCCCCTTCGTGGATGGCGGCGCACATTTGTTCCGCGGTCAGCGGTTGCCCCGGTAATTGATGCTTTTTCACCGCCTGATTGAGATACAGCACCATAATGACGCCAAATTCAGCGGCCACGCCAGCCAGAGCAATAAAGCCCACCGCAGCGGCAACCGAGAAGTTGTAGCCCAATCCATACAGCAGCCAAATACCGCCGATCAGAGCGAAAGGTAGTGTCGCCATGATCAGTGCGGCATCCCTGACTTTGCCGAAGGTCACAAACAGCAAAACAAAAATGATCATCAGCGTGACGGGGAGAACAATTTGCAGCTTGGCGGTGGCTCGTTCCAGATATTCAAATTGACCTGACCAACTGAGAGAGAGTCCTTCCGGTAGTTTAACCTGCTGATCCACCGCTTTTTGCATATCCAACACCGCAGATTTAAGGTCTCGTCCACGTAGATCCACATAGATCCAATCGGAGAGGCGGGCGTTCTCACTTTTCAGCATAGGTGGGCCTTCGCTAATACGAATATCCGCCAGTTCCGACAGAGCAATTTGCCCGCCCGCAGCGGTCAATACCGGCAGGTCGCGCAGTTTTTGCAGCGAATCGCGCAGCTCACGCGGATAACGAAGATTGATCGGGAAACGTTCCCGCCCTTCAATGGTTTCACCGATATTCTGTCCGCCTATCACGCTGGCAACCAGAGATTGCAGCTCTTTGACCGAAACTCCATAGCGCGCCGCTCTCTGGCGATCGATATCGATATCTACGTAGCGGCCTCCAGCTAAACGTTCAGAAAGTGCTGAAGTGACACCAGGCACTTGCCGCACAACTTGCTCGATCTGTAAGGCAACCTGTTCGATTTGCTGAATATTCTTACCGTTTACCTTGATCCCAACGGGACTTTTAATGCCGGTGGAAAGCATATCCAGCCGATTGCGGATCGGTGGCACCCACAGATTCGCGATCCCCGGTACTTTTACCGTGGCGTCCAATTCTTCGATCAATTTGTCCATCGTCATACCTGCCCGCCATTGATCTTTGGGCTTAAAACGAATGGTGGTTTCGATCATGGTTAACGGCGCAGGATCGGTCGCGGTTTCAGCCCGTCCCGCCTTGCCAAATACCGTATCGACCTCGGGAATAGTTTTGATCAGACGGTCAGTTTGTTGTAGCAGCCGCGTGGCTTCCTGCACTGAAATACCCGGTAAAGTCGATGGCATATACAACAGGTCGCCTTCATCCAGCGCAGGCATAAATTCGTTGCCTAAACGGCTGAGCGGGTACAACGTGGCGACCAAAGCCACAGCGGCTAGCGTCAGAGTAGTTTTAGGGCGAGCCAGCACCGCGCTAAGCACCGGCTGATATAATGCGATTAGCCAGCGATTTATTGGGTTGGCATTCTCATCGGGAATGTTACCGCGAATAAAATAGCCCATCAGCACGGGTACTAAAGTGATGGCTAAACCGGCAGAAACCGCCATGGCGTAGGTTTTGGTAAAGGCCAGCGGCGAGAACATTCGGCCTTCCTGCGCCTGTAATGAAAACACCGGAATAAATGACAGCGTGATAATGAGCAAGCTGCAAAATAGCGCCGGGCCGACTTCAATCGCCGCCCGCTCGGAAATGTGCCAGTAATCCTGTCCGACGGGTTTTTGCCCCGGATGATCTTTTCGCCATTGTTCCAGCACTTTGTGCATGTTCTCTATCATCACGATCGCGGCATCCACCATAGCGCCAATGGCGATAGCGATACCTCCCAGTGACATAATGTTGGCGTTAACTCCTTGATAATGCATCACGATAAACGCGCCGAGAATTCCCAGTGGCAGGGTAATAATAGCCACCAGCGCCGAACGGAAATGGAAGAGAAATAGCGAGCAAATCACGGCAACCACCAGAAACTCTTCCAGCAGTTTGAAAGACAGACTATCGATGGCGTGGGTGATTAACTGAGAGCGATCGTAAACCGGTACGATTTCCACGCCTGCGGGCAGCGTTTGCTGAATTTGTTGCAGTTTGGCTTTGACGCCGTTGATGGTTTCCAACGCATTTTTGCCGTAGCGCATCACAATAATGCCGCCAGCCACTTCGCCTTCACCGTTTAATTCGGCCACGCCGCGGCGTATTTCAGGGCCCATTCGCACGCTGGCGACATCCGATAACAGGATTGGAATGCCGTCGCGGGCGGTAATCACGATGTTGTTAAAATCATCCAGATTTTTCAGGTAGCCGGAGGTGCGGACCATGTATTCCGCCGAGCCCATTTCCAATACCGAACCGCCGCCTTCTTGATTACTATCCTGAATGGCGCTGGCGATTTGCTGATGGGAAAGATTCAGTGCGCGCATCCGTTCAGGATCGAGCACCACCTGATATTGGCGCACCATACCGCCTACGCTGGCGACTTCGGAGACGTTGGGAACGGTTTTCAGCTCAAATTTTAGTGTCCAATCCTGTAACGCTCGCAAATCCGCCAGACTGTGTTTACCGGTTTTATCTATCAACGCATATTCATAGATCCAGCCAACGCCGGTGGCATCTGGCCCCAGCGCGGCCTTGGCTTCGGCGGGCAGACTGGATTGCACCTGGCTGAGATATTCCAGCACGCGAGAACGCGCCCAGTAAGGATCGGTGCCTTCGGCAAACAGCACATACACGTAGGAATCACCGAACATAGAAAAACCACGTACGGTTTCTGCGCCCGGCACCGATAGCATGGTGGTGGTCAACGGGTAAGTCACCTGATCTTCCACCACCTGCGGCGCTTTACCCGGATAACTGACGCGAATAATCACTTGGGTATCAGATAGATCCGGCAGGGCATCCAGCGGCGTTTGCTGTAGCGACCAGATTCCCCAGCCGGCCATCATGACGGCACCCAATAGCACCAATAAGCGGTTGCGTAATGACCAACGAATCACGGCGGCAATCATAGGTGGCCTCCATGAATTTGCTGCTTATCTGCCAATTTTGATGGGTTAATGTGCTGAATATGCGCGCCGTTATCGTCCAACGTGAATTGAAAATCCACCTGAGCACCGACGTGGATATTCGCAGGAAAATCGCTTTCTGGAAGAGTGAAATCCATCGTCATTGGCCCCCATTTCAACGCAGGAATCGCTCCGTGGCTCAAAGTGATAGTTTGCCCGTCAATAGCATTGACGCGGCCTGAAGCGCTATAGGTATCCGGCGCGACGGCGCTAGTTGGATTGCTACCATCGATGGATTTAGGCTCCTCCATTTGCGGAAGTACGGTTTGCAAGCTGGCTTCGGAGTCGATCAGGAACTGACCGGAGGTAACCACTTGCTCGCCGAGACTCAGTCCCTGTTTAATTTCTACCCACCCGTCCTGAGAGTGACCGGCGGTGACGTTGACGGGTTTAAAGTGACCGTCTCCTTCACTGACCAGCACCCGACTGCGACTGCCAGTCAGTAACAGCGCTTCCTGCGGGATTGCCAACACCGGTGGCAGCGCTTCCCGCGAGGTTGCTTGCAGATTCAGGTACATGCCCGGTTTTAATTTTTGCTGCGGGTTATCCAGCACGATACGGGCTTTCAGTGTGCGAGTAGTTAAATCCATGTTAGGCAGCAGTTCACTGACTTTCCCATGGAAAATTTCTCCTGGCCAACTGGCAGAGGTCGCCTGAATAGCGCTACCGAGCTGCAACTGGCTCGCCTGAGCCTGTGGGTAATCAATGACGACCCAAACCGGATCCAGACTGGCCAGTTCAAATAGAGATTGCGTGGCGCTAACCTGCGCCCCAGCGCGAATATCCAGCTTGTTAACGTAACCTGCGGAGGGAGCGCGTAAGGTATAGCGGGTTTGCGGCTGACCGCTTTTTTCTACCTGACGAATAATTTCATCAGGCATAAATTGCAGCTGCAAACGCTGGCGAGCGGCGGAGGTTAGCGGGTTATCTCCCAACTTGCGGATCGCCAGATATTCCTGCTGAGCGGCGTTCCATTCCGGTATCCACAGAGACGCTAACGGCTGATTTTTGCTGACCTGCTGCTGGTTGGCTCGCACCCAAAGCTGTTCGACGATCCCGTTGGCACGAGCCGGTATAACTGAAACGCTGCGCTCATCGGTAGCTACCGTGCCGTAAGCGGTTAAGCGCAAATTCAGGCTACGCATCTGGGACTTTTCCGTGCGTATGCCCAGATTTTGCTGCTGTCTGGCACTGATAATCACGCCTCCGTCATCGGCCTGTTGATCGGCGTAACGGGGCACCAGCTCCATATCCATAAACGGAGATTTACCTGGCTGATTAAAACGTTGTCCAGGAGTCATCGGATCGTACCAATATAAGACTTTACGGCCAGATTCTGCGGTGTCAGGCGAAGTTATTTCGCTATGTTGCGCCGGTTTTCCCAACCAGTAACCGGTCAATCCGCCCAGCATAGCGACGGCGACCAGACTCAAAGTGAAGTGCTTTTTCATCGTGTTGTCTCCTGCGGGATTAAATAGCGAATAGCAACCCACAGGGCGGCCAGTTCACGAGCGGCATCGCGAGTGTTTAGCTCGCTTTCCAATAGCGCCCGACGGGCATCCATCACCGAGGACAGATCGCTTTTATTGCCCTGATACTGCGCAATGATCAGATCTAGCCGCTTTTTTTGCAGCGGCAGCACTTCCTGACTCTGACGCTGCCAACGTTGCTGGGCGGCCTGATATTGTGCCAATAGCGTGTCGAGCTGCGCCCGATGATCTCGCGTCAGTAAAGTGAGCTGATCGTTGGCTTCCATGGTGCGGGAAACGTCGGCGGCATAGTCTTTATCCTGTCTTTGGGAGCGAAACAGCGGTAAATCCACGCTAACCATCACCCCGGCCATATCGTCATAGCCCTCAGAACGTTTGGCGTAATAAACCTCGACGCCAATATCAGGAATTGCCGCAATGGCAGACTGAGCCGAACGAGCCTTTGCCACTTCCGCTTCGCGGCTGGCCTGTAATACTTCGGGATGCTGGAGCACCGCCGCCTGCAAAACCGCAACATCAGCAGGCAGGCGGGTGAAAGCGGGCAGTGAACCGCTGGCTTTGGTCACTTCCAAACCGGTTAGCTGGGTCAAACGCGTTTGCGCCAGACGCACGTCTCGCTCGGCGTTGGTTAGGCGATCCTGCATGGCAACCAGCGTCAACCGGGAATCCACTACGCTACTGGCAGGGCTGGCTCCCCCGATAACGCCAGCCCGTTTTACGCCAATCTGTTTTTCACTTTCCAGCACCAGTTTTTGAGCATCTCTGACGGCTTGTTCGGCGAGCGCCAAATCCAGCCACGATTGGGCCGCATCTTTCTGCAAACGAGCGCGAATAGTTTCGCTGGCCGCCGCGGTTTTGCGTGCCTCCGCGTTGAAGGTATCGGCTTTGCGCTGGCGTTTATCGCCGCTTACATAGTCTTGCATGATGCCAATACGCTGCATGGTCATGCCTTCCCGAGTAAAGCGGTGACCGTTATTGCCGCCGACCGGCAGATTTTCTATTCCGAATTTGAGTTTGGGATCGGGCAGTTGAGTGGCGGAACTGGCCATATTTTCCAACGCATTCACCTGATGTTGATTGGCGGACAGTTCGGCGGAATAACGTTCAGCCGAACTGATAGCCTGATTCAGCGTGATCTCGACGGCCTGAGCCGCCAACGGCAGGCACAGCGTCAGCAAGGTGAGCGAGCAGGCAAGGGCTGGCCGCACCGGAGAACGATGAGAGAGGAATCTGATCATGTTAACCCTGCTTAAGATTGGTGCGGAGCGATGGAAACCAGTTCGTAACCCTGCGCGGTCTGGCGGAAGCTGAAATCGGCTTCTGTTCCGACCGTTAAAGGTTGCAGATTATCTGCTGTGGGTAAGCTAAAGCTCATGGTCATCGGCGGCCAGTTAAGAGCTGGAATGGCCTGATGACTGATGAATACCCCTGCGGCGCTCCAGGTCTTAATTTTACCTTGGGACTGATAAATGGTTTCTACGGATGTACTCGATGCATCCGGTTGATACATATGCTGATGGGAATGCGGATCGGCTGAGAAAACGGCGGTAGGTAACACGAGGAAAAGGGTAGCAATAAGGATTTTCATGATTAACTCCAGACAATAAATAAACGCAAGGTGCCGCTGAATGACGGCATACAGGGGATATCAAGGTCTGGAGTTATTCTCTGAAACGACAGAAAACGATCTCCGTCGGAGGTCCGGCGATGGGAGGGGAATACCAATCGCTTTTTTGTATCACTTCATGGGTTTGAACCGCTGCGAGCCGCAGTTCGGTTTGTGGAAGTAAAGCGGCTAGCGCGATAACGCTGCCGTCTGGCTGCATCGAATCCGGCACGCAGTGTTTGTCACACAGCGCATTTTGCGCCTGACCGTGGGACATATCCATCGTCTGCCGAGTATGTTCCTGATGCTGAATAACCGCCGGTTTGTCGGACAGCATCAAATCGCAATGATGGCCAGCTACCGCAACTTGAGCATTAAGTATCAGCCAGAAAAATACCAACAGCAGCCCGCACATACGCTGGGTACTGGTGCGTATGCGGTGCATTAACTGGGGTATTCCTACGGACGCTGACATAGTTTTGCCTCAATGGGTGATGGGGCGAGTATAAAGATAAAACCCTAATTTTAGAAAGGTTAAATGACATGAGAGGGAAAGTTATTATTAGGTTAACTTATTATATTTTATAAAGTTATATTGTCGTGGCGATGAAGGGAGAGTGAACGCGTGGGGAAATATTTACCTTTCTTTAAGGTTTGTATGGAAGATAAGAGGAAGGCAGTAGGAAATCGGCGCCTGCCAGCAGACAGGCGCGGTGTATACGCAGCGATTACCAGGAATAACTGACGGTTGCGGTAGCAGTACGACCCGGAGCATAGAAGCAGGCGGAATCGGTTGAACAGGTTGCCACGTACTTCTTATCGGTGATGTTATTCAGGTTAACCTGTAGTGAGGTCCCTTTCAGCGTCGGAACTGCATTACCTAATTCGTAACGCATCATCCAGTCGTACACGGTAGACGCCGGTACTTTGAATGTGTTCTTTCTATCACCCCAACTGGTGCCCATATAACGTACGCCAGCACCGGTAGATAAACCACTCAGCACGCCTTCGTTAAAGGTATACATCCCCCACAGCGCCGCAGCGTGGTGTGGAATAGTGGGTGGCATTTTACCTTGCTCGCCAACGCGGGTTGTTTCGCGCACTTTAGCCGTGGTGTAGGTATAAGACGCGATGACATCAATATTATCGCTTAGCGCGCTTTTTAATTCGGTTTCCAAGCCTTGAGATTGAGTTTCCCCGATAGGAATGTCGTAGTTCAGCACCTGATCGCGCTGGCTGATGTTTTTCTGACGTAAATCATATAGAGCCGCAGTCAGCAAGGTTTGCGAACCCGGCGGTTGATATTTGATACCGGCTTCCACCTGACGAGCGGTAATAGGTTTCAGCGCTTCGTGACCCGGTGCGCCTTTACCCGTATTCGGCTCGAAGGAGGTGCTATAGCTGACGTAAGGTGAAATACCGGAATCAAAGGCGTACAGCACCGCTGCGCGACCGGTGAAGGCGTTATCATCCTGCTGCGTCTGTTTGCTGGTGACGCGGCTTAATGCTTTCATTTGCGACCAGTCATAGCGACCGGACAGCAATAGATTCCAGTTGCCATATTCGATTTGGTCTTGCAGATAAACGCCAACCTGATCCAGTTTATTCAGATCGTCATCGCTGACTCCCAGCGCGCTTTCCTGAATATTCAGACCATAAACCGGAGATACCCAGTCCAAATCGTATTTGCTGCCGCGATCCATCAGGAACTGGCTATCAATTCGGGTACGTTTGTAATCCAGCCCAGTTAATACCGTGTGGTTTAATTCACCGGTCCAGAAATCTGCCTGCAATTGGTTATCAAGCGAGAATTCGCCATATTGCTGTCTTTCGATTTGCGCACGGCGATTCATGGTGCGGTTGTCAGGCTGCATATCCAAAAATACCAGATAATTATAATGCTGCTTTATTTGGGTATAACGCAGATTCTGACGGAATTTAAAGGTGTCATTAATATAATGCTCGAAAGCATAACCGACGGAAGTTTGTTCACGCCATGATTGATCAAATGCGGGATCGCTGACGTTAAAATCACGCGGAATATAACCATACTGAGTCGCGGTCAGTAATCCTCTGGCCGGAAGGAAGTTACGTGAACCGGCTTCAGGCTCTCTTTGATAGCTGGTTAATAAGGTGAAGCTGGTATCTTCATTTGGTAAGAAAGTTATTGCCGGAGCAATGGCAAAACGTTCCTGCTTAAATGATTGCACCGCATCATCTTGAGTGCGGCCGATACCGTTCAGGCGATAAAGGACTTTCCCCTCGTCATCAAGGGCGCCACCAAAATCAAATGCCGCTTCGGCCAGTTTATTATTTCCGACGCGAGCCTGTACTTTATGGATACTTTCAGCGGTAGGGCGCTTGCTGACCATATTAATCAGGCCGCCTGGGTTAACCTGACCATATAAAACCGACGCCGGGCCACGGACGACTTCAACCCGTTCCAGCATCCAGGGATCGATTTGGCCAGCGCGACGCACGCCGCCGATGGAGCTATAGCTCAAACCATCGAGGAAACGAGGAACGGAGCCGAAACCGCGAATAGTCACTTCGTCATTCAGGTTGGAAGCGCCGCGATATTCAGAGATAACGCCAGCGGTATAACGCAATGCCTGAGCGACTGAGGTCGCATCTTGCGCCGCCATTTGCTCACGGGTAACAACGGAGATGGCCTGAGGTGTTTTAATCAGTGGAGTATCGGTTTTCGTCCCCGTGGAGCTATTGGTCGCTACAAAACCTGAATCTTCCTCCCCACTGCCCGCCTGTGCAACCACCACTAATTTATCTTCTTTCGGCGCATTGGCAGTTTTATTCGTCTCGGCCTGAGCGCCGAGAGACGGAATAAGAATAAGTGCAGAGGTAAATAGTAAAGTCTTAGAGGTAGAGCTGACGCGAAGCGGTAGTTTCCTTGGCATCAATTTGCCAGAAAGATCGAACATGATTTATCCCTTACCTAGAACACAATTAATAAAAATAAAAAGCGTGTTTGCGCAATCAGGGCTTAAGGTCACCCGGTATTACGTATTGTCAGGCTCGGCTGGGTATGTTCGCGCATTCCTGCCAAACCTTAACGCAGTGTCTCTAAGGCCATCCAATCCAGCCAAAATCAGTACATCGACGGTATTACCGCTTTATTTTTGTGCTAAGCGCCGCCAGTTTGCCTATGGGGTGAGCAAACTTAAGTTGATGTATTAGAGCGAATGCCAACTATGTTATTGCAAACACAAATAGTTCTCAATATTATTTGTGTTTGCTTGTATCCCTAAATATATATGAATCAATCTTTAGCCTGCCTAATGGTTTTCAGGACTGATACAGAAAGTTGAAACAGCGAGGGAAGGTTGTGAATGCAGTGAACAGTTATCCGGACAGCCAAAGCTTATTAAGCGATCCTCAGGCTGGCAGTGAGGCATGGTGGCAACAGGTCGCGCAGTGGGGCACTCCTCTGGTTGAACCTAGAGAGACAGATCGGGTAAAACTGACGTTTTTATGGCGAGACCCACAGGGAAACGCTCAGCAGTCTTCCCTCAACCGAGTTTATATTGATGTTAACGGTGTCACTGACCACCACAGTTTTACGCCTGAATGCCTAAAGCGCCTCGGTGATTCCGATGTGTGGTATTGGCAGACTGAGGTTGAGCCTGATTTTCGCGGTAGCTATAGCGTGATTCCGGTCAGCGCCAGCCAGTGTTTGCAACTGCCGGAAGGTAGCCATGAGCAGCGGCGCATGGCGCAGCGTAACTGGTGGATTTCTTTACTGGATCTGGCAGAAAGCGACCCGCTAAATCGAATTCGACCACATTACAGCAACCGTGGCACACCTCTCTCTGCAGTACATCTTCCCGCTTCACTTCCGCAGCCTGCTTGGAAAGACGTCGATGCTGGCAATCCGCCGCCAGTCGATCCGGCGCGTCTGCATAAGATCCTCTGGAACAGTAAGTTGCTCGGTAATAGTCGCAATATTTGGATCTATTCCACTGGGGAAACCGATCAACCGCAGGATCGTCCGTTGGCTATTTTGCTGGATGGGCAATATTGGGCGCAGGGGCAGCCGGTATTTGGCGTGTTGGATCGACAAACCGAGAGCGGCCAGCTCCCTCCCACCGTTTATGTGCTGATTGACGTTATCGATCAGCAGCATCGCGGGGAAGAGTTGCCTTGTAATCGGGAGTTCTGGTTGGCGATTCAGGCCGAACTTCTGCCGCTGGTGGCGCAGTATCAGCCTTTTAGTGGCCTGGCCTCACGCACTGTGGTTGCAGGGCAAAGTTATGGCGGCTTAGCCGCGCTGTATGCTGGGCTACATTGGCCGCAGCGCTTTGGCTGCGTACTCAGTCAGTCAGGTTCATTTTGGTGGCCGTGTATGGATGATTCCGCGCTGATGCCCGACGGCAACGCTGAAGTTGCCGGTTGGCTTACTCAGCAAGTTCAGCAAGGCGTGGGAGCCGATCATCAACTGGATATCTTTATGGAGGCAGGGCGCAGGGAAGACGTGATTTATCAGGTTAATCAGGAAATGCAGCATGCATTAGAGCAATCCCCTCACCGCGTAAACTGCCGCTTTTATTCTGGCGGGCATGATGCCGTGTGCTGGCGGGGCGGATTAATCGATGGTCTGCATTATTTACTCAATCTTAAAAATGACAGTAATTAATATGATGAATGAAGCCCAAGTGAACCCTTTTGATGATGAAAGCATTCCCTTTTTTGTGCTGATCAACGCTCAGCGCCAGTACAGCCTGTGGCCTGAAATCACTGCGATTCCCGCCGGTTGGGAACCGGTATTTGGTCCGGCGGTAAGGGAAGCCTGCGTACGCTATCTGGAAATGAACTGGACGGATATGCGCCCTCAGCGCCTGATGAATGCTCAACCGGAATAAAAACCTATCTCTTGTCATGTTGCATCTAGCAGCGCCTAAAACCCTTAAAAATGCTTTGTCAGGCGGTTTTTTCGCGCTGTAGATGCGTAACCGCTGACAGGCTGCGCCGAATGAGATAGCCCAGCATGACCGATGGACAGACGCCGGAATAACCGGATTCTTGATACTTGCCAAATAAGGAATTGTTGCCGTGTCAGAGGCTTTAACCCTAACTTTTTCGGCCGCGAACGAAAGCGAATTACCGCTGGTCGCAGCTCAACCGGGTATCTGGTTTGCCGATCAGATCGCGGTCCAAAATAACGCTTACGCTGTCGCGCATTATATCGAACTCCGTGGTCATCTCGATGTGGCACATTTTCAAGCCGCGCTCCGTCAGGGACTGGCCGAGGCCGATATTGTCCACGCCCGCTTTGGCACGGGTGATAACGGGCCGGTACAGTGGATTCCTCAGGCCATCGATCCTAAGCAGATCGCGCCTGCGGAAATATTGGATTGGCGAGATCGAAACGATGCCGCCCTCGCCGCTCAGGTTTTGATGGAAGCGGATCTTTTGGGAGCGGATCGTCCTGAATCTGCGAATGTTCCGGGTTATCGCCATCTGTTATTCCGAGTGAGTCCGGCGAAAGATCGGCCTGAAGGCGAAGAGCGCTGGTTGTGGTATCAGCGTTATCATCATTTAATGGTGGATGGCTTTAGTTTTACCGCATTAACGCGACGTATAGCTGAGATCTATACTGCGCTGGTGTCTGGATTGCCCGCAGGTGAAAATCCGTTTACCGCTTTTAGCGAAGTGGTGGCCGAATATCTGGCCTATCAAGGGTCGGAAGCGGAAGCTAAGGATCGTGAGTTCTGGTTACAGCACGCGGCGGAGCTGCCGGTGCCGGTTTGTCTGTCTTCCTCTGGGAAAAACAGCGGCGAACAGAATCTCTCTCCTTTGCCGCTGCGCTACCACTTCTCCACTGATATCCCCCAATTTTCGGCCATTACTGAAGCGGTAAAATCGCAGCGTCTATCTGCGGCGGATATGGCGATTGCCTTGGTGATGAGCTATTTGTATCGTATGAGCGGGCAACAGCATCTTTCCGTCGGTTTTCCATTTATGCGCCGAATGGGTTCTGTGGCTATTGGCGCGCTGGGGCCGGTGGTCAACGTGCTGCCGCTACAGGCGAAAATGCGCGACGATCTCACTCTGGCCGAAGTCGCGCGTAATCTGGCTCTAGAGCTGAAAACGCTGCGACGCCACCAGCGTTACGAAGCCGATCAACTGCGGCGCGATCTCGGAATGGTTGGTGCAGGGCAGGATTTGTATGGCCCAACCATTAATTTCAAACTGTTTGAATATCAGCTGAATTTTGCCGGTATTGATGGGATCACTCATCAAATGGCTTCTGGGCCGGTGGAGGATTTGGAGTTCAACCTGTATCTGGATGAAGGTCAGCTTAGCGTTGAGTTAACCGCTAATCCGGCGCGCTACGATATGGCCAGCCTGCGTTTACACGCTCAGCGTATTCAATATTTGATCCAACAGATCGCTCGCCAGCCAAATGTGGCGATCGGGCAACTGTCATTGATCGATCCGCAGGAACTGGCGGCTATCGTTCAATGGGCCAACGGACCGGCGATTTCCATGCCTGCCCGTGCGGTTTCGGTACTGGATATTTTCCATTCTCGCGTTACCCAGCAGCCGGAGGATTGCGCGGTAGCCTGCGGCGAGCATCGTCTTAGTTATCAGCAACTTTCGGTTAGAGTAGCGCAATTGGCGCGGGCGCTGATTGCTCGCGGCGTCGGTGCTGACGATGTGGTTGCGATAGGTTTGCCACGTTCGGTCGATTCTCTGGTGGCTATTTTAGGGGTGTTGGCGAGCGGCGCGGCCTATATGCCGCTTGATCTGGACTATCCGCTGGATCGACTGGAATTGATGTGCGATGACGCGCGTCCTTGCCTGTTATTAACTCATAACAGCATCCGTGAGCAATTGCCGCAACTCGCTGTGACGTTAAGCCTGGATGACGAGGTTTTCCGCAGCGAATGTGCGGCATTACCGACTCAACCTGTCGTTGACGCCGAACGGCGTGAAGCGCTCAGTGGTGCGCATCTGGCTTATATTATTTACACTTCTGGCTCCACGGGACGACCAAAAGGGGTGATGAGCACCCATGGCGGCCTGCTCAATCTGCTGGTGGCGCATGCCGATAATTTATACGGCCCGGCAATGGCGGAATTTGCTCGGCAGCATCGCCGCCGGATGCGTGCCGGACACACTGCGTCGTTTTCCTTCGATTCCTCCTGGGAACCCTTGTTCTGGATGATGATCGGCTGTGAGCTGTATATCTTCGACGAAGAAATGCGCCGCGACGCTTATTCATTGGTGCAAATGATGGATGAGATACCCATAGATACAATGGATATCACGCCGTCATTCTTCTCTCAAATGATCGACAGTGGTCTGCTGGAAAACGGGCGTCATCGTCCGGCCTTCATTATGATCGGTGGAGAAGCGGCCACGCCGCGCCTGTGGAATCTGCTTAAGCAACATCCGGAATTAAACGTTCATAACTATTATGGGCCATCGGAATACACCATTGACACCTTGGGAACCAGTACGCGAGTTTCCGATCAGCCAGTTATTGGCCGACCAGTCGCTAATACCGAAGTGTATCTGCTGAACAACAAGTTAGAGAGAGTGCCGGTTGGCGTGATGGGTGAGTTGTATATCGCCGGTGCCGGTTTGGCGCGCGGCTACCTGCGCCGCCCGGATCTGACGGCGGCGCGCTTTGTGGCGAATCCTTTCCGTGAGGGAGAGGTGATGTACCGCAGCGGCGACTTAATGCGCTGGACGCCGGAGGGACAGCTTGATTTCGTTGGCCGTATTGACCACCAGATTAAAGTGCGTGGCTTCCGCGTCGAATTAGGAGAAGTGGAAAATGCGCTGGTGGCATTGCCGCAGGTCAGCACGGCGGTGGTGATTGCCGAAGCTATTGGAGCTACCCACCGTTTAATCGGCTATTGCTCGGTACCAGATGCGGATCTGAATGCTAATCCGCAGCTTTCCAGCCAGTTACTGGAACAGCTTGCCGCGACCCTGCCAGACTATATGGTGCCAGCGGTGTTGGTGGTGTTAAATGAGTTGCCGCTAACGGTAAACGGTAAAATCGATCGTCAGGCGCTGCCTGCACCGGAACGCGCGGTGCAGCAAATTAGCCGTGCACCGCAAACGCCAGAAGAAACTCTGATTTGTCAGGCCACGGCCGATCTGCTGGGGTTGGAACAGGTTGGCGCGGATGATGATTTCTTCGCACTGGGCGGCGATAGTATTTCCGCTATGGCGTTGGGTACGGCACTGCGCCGGCAAGGTTATCAATTGCGTCCGCGAGATATTTTCTCTCAACGCACTCCGGCGCGAATGGCGCAGGCGTTGCAGCCTATGGGCGAGAGGGCACCGGGTAAACCGACGGCAGAAGGTAAACTGCCAGACACGGTAATGGCCGCGGTCACGGAGAAATACGGTGCTGTCAGCGCGGTGCTGCCAGTATTGCCGCTGCAACAAGGTTTGCTGTTCCACGCCCAGCTAGGTCGTGAGGCGAATAACTACAACGCAATGAGCCGTTTTGAGCTGGAAGGGCCGTTGGATGCTGACCGCCTGCGCGGCGCGTTGGAGCTGTTGCTGGTTCGCTATCCACAGTTGGCGGCGATCTTTGACACTGAATTGCACAGTGAGCCGCTGCAAATTCTGCCGACGATCGATACAACTCAAATGAATGTGCCGTGGCGAGTGCTGGATCTGTCAGAAATGACGGCGGATCGGCAGGCCGTGGAGTTCCATAATCTGGAACGTAGCTTGCTCGCGAAAGATTTGATCGCCGCCAGCCCGTGTCCGTTATTGGAAGCGGTACTGGTGCGCTATACCGCCGATCGTCACGCATTGATCCTGGTTGCTCATCACCTGATCGGTGACGGCTGGTCATCTTCGATCATGCTGCATGATCTACTGCATGCTTACGGCAATCTGCCGTTGGCACCACTGAAAGTTAGCTACGGTTCGCTAATCAATCAAATGACGCAGCGAGATCTTCAGCAGGATCGTCAGATCTGGCAACAGGCGATGCTGGGCGCAACGCCCTCGATTCTTTACCCTGAAGCTAACTCATCAGGTCCGGTTCGGGAGTTGGCGGTGGAGTTAGGCTGCGAGCTGACGGCGGGATTGGTCGCTTTGCTGCGTCGGGAAGGTTTGACGCTGAACACCCTGTTACAAGGGGTTTGGGGGACTTTACTGGGCGCACTGAGTGGCCGCAACGATGTGGTATTCGGTTCGCCGGTATCCGGCCGCTATGCGGAAGTGGAAGGTATTGAGCAACATATAGGTTTGTTCAGTAATACCATTCCGGTCAGAGTTAAATTACAGCCAAATCTGCCATTACTCGCGCAACTAAACGCGTTGCAACAGCAGCAAATTCAGCTGTTGGAGCATGATGGGCTCGGGTTGGGGGAAATTCAGCGCCTGGCCGGTGCTAACACGCTGTTTGATACGCTGTTAGTCGTAGAGAACTATCCTGAAAACAGTAAGTTACATCAACAGGCATTCCACGGCCTGCGTTGCGCCGGTCTAAATAACCGTGGCTATACACACTATCCGTTGGCGCTGCTGGCGCTACCGGGGGAAAAACTGCAGTTGCAGTTGGAATATCGCGATGTGGTACAAGATCCACAGCGGGTGGCACAACGTTTGGTTATGTTGCTGGAATATCTGGTTTATCAGCCGGAATTACCGGTGTCAGCGCTGGATCTGCAAACGCCGGATGAGAAAGCCCTGCTAGCCGAAATCAATAATACCGGCGTAGCGCTACCGGCGGTGACGCTGTGTGACCTGATGGTTCAGCAGGCGCAGGAAACGCCGCTGTATCTGGCGCTATTGGATATCCATCAGCAGCTAAATTATCAACAGGTTCGTGAAAAAGTGACCGCGTTGGCCGCTCATCTACAGCGGCAGGGCGTGCGCGCCGGCGATCGAGTGGCGGTCGCCTTACCACGCTCGGTGGATCTCAGTCTATCGCTGATGGCGATACTGGAAGCCGGTGCGGCTTACTTGCCATTGGATACCGGTTATCCGGACGATCGTTTGGCTTACATGATCCAGGACGCCCGGCCACGCTTAATTATAACTCTCAGCGATCTGGCGGAGCGCTTCGCCGGTCAGGGGGGGTTGTTATTACTGGATCGGTTAGCTCAGCCTTGGCCTGCGGCGCAGGATTTTGTCGCGCCTTCTATCACCCCCGATCATCCGGCCTATCTGATTTATACCTCGGGATCGACCGGTCGGCCAAAAGGCGTAGTGGTTTCTCACGGTGCCATCGTTAACCGACTGTTGTGGATGCAAAATGAGTATCCATTAGGCAGTGATGACGTGGTATTGCAGAAAACCCCTTGTAGCTTCGACGTATCGGTGTGGGAGTTCTTCTGGCCGATGATTACTGGAGCCAGATTGGTTATGGCTCCGCCGGAGGCTCATCGCGATCCGGAAGCGCTGCGGGCGATCGTGGAAGATTACGACGTGACAACCGCTCATTTTGTGCCTTCCATGCTGGCTGCTTTTGTCAGCGCCATGAGCGGGCAGGGACGAACCTGCACCAGCCTGCGTCGGGTATTCTGCAGTGGTGAAGCGCTTTCCCGCGAACTGTCAGAGTTGTATCAACAAAGTTTCTCTGCGCCGTTACATAATCTGTACGGGCCTACGGAAGCCGCGGTGGACGTCACTTATCAACCGGCTTACGGCGCGGATCTGGCGCGGATCACTGGCAATAGTGTGCCGATCGGTAAACCGGTATGGAACACTGAGCTGCGTATTCTCGATCATCTATTGCGACCGGTTCCTGTGGGTGTGGCGGGCGATCTTTATCTGTGCGGCGTGCAGTTGGCGCAGGGATACTATGCGCGTCCGGATCTGACCGCCAGCCGCTTCGTTGCCGATCCTTTCGATTGCGGTCAGCGAATGTATCGCACTGGCGATATTGCCCGTTGGTTGGCTAACGGCGAGGTGGAATATCTGGGACGTAGCGACGATCAGTTGAAAATTCGCGGTCAACGCATCGAACTGGGTGAGATCGAATCTGCGCTGTTGGAATTACCGCAGGTGCAGCAAGCGGTGGTGGTAGCTCGCACGCTGGTCGGGTCTGAAGGCGTTCTGGCCGGTGCCGACAGCCGTCAACTGGTGGGCTATATCGTACCGACTGCCGGACAGATGGAAGTCGATACCGAAGTCCTGCGTAATGCGTTAACTGAGCGTTTACCTGCTCATATGGTGCCGGTGGTTATCGTGAGTCTGGAGGCCTTCCCACTCAGCGCCAACGGAAAGCTGGATCGCAAAGCCTTGCCAGCACCGGCTAGCCAGTCAGATAACGGCGGGCGAGCTCCGGCTGAAGGATTGGAAACCCGAATTGCGGAAATGTTTGCCAGCCTGCTTGGGGTAGATTCCGTGGGCGCGGATACCGACTTCTTTGCTGCCGGTGGCCATTCTCTGTTAGCCATGCGTTTAGCGGCAGATTTGCGCCGTGAATTGAAACAGCCAGTAGCCGTGGGTCAGGTAATGGTTGCTTCTACGGTTGCTGGTCTGGCAGCGGCGCTGAGCCAGCCACAGTCACAAAACCAGAATGAAATCGGTTTTGGCGAAGTGATGACATTGCGACAAGGCTCCGGTGCGTCATTGTTCTGTGTGCATCCGGCTTCAGGTTTTGCTTGGCAGTTCAGCCAGTTACCGCGTTATCTGTCAGGTAAATGGCCGGTTCTGGGGCTGCAATCGCCGCGTCCCGGCGGCGCTATCGCCGAATGCGCCAACATGGATGAAATGTGCGAACAGCATCTGGCAACGCTACGCCGCATTCAGCCTACGGGGCCTTATCATTTAATGGGTTATTCATTGGGCGGCACCATTGCTCAGGGTATGGCGGTAAAATTGCAGGAACAGGGCGAGGAAGTGGCATTCCTCGGTTTACTCGATACTTACCCGCCTGAAACTCAGGACTGGAATGCGCCAATTGAAGCCGAAGCATTGGCTGAAGTGGAACGTGAGCGTGAGCTATTTATGGCGGCTACCGGCGATGAGCTGGAAGAAAAGCGTAAAATGTTCGATCAGATTCAGGCTAACTATGACGATTCGGTTGGCCTGTTATCTGCGGCTACCACGGCGGTTTATCACGGCGAAACCACGCTGTTTGTGGCGACGCAAACCCAGCCTGAAGGTGAAACACCGGCAGAGATCTGGGCTCCGTATGTGAAGAATCTGCGTACTTTTGAGCTTGATTGTTCCCATATCACCATGATGTCGCCGGAAACGCTCAAAGTGCTGGGTCCCTTGCTAAACCAATTGCTGAGTGACATCGGCAGTTTGGGAAAATAAGCGTGACTGCTAACCGTAACAGACTGCCGTAACTCATAAACATCAGGCCAGCGAATATGCTGGCCTGAATATTTTCTATCTTTAGCTAACGACTATTTTAACCAGAGGATTTATCAGTGAGTCACTGCTTTTTTCTGTTGTTTCTCAGCCACTGGTTATTCAATCTTCTTCGGCAATTTTGCGAGCAATGCTGCCATAAAATCTGCTGGCATCTGGTGTTTAGGTTCTGATTTCTTCGCCACTTTAGCCAACTGCGCAGCCGCCAGATTGGCAATATCCTCCTTACTGGCCGGCTTTATCTCTGTTGGGACATATTTGGCCTTCACTGGCGCGGAGAACATCGGAGGCGGCGGAGGCGGAGGAATCACACCGTTTTGAAAGCTAACATTCACTGGAGCAATAGGTGCCGCTATCGGAGCCGCAGGTGCAAGTTCCTGACGTTTAATCGGAGGCGGAGCATCTGTCACTTTTACCGACTTAAGTTTGTTGATAAAACTGTCAAATGGTTGCCCTTCTGCTTCCATTTTGAGCTTCATGACATCCAGAATAGAGACTCTTTTGGACATGGGGGCTGCCGGGGCTTCGCCGTTAGCGGATTGGCGCACATTTAGGTTGGAACGGAAAGAGCCGTCAGTTTGATCAGCGGTAGTTTTTGGGCGGGGAAAAAATTGAGACGAGGCGCTATTCCGCACGCCGGTAAAACTCTGAGAGAGTTTTCCCATTCCGCTGGAGCGGCTTTCTGTCTCGGGTTTATTATTCAGTTGGTTAAAAAATGCAAGTCGGCTACTGAAGGCGCTTGATGTTATCTGTGGCATAGGTTCTTCCTAATTGATAATTACCATGAATTAAATGGATTCCATCAATGATATGCGCGACATACGCTCAAAATTTGTATAAATAGCCTATGGGAAAAAATATATTTCCCATAGGAATCCATTTTGCCCCCAACTTTGCCATTTCAGCGCCAAATGAACCTATTTATCCTTTATTCTTCACTCGCCCCTTGGGAATAACCAGTGGGGTATGGGAAACCGGATCTTCAATAATCAGACAAGGCATCCCGAATACTTTTTCCACCAGCTCAGCGGTAATGACCTCGCGCGGTGCGCCTTCTGTCACCACCTGACCATCGCGCATGGCAATAATATGGGTGGCGTAGCGGCAGGCGTGGTTCAGATCGTGCAATACGGCCACCAGCGTGTGCTGGCGTTCGCGGTTCAGATCGCTGAATAACTCCAGTAATTCAATCTGATGAGCAATATCCAGATAGGTGGTTGGCTCATCCAAGAGCAACAGCGGTGTTTGCTGCGCCAAAACCATAGCGATCCAGACCCGCTGACGCTGTCCGCCGGACAGTGCATCAACCGTGCGATCGGCTAGCTCGCTAACGCCGGTGGCCTGCATTGCTTCGAGTACCGCGAGTTTGTCCGCCTGTGTCCACTGCTGGAGCAGTTTTTGGTGCGGATAACGACCTCGGGCGACCAGATCCATGACCGTGATACCGTCCGGCGCCAGTGAGGTTTGCGGCAGTAGCCCGAGGTGGCGAGCCACATGTTTAGTGTCATAGCGGGCGATATTTTTCCCGTCGAGAATTACCTCGCCAGCCTGAGGTTTTAGTAAGCGGCTTAGCGCCCGCAGTAGGGTAGATTTGCCGCAGGCGTTTGGACCGACAATGACGGTGAATTCGCCGTCGGGGATAGAAACGTTCAGGTTTTCACTGATGATCTTCCCTTCGTAACCTAAGGTTACGGCTTTGGCTCGCAGGCGGTTTTCGGCGGTGTTTACAGGGTTAGCATACAGATTACTCATGATCGGCGGGACTCGCGAATTAGAAGCCAAATAAGGTACAGCCCGCCGATGCTGATGGTCACCACGCCCACCGGTAGCTGATTAGGTGAAAACAGATGCTGGGCGCACAAATCGGCGGCAGCCAGCAGCAACGCTCCCATCAAAGCAGAAGGAATGAGCGTGACCGAAGGCGTACCGGTCAGGCGGCGGGCAATCTGTGGGGCGGCCAGGGCAATAAATGAAATTGGCCCGGCGGCGGCGGTGACCGCTGCCATCAAAATAACCCCAATTGCCATTAGCCCGAGCCGGGTTTTTTCAACGGGAATGCCCAAGGCGCCGGCGGCATCGTCACCCATTTCTAGCAGCGGAATACGGCGGCTAAGCAACGCCACCAGCATCGTAGCCAATAAAATGAATAGGCTCGAAGGTGCGGCTTTGGCCCAGGTGATGCCGTTCAGCGAACCGGCTCCCCAGGCTGCTGCGCTGAGAGCCGCTTCCAGCGAGGCGGTAATGGTTAGCCAGGTATTAAATGCCGTCAGCATTGCACCGACCGCAATCCCGACGATAATTAGCCTGAATCCTTGTATTCCCTGACGGTAAGCCAGTAAATACACTGCCGCAGCGGCAAGCAAACCGCCGCCTAAGGCGCTGCTGGCAATCTCAAAATAGCTGCCATTGAACAGAATAATAGCCACCAGTGCGCCAGTATAAGCACCGGAGTTAAAACCAATAATATCAGGGCTACCCAAAGGGTTGCGGATCATCGATTGGAACAAAGCGCCGCTGATGCCTAGCGCTGCTCCGAAAATTAGCGCCATAACCGCTCGCGGTAGCCGCCACTGAATGACGATGGTATTGATATAACCGTTGGCCTGACCAAACAGAGCGCTAACCACCTGATTGGTCGAGAGTTTTAGCGTGCCGAAAGTTAACGCTAGCGCGCCCAATATCAGGCAGGCCAGCAGCAACAGGGCGCAGGTCAACAAACTGCGTGGACGCACGCGCAGATTTATCCGGCCGTCACTGTGGCCAATAATCCAAGGTTGAGTGATTGATTTCACAGGGCGGTCATCCTTGCGTTACGGCGTACTAATCCTATTAACAGCGGCGCGCCGATAAAGGCGGTAACGATGGAAACTCGCAGCTCACCAGGAACCAGAAAACGGCCGACAATATCGGAGAACAGCAGCAAGATAGGCGTCATCACCAGCGTAAAAGGCAGAATCCAGCATTGATTGGGGCCGACCAACCAACGGGCGATATGCGGCACCATCAGGCCAACAAAGGCGATAGGGCCGACGGCTGCGGTAGCTGCGCCGCACAGCAGAGTTACGGCAACGACTGACCAGAATTGAGTACGGCCAATATGCGCACCTAAAGCTGCCGCCAGATCTTCTCCCATATGCATGGCGTTCAACGGACGCGCCAGCAATAGACTGATTAAGGTGCCGACTACGATCGGCAACGTGACTGCGGTAACCACTGACATATTGCGAATATCCAGCGAGCCTGCTTGCCAGAATCGGACGCTGTCGTAAACCGTGGGGTGAGTCAGAGAGATGCCGGAGGAAATTCCGGTGAGAACCGCGCCAATAGCGACGCCAGATAAAGTCAGGCGCAACGGATTCACACCGCCGGCTCCCAAGGTTCCGACCCAATAAACCAATAGCGTGGTAAGCATTGCACCGACAAACGCAAAAATCATATAGCCGCTGATGGCGTTAGCCCCAAAAACGGTAATGCCGATAATAACGGCAAAACTGGCTCCGGCATTGACGCCGAGAATACCAGGATCGGCCAGCGGGTTGCGAGTCAGTGCCTGAATAATTGCGCCCGAAAGCCCCAAAGCCGCTCCGGCCAATACGCCAATCAGCGTGCGAGGTAAACGGGATTCCAAAATCAGGGTACTGTCTTGCCCACTGTGTTCCCCCAGCAAGCTGCGCCATACCACGTCTAGAGGAATGGCTTTGGCACCGAACATCAGGCTACAGGCCATGATAATCAGCAGTAGAGTGAGGCAAAGAAATAAACCGAATACACGACGACGGTCGTTAGAGAAGCGGCCCGATTGGCTAGCCGCAACGGGTATGTTGAGTGTCTTATCAAGGGACATAACGATTCTTCTTTAATAAAATGATTATTGTTATCGTTTTGATTATCATTATTATTTGTTTGCGCTATGTTAGCACGAGTCATTATTGGATTACATCAGCAAAATTCTGCGAGTATCCGCGTGACAATACACTTTTTTCGGTCAATAGGGCCATGTCCGGCAGCATTTCTGTCGACATTAATGGATTAGATAATCATGGCAAAGTCACCCATTCTTTTGGATTTCAGCCTGTTAAAGAACAATGCAAATTTTCGGGCGGTATTTATTGCTCGCCTGATCTCGGTATTAGGCTTGGGGATGCTTACCGTTGCGGTGCCGGTACAAATCCAGGCGATGACCGGCTCCACCCTGCAGGTAGGGTTAGCCGTCACGTTAGATGGCTTGGGCATGTTTATTGGTCTGCTGTTGGGCGGTGTATTGGCCGATCGTCTCGATCGACGTCGTTTGATTTTATTCGCTCGTTTTACCTGCGGTTTGGGTTTTGTTGGTCTGAGTATAAACGCTTTTGCCGCCACGCCTTCACTGTGGGTGCTGTACGTGCTGGCAACTTGGGACGGTTTTTTCGGCGCTTTGGGCATGACGGCGTTAATGGCGGCTACGCCATCGCTGGTTGGACGTGAAAATCTGGCGGCGGCGGGCGGTTTGAGTATGCTGACCGTGCGTTTGGGGTCAATTCTTTCACCGGCTATTGGCGGTCTGATTATTGTTTACGGCGGAGTGGGTTGGAACTACGGTATTGCGGCTGCGGGTACGATGCTGACGCTGCTGCCGCTGTTGCGTTTACCGCAGATGAAACCGACGGTGACGCAGCATGAACACCCGCTGCGTGCTTTGGCCAGCGGTATTTCCTTCGTATTGAGCAATAAAGTGGTTGGCTCGGTCGTGTTGTTGGGGACATTGGTAAGCATGGTCGGAGCGATTCGCGTGCTGTTCCCTGCGCTGGCTGAAAATACTTATCACGTTGGTGCCTCGCAGATTGGGATTATGTATTCGGTAGTGCCGTTAGGGGCGACTATCGGAGCCTTTACTAGCGGTTGGGTCGCGGAGGTTCGCCGTCCCGGTTTGGTGTTGATGTATGCGTCTATAGCGGCATTTTTATCTATCGCAACGCTGGGTTTGACTAATAATTTCTATCTGGCATTACCGGGGCTGCTGTTGTATGGCTATCTGGGTTCGATCAGCGGATTGCTGCAATATACTTTGGTTCAAAGTCATACACCGGACGCATTACTGGGGCGAGTTAATAGTCTGTGGAATGTGCAGTTTGTTACCGGTGAGTCTTTGGGCGCATTGGGATTAGGTTTGCTGGCGCGTTTGATGACACCGGCTTTAGCTGCGTTGTCCTATGGGGTCGCTGCTGCGGGTTTAGGGGCGGTTATTGCGGTTTGCGTCCAGCCTTTGCGTCAGGCTTCGATGGGGAGTGCTGAGCAAGAGGACGTGAAGATGAGTGTAGAGGAAACGAAAGAGAATTAATTTTTGTTTGCTTACCTTGTGATAGCGGCCGCGGGGCGGGGGCAAGGGGTTGGTATTCGATTGGTGAATATCTCACCTCAACAGCCTCAATCGAGTTAAGGCTCGTAAGCGCGAGCCTTAACAATCCGCGCCTCCGCACGTATCGCCTGCCCACTAAGTGGGTTCCCT